>JAKPSI010000122.1 GCA_029555415.1 Bacteroidota bacterium | reverse complement strand
AGAAAATGATCGACCTGTATGTGGAATATGGTCTGTACAAAGAACATCTCATTTCCATCACCAAGAAAGGAATGGATGGTCAGCAGCAGATCGCGGCGATGATGGAGGCCTACCGCAATGCGCCGCCGAAATCCATCATTGGTACACCGGTCGTGCAGTTGCTCGATTATGAACTCAGCAAAGGACTTAATCCGCAGACCGGCGATACCTGGAAGATCGATCTGCCGAAATCGAACGTACTGCAGTTCATCCTTGAAGATGGCAGCAGCATTTCGGCGCGACCTTCCGGAACAGAGCCCAAGATCAAATTCTATTTCAGTGTGAATACACAATCGGAGAACGCAGCGGCATTCGATGAAAAGAATGCAGCATTGGACGCGAAGATCAAAGCGATCATCGCCGATATGAAACTCTGATCACATCATCATTTCATCATTGGCCGCATTATTAAATGATGCGGCCTTTTTTATTGAACACATTCGGTTAAATTTGCCACAACCGAAACATGGGTATGAGACCAACAGAAGACAGTTACCGTCACAAAGGCTTGCGCAAGAAACTTGTGGATATCATCCGTGCCAAAGGGATCACCGACGAAACGGTACTGGACGCGATCAATAATATTCCCCGCCACTTCTTTCTGGATTCCGCATTCGATGAACAGGCTTATGAGGACCGCGCTTTTCCGATCGGAGAGGGGCAGACCATTTCTCAGCCTTACACGGTAGCATATCAGAGTCAGTTACTCGGCATCAAAAAATTCGATAAAGTACTGGAGATCGGGACCGGAAGCGTGTATCAGGCTTCTGTGCTGGCTGAACTCGGTGCGCAGGTATTCACCATTGAGCGGCAAAAGAAACTGTACGAACGTAATAAGCAGTTCACCTGGCTGCTGAAAAAATATCCCTCCATCAAATTCTTCTATGGTGATGGGTTCGAAGGATTACCAACTTACGGACCATTCGACAAGATCATCATCACCGCTGCTGCTCCGGAGATACCACAAAAATTACTGCAGCAAATGAAACCCGGCGGTTTCATGGTGATACCACTCGGTTCGGGTGAAGTACAGCAAATGCTGCGCATCACAAGGACCGCATCCGGTGAATTCCTTGAGGAAAAATTCGATCATTTCTCTTTCGTTCCGATGATCGAAGGAAAGAAGGATTAGAACTGCACTTTGGGAGGTTCCTCCATTTGCTTGCGCGGATCGGTTCCCAGATCGAAGAATACTTCCCTGCTGAATCCGAAATTGCGGGCGATAAGATTGCCCGGGAATGATTCCACTGCATTGTTGTATGCTGTTGTTGCACTGTTGAAGTAACGGCGGCTGTCGGCCAGCTTGTCTTCAATGTCGCCGAGTTTTTCCTGCAACTGCATGAAATTCTGATTGGCCTTCAGTTCCGGATAGGCTTCCACCTGCACCCGCAGTCCTTTCAGCGCGCTGCTGAGTTCCTGTTCCGCTTTGATCTTATCATCGATCGAACCTGCGGCCATCGCGGTAGTGCGCGCGGCGGTCACTTTCAGGAATACGTCTTTCTCATGTCCTGCATACCCTTTCACGGTCTCCACCAGTTGCGGGATCAGGTCATGTCGCTGACGCAGCAGCACATCGATATCAGCGAACGTATTCTGCCGGTGATTGCGCAGTTTGATGATAGTATTATAGATATTGACGCACCAAATGGCGATCACAGCGAAAATGGCGAGCAGGATCAATACAGGCATATGAAGGGTTTTAAAGGCCCCGTTCCGGAGCCACACTGAAATTAGTGATTTCTGCGTGTGCAGCCCTAAAATGAGGGTCAAAAAATATGGTCACTCCGCCAATATGTGTATCTTTCGCTTATCATCTTTTAACGTTAGGCGAATCATACCCTTTGCCCTTTCCACGATCGTTACCGCCGGACTGATCTTCGCTCTGAACCGCCCCTGGGGCGCGAAAGTGCCGATGGTGGCCGGTAGTTTCCTCAGTCCCCAAACCGGATTCTGGCAGAACGCCGAACCAACGGCCGCGGATTTCAATGCCGATCTGAAATTCCCGGAACTCAAAGGGAAAGCCAGCGTGTATTTTGATGAGCGTCTGGTACCCCACGTTTTTGCGGAGAATGATGAGGATCTCTATTTCATCCAGGGCTTTCTCCATGCGAAATTCAGGCTCTTCCAGATGGACCTCCAGACCAAAGCTGCGGAAGGCCGCACCAGTGAGATCGTGGGTACGAATCCCAAGGCACTGAACTTCGACCGCTCACAGCGCAGACTGGGAATGCGGTTCGCAGCCGAGAACGCTTTACGCGAAATTGAAAAGGATCCGCATGCCAAAGCCATGTTCGATGCGTATACTCAAGGGGTGAATGCTTATCTGGGCACGATTACAGTAGCCAACCTTCCGCTTGAATACAAGATCCTCAATTTCACTCCTGAAAAATGGTCGAATCTCCGGACCGCCTTATTGCTGAAAATGATGGCCAAGATGTTGTCCGCCGAAACAGAGAACGACCTGCCCAATACGAATGCCAAATCCATCTTCACGGAAACACAGCTGAAGATGATCTATCCGCAAGTGGCCGATTCCCTGGAGCCGATGATCCCGAAAGGAACGGTTTTCGATCTTCCCGGTGTCGTTCCCGTGAAGCCCGCTTCCGCTGATTCCATCTACTTCGCGAAAAAAGATACAGTGCCGGTAAGAGAAGTCTCGGAATCCGACAGAAGCAATGGCAGTAATAACTGGGTAGTGGCCGGCAGCAAAACGAAAAGCGGTTCCCCCATCCTTTGTAATGACCCGCACCTGGAATTATCCCTTCCTTCCATCTGGTACGAGATACAATTGCAAACACCGCAAAGCAATGCTTACGGGGTATCCCTCCCCGGTAGTCCGTTCGTTGTGATCGGATTCAACGACAGCATCGCATGGGGTGTGACCAACGCGCAACGCGATGTGAAAGATTACTATGAGATCAGATTCAAGGACCATAAGAAATCAGAATACTGGTACGATGGGAAATGGCAGGTGGCCAGCACCCGTTTCGATACCATTAAGATCAAAGGCGCAGCACCCTTCATCGATACCGTGGCTTATACCGTATTCGGACCCGTGATGTATGATGAGAGTTTCTCCAACAATTTCTCCAATAAGCGCAATCTGGCCGTACGCTGGACCGCACACGACCCGAGTGATGAAGCCTATACTTTCTACAAACTCAATCGTGCCCATAATTATGATGAATACCTGGATGCGATCAGATCATTCAGTTGTCCGGGGCAGAATTTCATCTTCGCCAGCAAGACAGGTGATATCGCGCTCTGGCAACAGGGTAAATTCCCCGCACGCTGGGACCGTCAGGGATTGTACGTAATGCCCGGAGAGGACAGTTCTTATACCTGGCAAGGATTCATTCCGCAAACTGAGAATCCGCACAGCAAGAATCCGGAACAGGGATTCCTGGAAAGTGC
>JAKPSI010000051.1 GCA_029555415.1 Bacteroidota bacterium | reverse complement strand
AGACCCGCTACCAAGGCGGAAGGCAAGAATATCGTGTTGTCAGAGGATAAGAAAAAAGTGACCATAAAAGGTGATATCGAAGATTTCTTTGATGATCCTTCCAAAATGGAATTTAGAATAGAATATTAAACGCTTTGCAGTTCGTATAGAAAAGAGGCCCTTGGTTTATACCACGGGCCTCTTTTTATTGAAGGATTTTCTTTGTTTATAAAATCTCCAGACTCGCTACTTTATCTTTTCCGATCTGTTCCACCAGCGCATCAAGCCCGCTGAATTTGATCTCTTCGCGCAGATATTTCTTTACGAATACGGTCAGTTGCTGATCGTATATCTCTTTGTCGAAATCGAAGATGTTCACTTCGATCACACGTTTGCGACCATCCACCGTAGGACGGAAACCGATACTCATCATGCCGCCGTGTTTCTTCGTTTCACCTTCAACGCGTGCGTACACCGCATAAATGCCATTTCCCGGAACGATCTTCTCCTCATCCCCGATCTTCAGATTGGCGGTGGGGTAGCCCAGTTTGCGGCCGATCTTATCGCCATGCACCACCGTGCCGGTAAAGAAGAATTCATAACCCAGT
Source organism: Bacteroidota bacterium (assembly GCA_029555415.1). Classification (GTDB taxonomy): domain Bacteria; phylum Bacteroidota; class Bacteroidia; order Chitinophagales; family Chitinophagaceae; genus JAKPSI01. Next base: position 1,755 of record JAKPSI010000051.1, on the reverse strand, counting down.
AATTTGCTGGCTTCATCGATACGCCCGCCCAGCAGGTCTTCCCGGATCCGGGTGGAACTGATGGCGATCGTTTCCAGCACATGTTTGGGGATCTCCTGCATCCGGTACCCGAAACGGGGTGCCAGCGCATCCAGCAAATGATAATCACCCTGCCGGTCGCGGCCAAAATGGTGGTCATACCCGATGATGATGGTATGCGGGTGGAATTTGCTGACCAGGAAATGCTCGATATAATCCATCGCCGGCTGGTTGGCGAACGCATCCGTGAAAGGAACGATCACCACATGATCGATGCCCATGCCTCTCAGCAGCTCCAGTTTTTCTTCCAGTGTATTGATGAGGCGGATCCCCAGGATCGTGCTGGACACTACCTTCCTCGGATGCGGATGAAAGGTGATGATGACCGTTTCGCCATTGATGGCTGTGGCTTCCGCCTTCAGTTTATCAATGATCTGCCGGTGCCCCATATGCACCCCGTCAAAAGTACCGATCGTGATCACGGCATTCCGGAAGGCGGGGAGGTTGTTGATGTCGTAGTGGACTTGCATAAAGCTGCAAAGATAGAGAATAGCCACAAGCTGTAAGCTGCAAGCTGCAAGGAGCGTGTTTGGCGCGATTTCTTAACAGCATTGAACTTATTATGAAAGTTGCTGAGCCCTCACGGGGAGCTGCTTAGCAGGACTTGTAGCTTGCAGCTTATAGCTTGCAGCACCTGCTACCTTTTACCTTTCACCTTTTACCTCTGATTTAGTTATTTTTGTCCTTTAAACGACCAACTATGTCCCTTTACGCACAACGCGGAGTTTCAGCCCAGAAAGAAGAAGTGCATGCCGCAACCCGGAAGCTCGATCAGGGCCTTTATCCGAAGGCTTTCTGTAAGATATATCCGGATGTGCTGACCGGTGACGCGGACTGGGTGAATGTGATGCATGCCGACGGGGCGGGAACCAAATCCATCCTGGCTTATTTGTACTGGAAAGAAACAGGCGATATCAATGTTTGGAAGGGCATCGCGCAGGACGCGATCGTGATGAACCTGGACGATCTGCTTTGTGTGGGGATCTGTGATAATCTTTTATTCTCTTCTACGATCGACCGTAATAAACGCCTCATCCCTGGTGAAGTGCTGGAAGTATTGATCAACGCGCACCAGGAATTCTTTGATACTATGCGCACCTTCGGTGTGAACATCGCGTACATGGGTGGTGAAACAGCGGATGTGGGAGATGTGGTACGCACCATCGCGGTGAATGGTACCATGACCGCCCGCTGGCCCAAATCCAAACTGATCACGAATGAAAAGATCAAAGCAGGGGATGTGATCGTCGGACTCGCCGGCTTCGGGCAAACGAATTACGAGACCTCTTATAACAGTGGCATCGGCAGTAACGGCCTCACCAGCGCCCGCCATGATATGCTGCAAAAGACTTACGGCGCGCGGTTCCACGAGAGTTACGATACTTCACTGGACGAACATGTCGTTTACATCGGACCACACCTCTTGAGCGACGAGCTGCAGAATAGTCATCAGTCAGTAGTCGGTAGTCAGCAGCCAACAGCCAGCAGCCAGCAGCCATTAACCATTGGTCAACTCATCCTTTCTCCAACAAGAACTTTCGCTCCGGTGATGAAAGCCTTACTGCAGGACCATTTCAGCAGCATCCACGGCCTGATCCATTGCAGTGGCGGCGGACAGACCAAGTGTCTTAAATATGTTCCGGACAATGTTCGGATCGTGAAGGATAACCTGTTCAC
>JAKPSI010000090.1 GCA_029555415.1 Bacteroidota bacterium | reverse complement strand
CCCATTATGGAGCAGGAAGGGAATGTGATCTCCGTTAATTACAAGACCGTGAGAATTACACTTCCGACAATGGGCTACATGATGGCAGCTGAGGTGGAAGTTAAAAATGTTGAAGTTATTCCGGTGATACCGACACAGGTTTCGGAAAGCCGTCAAACCCTTTACGCAATAAAATAAACCGTCACACTATGAAACTTAACAGCAAAATTTACATTGCAGGCCACAAAGGTCTTGTCGGTTCTGCGATCACGCGCGCCCTTCGCCAGCGTGGTTTCACAAATCTGGTATACCGGACTTCCAAAGAACTGGATCTCCGTAACCAGCAGGCCGTTCAGGAATTCTTTGAAGAAGAACAACCGGAGTATGTATTCCTGGCAGCCGGTAAAGTCGGTGGCATCGTTGCCAACAATACTTACCGTGCTGAGTTCATCTACGACAACATGATGATCGTTTCCAACATCGTTCATGCTGCCTACCAGCACAACGTCACCAAGCTGCTTTTCCTCGGAAGCTCCTGCATCTATCCTAAAATGGCTCCCCAGCCGATCAAGGAAGAATACCTGCTTGCAGGTGCGCTGGAATATACCAACGAGCCTTACGCGATCGCAAAGATCGCCGGCATCAAATTATGCGAAGCATACCGTGATCAGTATGGCGCGAACTTCATCAGCGTCATGCCTACCAACCTCTACGGTATCAATGATAACTACCATCCGGAGAACTGTCACGTATTACCGGCCCTGATCCGTCGTTTCCATGAAGCGAAACTCAGCGGTAAATCAGAAGTGGTGATCTGGGGTTCCGGACGCCCGAAACGCGAATTCCTCTTCGCTGATGACCTGGCTGACGCATGCCTCTTCCTCATGGAGAATTACAATGAAAAAGAGATCGTCAACATCGGTTGTGGTGAAGACCTCAGCATCCGCGAGCTGGCTGAAGTGGTGAAGGAAGTTACCGGATTCCCCGGCGAACTGGTATTTGATACCTCCAAGCCTGATGGTACTCCCAGGAAATTACTGGATGTATCCAAACTCCATGAATTGGGTTGGCGCCACACCACACCGCTCTGCGAGGGCATGAAGATCGCTTATAACGATTTTTTGCACAAGCAGGAACTGAAAGAGGCGCTTGCGACTCATTGATCCGATCACCCAAAAGATGAGCGTACCTAAAAAAGTCCGGAGGACGAACGGGAAACTTGTCAGTCAACAATTTTAATTAAAACTTTATTCCGACAGTATATGAAAAAGATCCTTATTACCGGAGCCGGTGGTTATATCGGCACTCAAATGGTTGAATACTTCCTCGAAAATGGTTATGAAGTCATCGCATTGGACAAATATCTTTTCGGTAACACATTAAAAGACCTTCAGGGTCATCCGAACCTGACGATCGTAAAGGATGATATCCGTTATTTCGATAAGATCCTCCTGGCCGGCGTTTATGCCGTGATCGATCTGGCTTCCATTTCCAACGACCCTTCATCTGAACTGCTGCCTTCCATTACCATGGACATCAACCGCGACGGAGCGATCCGCGTGGCGACACTGGCCAAGGAAATGGGCGTGAAAAAATTCATCTTCTCTTCTTCCTGCAGCATCTATGGTGCAGGCGATGGCATCCTGAACGAAGAGTCACCGGTAGCCCCGATCTCTGTGTATGCGAAATGCAAGATCGCAGCGGAAGAGAATATCATCGGACTCGCTGACGAGAACTTCAGCGTCACCTTCCTCCGTAACGCTACGGTTTACGGCCTTTCCACACGCCGTATGCGCTTCGATCTGATCATCAACATCATGACCCTGAACGCGTGGAAGAACAATAAAGTGACCATCATGGGTCAGGGTAATCAATGGAGACCCCTCGTGCATGTGATCGATGTGATCAGGGCTTTTGAACTGGTGGTAAAAGAACAGGATATCAATAAGATCAACGGCCAGGCTTTCAATGTTGGTTCCAACGAACAGAATTTCCAGGTGTTCCAGGTAGCAGAAAGGTTCAAGACCCTTTTCCCCGAGATCACCGTTGAAGCAAAACAGGAAAATGCGGATCCCAGAAGCTATCACGTGAATTTCGATAAGATCGCGAAAGTGCTCAATTATAAAACGACACGTACCATTGATGATGGCATCATGGAAGTGCGTAAGGCACTTGCTGATAATAAAGTCAGTGATGGTATCACCACCCGCACAGTTGAATATTATAAACAACTGATGAGCGAAGGAGAACCCGTATTTTAGTTTTTTTAAACCCTTAATTCGTATATGAAAATTGAATTTTACAGGCATAACCTCGTTCGCGAGGATAAAGATGCCTGCATGGATGTTCTTGACTCCCTGTTCCTCACAACAGGTGAAACCGTAAAGAATTTCGAAGCCAAATTCGCGGCATATATGGGCGCATCCCATGCGGTTGCTGTAACATCATGCACCGCGGCACTTCATATGGCCCTTGCCATTATAAGATCGGGGCAGGGGATGAAGTGATCACCACACCCATGACCTTTATCGCTACGGCCAACACGGTGGAGTATTGCGGCGCAACTCCCGTATTTGTTGACGTTGAGCCGGAAACCGGCAATATGGATGCATCACTGCTCGAAAAAGCGATCACGCCCCGGACCAAAGCCATCATCCCTGTCCATTTATATGGTCAGATGTGTGATATGAAGAAGATCCGCGAGATCGCTGACAAACACAAACTTATTGTGATCGAGGATGCGGCACACTGCGTGGAAGGTGTCAGGGATGGTATCCGCCCCGGACAACTCAGTGATATGGTTTGTTACAGTTTTTATGCGACCAAGAACCTGGCCTGCGGTGAAGGCGGTGCGATCACCTGTAACGATGCCGCCATGCATGAGTGGCTGCTCAAAGCCCGCCAGCATGGTATGAGCAAATCCGCGGCTGACCGTTATTCCGTCCGTTATCAGCACTATGATATGGAATTCCTGGGTTTTAAATACAACCTCAGTAATATCGCCGCTTCACTGCTTATCCATCAGCTCGACAGACTGGGTGGATATCTGGATCAGAAAGAAGCAATCGCCAAACAATTCGATGAAGGTTTCGCGGCCAATCCGTTCGTCAGGAAGCCAGCTGTACTTCCGGCTTCTGTTCACGCACGGCACCTGTATACCATCTGGGTCGATCCGGCAAAACGTGATCAGTATATGCACCAATTGCAGGAAGCCGGTCTGGGCGTAGCGGTCAATTTCCGCGCACTTCACCTGATGCATTTCTATACCTCCAAATACGGTTATAAAAGAGGGGATTTCCCGGTGAGTGAAAAAATGGGCGACAGTACGATCACACTTCCCTTTTATCCCAGATTATCCCAGGAAGAAGTGAATTATATCATTCAAACCGTCAACACTACGGTTACTGCCTGATCATCTTTGATCAATTGAGCGAAAAACAGCGCTGTGCCTGATCCTGCTGAACGCAGATCCGGTCTGTTGCTGTTTTTCGCTTTCACTTACAGGATGGATTTTGTATTTTGTCAATGGAATCATTACGTTCAAGCTGATGGAAATTTCTGATATCAAACAAAAAGCTATTAGCGGGTCGAAATGGTCTGTTATCGAGAAATTCGCCCTGCAGCTGGTTCAGTTTGTTGTTGGCATTGTACTCGCCAGACTGCTTGGACCCAAGGCCTTCGGTTTGATCGCCCTCACTTCCATCTTCCTCGTTATTTCCGGAGCCATCATGGATGGCGGATTCGAAAAGGCTCTTATCCAGAATAAATTCCTCAGCGACTTACAGGTAACCACAGCATTCTATATCAACATCCTGCTTGGTGTACTGCTTGCCATTGTGATCTGTCTGTTCGCGCCTTCCATCGCCCGTTATTTCGATGCGCCGGAACTGACGAATATCCTTCGCGTCATGTCTCTGGGGTTACCCATCAATGCATTCGGGCAAACGCAGCGTATGCTCCTGATGAAGGAACTTAATTTCAAGAAGATCTCGGTCGCACAGATATTCAGTGCGGTGATGAGCGGACTGGTCGGGATCACGCTCGCTTTTTGCGGATTCGGGGTCTGGGCACTTGTTTATTCCTCTTTGGTAAGTACGCTCACCATGGTACTGATCTTCTGGTACAAATCACCCTGGTACCCCCGTCTTAAATTCTCCTATGCTTCCATCGCTCCGGTCGTACCGTTCGGATTGAACGTACTGGCCAGCGGCGTCCTGTTTTTTTTTTTACAGCAGTTCAATAATTTCATCGTTGGTAAATATTACTCAAAGACCGAGCTGGGCTTGTTCAGCCGTGGCATGAAATTCCCTGAACTGGTGGCTTCCGTTATTCAGGGTGTAGTGCTCAAGATATCTTTCCCTCTTTTCTCCAAACTGCAGGATGATGAAACACACCTGAAGAGTGTGGTCAGGAAATCCAACAGGACCGTAGCGTTCATCATGTTCCCCTTACTGGCTTTTCTGTTCCTCGATGCCCGCCAGATCATCGTATTGCTCCTGACCGATGAGTGGATCGGAGCCGTCGTTTTCCTGAAAGTATTTTGCCTGGTAAAACTGTTTGAGCCATTCATCAGTATTCAGCGCGAATTGCTTCTTGCGAAAGGAAGGGCTAAACTGCTGTTCAGATTGTTCATCCTGACCTCTGTCATAGAAGTGTTACCGATCCTGTTCCTCGTAAAATATGATATTATGTACGTGGTTTGGGCCACGCTTTTCAGTAAGGTCTTTCAGTACTTCCTGTATCAGTTCATCGCGTCAGGAAGGATGCGGATCTCCATTTCCGAATCAGTGGGTTGGATACTGCCTTATTTCCTCATCATCATCGGCGCCGGCGGGATCGTTTACGCATTGGACTTCTTCGTTCTGGATCCGCTGCATACCGGCATATTGCTGCACCTCATCATTGATGCGGCATGTGGCCTGGGACTGTATGCTACCGCTTTACTGATGTTCAGGATGGAGGAAGTGGATACGCTTAAGATCGTGGCACGTTCAATTTTTAATTTCAGGAAGTCATGATGAACATCCTCCTTGTTTCACAAATGGACCTCAGGTCGACCACAGGCGTGGCAACCTATTACCGTGCACTGAAACTGGAACTGGAGGCCGCCGGTCATTATGCGGAGGTCATAACGCCCGAGCATACCCCGAAATGGGTCTCATTTCTACTTAAATTGGTCCGCAGGTCAAGGATCGTCTTCAGGTCCGACTATGCCGCATTGTATATTTCTGAGCTTGTTTATTTTGTTTCAGTTTACTTTGCAGTAAGAAAAGTAAGGAAGAAGAAGGCCTGGGATGTGATACATGGCCAGGACCCGAGCTCTTCCTGTGCCGCCCGATATGCAGTACGCGGAAAGATACCCGTACTCACTACCTGTCATTATAATGACACACCCGTTGAAGAAAGAAGATTAAAGTATAAACTCTCAGTAAAACAGCTGGATAAGGTGACCAACTGGTTCCGCTTTCTTTTTTCGCGCCTTGAATCACTGATCTTTGTTTCGGAATATATACATGATAAATCCGTATACCTGCTTCCGCAAGGGGTAAAGTATCAGGTGATCCCTAACGGCGTGCGCTTTTATGGGAAAACGGATCTGGTCGGAAAGCCTGAATGCTTTACGATCGTGAACACCGGTACACTCGAGGACAGGAAGAATCAGGTGCTGCTCATTGAAGCAGCCGTTCATTTGAAAGCGAAAGGACACCTGTTCAGGATCAGCTTCCTGGGTGAAGGACCTGCACGGAACAGGCTTGAACAAACAGTGAAAGAAAAAGGGCTTCAGGATCATATTGAATTCAAAGGGCATGTTTCCGGCATACTCGATCTGTACAGAAAGGCAGACCTGTATGTTCATACATCATTGAACGAATCCTGGGGATTATGTGTCACGGAGTCATTCTCCGTGGGGCTGCCGGTACTGGCACTCGCGAACGGAGGAATACCTGAGCAATTTCCTCCATCACGGGATGGACTTTTGAACCCGGCGACGAATGCGGAAGAACTGGCTGCTCATATTGAAATATGTTACAATTTTGATATACGTAAACAATTGCAGGAGGCGCAATATGCGTATGCTTCTGCACGTTTTAGCAGCGACCATATGTTAAAGGAGACGATGACGTGTTATCAGGAGATGGCCATAAAGAATTGATATATAATAATTTAAGTATATTTTATGAAAAAAATCAAGTACAAGATCCTGTTTATCACCGCCACCATTCTTGAAAAACTGGTTGCTTTTGCAGGCTTTAAATTCAAAGAAGACGGAAGACCACAATGTGATTTTCCTGTAGTTTATTTCATGGGCAAACGCGGCATCACACCTCTGAACGCATCCCTCCACTCCATTTATAAGAATTGGAAAGAACTTCCTGAGATCAAGATCATCGTTTCCGATGATACACCCGGAGAATATATTCTTGGCAAAATGGGTAAATGGCCCAGAAAAGTGACCATTGTACCCTGGCAGGAATGTGCCGCTTATTTCAAAAGCCTGGGCAACGATAACCTGGACCATTATGCCGCACATGAATTGTGGGGTAAGAAATTCGCCGGTATTCAATACCTCTGTAAAGATGAACGCATCCTGTATACCGACACCGATGTACTCTGGTTCCATAATCCCAAACCTTCATTTCCTGATACCAAAGCACCTTACCTGATGCTTGGTCAGGAAGTTTCTGAGGCTTGTTACAGTGAACCACTTGTTGAGTTCCTGAAAGAAGATGCCTATCAGAAACCCCCTATGAACTCTGGTGTGACTTTCGCACAGGGTACTTTCTCCCACTATCCGAAGTGGGATGTGTTATGCGATTTCCTCGCGAAACACCCGGACAACCGTACTGAACAAACGGCATTCGCGATATTCACCAATCTCTGGGGCCGCCCCTGGAATATGGATGAGATCATGATCGGTGTGGAAGACCTTACGGAGATCATCCCGAAGCGATATGTTGAAGATTACAAGAAGATCTATGCCAGACACTATGTGAACACGAAGCCATGGACCTTCTGGCGCGATTATATCCTTTTCATACGTTTCAAAAAATAACTGCAGATCCGGAACTGATTTATGAGAGTCCTTTGGTTCACAAATACACCGTCTTTATACGCACAGGGTATGCATCATTACCATGGAGGCGGCTGGATTTCTTCACTTGAACAACTGATCCGTGAAAGGACAGACATCACATTGGGCATCTCCTTTTTCCATGCGCATCCAGGCGGTGATCAGCCGGGTGAAAGGGTTTCCTATTATCCGCTGGCTAAAAAGAAAAGGAAAGGACTTTCCAAACTCTTTTACAACTGGTCATGCCGTATCGATTCAGAGGAATACCTGCCGGATCTTCTGCGTGTCATCAATGATTTCAAACCCGATATCATACAGATCTTCGGGACCGAGAACGCGTTCTCGCTGATCCAGGGACATACGAATGTGCCGGTCGTGATCCATATGCAGGGCATCATCGCTCCTTATAATGATGCATTCTATCCCGCGGGGATGAGCTGGCATAATATCTTCTTTGAATCCTCATTCTTCAGAAAACATTTATTAGGCAACAGCCTGCTTTTTGACAAGAAGCGTTTCGCCAAACAGGCGGAGCGGGAGGTCACTTATTTCAGCAAGGCGAAATACCTGATGGGCCGTACCGCATGGGATCAATCCGTGTCAGGCCTCATCGCGCCGCAGGCGAAATACTTTCATGTGGATGAAGTATTGCGGCCTGTTTTCTATGAAACACAGACCTGGAAGCCGGCTGAAAGGAAAACATTCATCATCGTCTCCACACTTTCCACTACGATCTATAAAGGACTCGATCTGGTCATGAGATCGGCCAGACTTTTGAAACAATTCAGGTCCTTTTCTTTTGAATGGAGAGTGGCCGGACTCAGGCAGGATGATCCTGTTGTGAAATTCTTTGAACATCAGCTTGGGTTCACGTGTCATGATTGTGGTGTCAGTATCGTTGGCGCCAAAGACAGTGACGCGCTCATCACCTTCCTGAAGGACAGCGATCTTTTTGTACATGCTTCCTATATTGAGAATAGCCCGAACAGTGTGTGCGAAGCACAGATTATGGGTGTTCCCGTCGTGGCCACGAATGTAGGGGGGATCCCGACGATCGTGGAACATGGCAACGGCGGGTTCCTGGTCCCGTCCAATTCACCGCATGAAATGGTATCGGCCATCGCGCAATTACTCACTGATCCTGCCCGTGCAAAGGATTTGTCTGACGGCGGGATCAGAGCGGCGACTAAACGCCATGACCGGGGGACGATCCTGTCAGACCTCACGAAAGCTTATCATCAAATCCTGGAGGATCAGCCATGAGAGCACTGATCGCATCCATATATAAAGTATTCCGGAAGATCAGGGTCATGATCTCCAACTTCCTGTCATTGTACTGGACCCGCTTCCTTTTTTATTGTAATAAGATCGATACCGGTTCGGTTTCCTCAAAAGGGGTACCCTATATCATGATCGCGAGAGGTGGCAAGTGCCAGGTAGGGCAGGACCTCAGGCTGAACAATTCCATCAGTTCAAATCCTATCGGAAGGGTTCAGCGTTGTTCTTTGGTCGTTGGACCTGGCGCAAGTCTGGTGATCGGTGACCATGTGGGCAT
>JAKPSI010000067.1 GCA_029555415.1 Bacteroidota bacterium | reverse complement strand
AGGTCAACCACCTGTGCCCGGCTTTCGCGGTCGGCGATGAGGTGACTGGTATCGGGTTCTTCGGTGTCGCGGGCTTTTTCGAATTTCTCTTCCCGCAACTGCGCTCTGCCTCTGCGTTTCAGCTCATTCAGCCAGCTGTGGCGGTTGAGGGAGAACAGGAAAGTTTTGATGGTCGATTCCCCCCTGAACTTATCTTTTTGTACCAGGTCGATGAAACTGATCACCACTTCCTGGAAGATATCCTCCGCATCCTGCCGGCTGCCGCTGTTGTTCATGATATACCAGCACAAACTTTCAAAGTACTCGCGGTAAATGGCCCGGATCGTTTCATCCATCTTTTTACCGGAACGGAGGTTCTCGATCATTTCCGTTTCCGGGAACTTTCTTATCGCCTCCATGCCTTATTCGTAGATTTGTACATCAGAAATATGGTTTTGTAACCTAAACTTAGGAATATTTTTCAAGCGTGGCGTCATGAACTACTTCGAACTCTTTGATATCCCGGTACAACTGAGGGTGGATGCGGGCCAACTTGCCCCCCGTTTTTTCGAGCTGAGCCGGAAATTCCACCCTGATTATTTCATCAATGAGAGTCCGGAGGTTCAGCAGGAGGCGCTGGATAATTCGGCCATGCTGAACCGGGCCTGGAAGACCTTTCAGCAGCCGGACGAGACCCTGAAATACGTACTGCAGCTGAAGGGACTGCTGGAGGAAGAGGAAAAATTCAAGCTCCCCCCGGATTTCCTGATGGAAGTAATGGAGATCAATGAGCAGCTGATGGACGGAACGGTGGATAAGGCCGCGGTGACGGCTTCGATCGATAATATTCAAAAAGACATCTATGGACCTGTTAAAGAAATTGTGGAGGGCGGTGCGGTCGCTGATCTTTCCGAAGAAAAGTTGCTGCAAGTGAAGGTGTATTACTATAAGAAGAAATATCTCGATAGGATTCGGAAGCAGGTGGTGTAGAGGGAAGCTTCAAGCTATATGAGAGAAGCTGCAAGCTACAAGAGGGAAGCTGCAAGCTATAAGCCGCAAGCTGCAAGGGCCTTCTAACATACCCAGACTTTCCCATCAAAATGATTGATTATAGCAACTCCAAGGTGATCTAAACAAAAGGACCAGCGCCCCGCGCTGCCGTGACCTCAAAACTACTTTGAGACATTTACTGACTTTCTCTAACTTTTCCCTGTGCCTCCGTGGTAAAATCTATTTCAGATCGTCCTCTAGTGCTAAGCCTTTTTTTGCCGAAAACCCGTAATATTGCAGTCCGGAATTTCACAGGTCCGGAGCACCCGGCCCGGGTGGCGGAATTGGTAGACGCAGCAGACTCAAAATCTGCCGCCGGCAACGGTGTATCGGTTCGATTCCGATCCCGGGCACTAAAAAGATTGTCTCAAAAAGGCAATCTTTTTTTTATTTTTAAAACATGTTTTTCGTCTATGCATTGAAGAGTGTAAACCGCAACTACATCTACGTAGGAATGACAAACGATCTTGAAAGAAGGTTCCACCAACACCAATCAGGACAAAACAAAACTACTAGCCCTTACAGGCCTTTTGAACTTTTTCACTCCGAACAATTTGATACCAGGGAAAATGCAAGAAAAAGAGAAATCTTTTTAAAATCCGGGGCTGGAAAAGAGTTCCTAAGAACACTACTTTGAAAAAAGCCGACGCAGCAGACTCAAAACCTGCCTGCCGGCAGGCAGGTCTGCCGCCGGCAACGGTGTATCGGTTCGATTCCGATCCCGGGCACTTATTTCAGAAAATAATAATGGTCGTTGGAAATAATATCCGGCGACCATTATTCATTTAATATCGCCCTGATATCAGCCAGTATCTGGTTCGAACGCAGTCCGTCAAAAGGAACTAAAAAGATCGTCAGTATTGACGATCTTTTTTTATTAACTGCAATTTTGTTTACTTCTTATTTGAGGATACCTGTCGTTGGCTTGTACAGCGTCTTCCCGTCCGCTTCCATATAGTACATCTCCCCTTTCTGCTGTACCAGAAATAACAACCGGGTGATGCCACGATTGTTCATGTAACTCTGGCGGTTCGGATCAGCAGTCGGCCCGTTCGCCATGATGATCTTATCATATTCGGCGGAGACCTTACTGCCTTTTGACACAGAGTACAGATAAGACCGTTCGGGCGCCTCTTTCGTCAGCAACAGATAGTCACTGTACTCTGCATTATTATTGAAACCCAGAAAAACGGAGCGGTTCAGCAGATTTTGCTGGAAGGGTTCGATCTTTTTATAGGATGTGATCTGATCCTCATATACGGTTTTACCATCCGTATCGAAGATCGTGAAGTACTTCTCTTCTTTGGCACGAGCGATGAAATATTTGAGTGTATAGTTGCTGAACACTGGTTTAATGACCGCAAATCTGAAATCCAGTTGCCCAACCGGCGTACCGTCATGATGTACCAGCGCAAATCTGTCATTCTTATCCGATACGATCGCGAAGGAGATCGTTTGTCTGGCTGTAAAGACCGGATCGGCCGATCTGTACGTATTGGAAAAAGCAGTGATGCCGGACCCATTATCCTCGAACCCATCCCTGTATATACGCTGCTGTTCCATCATTTCTTCAGAGATCTTGACATTACCGCCACCGTCATCCGTCCCGAAATAATCACGCTCAGTATCCTTCACGATCTGGCCATCCATGTTCAGGAAATATCCTTCATCATGATAAACGAAATACAATCCTTTACCACAAACCAGATCCGTGAGCCTGAACATCGCGGAAGTGAGTGGCTTGCGGGTGACGGCATGCATCCAACCCCATTTCCCTTTCAGGTGATACGGTATGCATTGGCCGAACTCAGCCGGCCTGATACCGCTCAATTCTTTCTGAAGTTGCTGAAAATCCTTACGGATGGTCACTATAACGGAACGGTATCCGGGTAAATTCCGGATCGCATCCAGATCCGTATCCTTTTCCATGTGTGCCGTATCATCGTAACCCAACTGCACCGCACGGTTCAGGTACTGCAGCGCCAAATCCTTTTTCCCGGATAAAGAAGCGATGCACGCACCATTGTACATATCAATATCCGTGAGCTTGCACGCCGCTTTCAATGCCACCTGAAAGGTTCTTAAGGCGTTCGCCTGATCACCATTATCATAATATTTGTTGGAACTGTCGATATAAGACTGGCAGCCGGCGCTTTTCTGAGCGAACAGGAAATTGAAACTGAGCAGTGAAAACAAGATAAATAAGGCGCAGCTGCGCAGCGATCTCATGTTCATGGACAGGTTATTTGGTTTGAAACTAAAAAAAGCGGAATGTGGCAGCAGCCCCGGAGGTGAAACAGATCAGAGGCCATTGAAATACTCAGCCACTTTCTCCATATCGGCTTTTCTTTTGCAATTAAGCTCATTGGATAAAATGAAACGCACCATTTCATCTTTCTTATCCCCGAATACAGACGACAATGACTCAGCTTGTTTGCCAGGTTTATAAAGCACCCCATTGGCGGTAAAGAAATATTCTTCCTCCTGCAACAGCGAACGTTTATCTTCTTCCCCCAGTACTTTCGTCTCCTGCAGGATCACTGTGACCTTTTTCAATATCTGCAGCTTCGGACCGTCATAGACCATCTGATAAAAGGCGTTGGGGTTTCCGGGAAATCCGGTCAAGTAGACCGTATTATGCCATAATGTGTTCTCATCAATGATCAGGACCCGCTTTACCCTGATGGTTGCCTGTCGCTCTTCGCCGTTCTCATCCATAAAGTGCAGGCAATTATTGTATGCATTCAGCTTGATATAAACACTGTCCGCTATGCGACCGTCCAACAGCGTTAAACTCGCCATTAACCACTGATCATAAACGAAGACCCCTCCTTGAATGCCGGCTTTTCCTTTAGGTTGCATCGAATTCGGAAATACGTCCCGCATGTAGATCGGTCTGAACCTTATGTCACCCCCTGACACACTTCTTCCCTGAGCCATGGCGTTTTGCATGAAAAGGAGAAACAAAGGGACGATCAGGAATACTCTCATATTGATAAATTTCAGGCGTTCCGAATAAAGTTAGGACAAGATCGGTTATGATCGGAAAGCGCTACAAAATCGTGTATTTACCATGATCTGCAGCTGCCGGTCGTGTAAATTTCGCATCAGTTATCCTGTCCCCCGTTTTACCTGCTCAAAATCATACGTTTCTGAATGTTAAATATGTAAAAAAAGGACCATCCGCATCCCCTTTTTATATAATTTTCCGAACCAACCGACGCTTTATGATATTCCGCAAAACGCTGCCCTGGCTGACCGCCTTCTTGTTCATGTGTGCATTGAAAAGTCAGGCACAAACTTCAGCGAATTATTCAGCCACTTCCACAACAAATGCCAGCCTCATTGCTGACAAGAATGGCAATACGATCGATTTCTCCGCTTTGCCGAATCTGATCAGCAATAACGCTACTACTGAAAACGCCTTACTTGCCGGCATCGGATTCGATCTCATTTTCATGGGCAGAAGGTATACACATTTCATAGCGGGCGGTGATGGCATGGTCGGTCTCGGTCTCTCCAATTCACCAGCGGGCATGATCTCTTCCATCCCCAATAATAACATGCTGCGTTTCGTGAATTATCCGCCCACGATCGGCAATGATGCCCCTGTACTCGCCGCATTCTGGGATGATATCCGTACAGCAAGAACAGGCGCTACCGTCCGTTCACTGGTAACAGGTAACGCACCTAACCGTTGTCTGGTGATCCAGTGGAACATGGTGATCAATTCCGCTTCGGTCACCAATACCAATCCCGCGGATGGTGTGTTTCAAATGCGGTTATATGAAGGAAGCGGTGAGATCGAATATGTATACGGACAAATGAAGATCGGCGCAGGCAGCGGTACCGTTACCGCTTCGATCGGCTTCACCGCCGGTTTTACGGACAATACTTTCCTGGGCGTCACCAATCTGAACACTTTCGCGGTAAGCCGGCTCACGGCCGATCAGACAGCAATGGAAACCCTGGTGAATGCATCCACGCCTGGTTCTATCACCCAACTGAGTTCAGTAGTGGATGGGTCAAGAAGAAGGGTCAGCATTACGCCTGTTACCTGTGTAGGCAATTTTACGAGCTCATCCATTACCCGGGTATATGCCCGCACGATGCAGCTGAACTGGACCGACACCATCCACAATAAACTGGGTTATCTCATTTACCGTTCCGAGGCCGCACCCAATAATTACACTTATTATACCTCCCTGCCCGCCAATGCGACACAATACATTGCTACCGGACTCAATACCAACACCCGTTATTTCTGGAAAGTGATCCCTTATTCAGAAGGCAATACGCAAACAGTACTGGATATGAATGACAGTACTCGCTGCAGCATGACCGGCACGTACAGCATTGGTCCTTCCGGCCAATTCCTGAATATCAGGAATGCGCAGGACTCACTCGAACTCTGGGGCATTGTCGGCAACACGAACTGGGAACTTAATGCTGGTTACAATTTCAGTACAGAAACACTGCCTGTAAGATTCAATCAGCTTCCGCCCTGTCATGAATTCAACAATACCATCACTGTAAGGCCGGCAACCGGTGTCAATATCAGCTATACGCGCCTTGCATTCCAACCCGTGTTCCTGATCGACAGCGTGAAAAATATCATTATCGACGGACGTGCCGGTGGTACCGGTAATACGCCCGCACTGGCACTGGAGAGTGACGGGGAACTGATCAGGATCCAGAATGGCTGGAACAATACCATCCGTTACACTGAATTGAGATCGAATTCGAACAGTACTACGGGACCGCTGGTCGTACAGGCGAGTCTCGGAGGAGGTGCCCATCACAATACGATCGAGTATAACCTTATGCACGACCGGGGTAATGCATTCAATCTTCCTACCCGGTTCCTGATCGGTCTGGTCTCCAATAACGCGGAGAACAAACTGAATACGGTCAGACAAAATAATTTTTCCAACTGGTCAGGTCTCGCGATGGACATCATTGGCAACGGATGGCGGGTGGACAGCAATAGTTTTTATGCCACACGTTCCATAACCATGAATGATACTTCAGGTTTCATTCATTTCCGAACGGGCGATCAGAATTACACGGATACACTGCGCGGGAATTTCTTCGGTGGTACCGATGCGCTGGCGGCTGGCAATGTGATGCAGTTGAAGACCGGAAGCACTTTTACAGGTGTAAAACTGGCCGGAAATGCATGGTTCCGCAATAACAGGTTCCGTAGAATGAAACTCGAAACCAACAGTACACCCAGCGCGCTCAATTCGGTGATCAGCTTGCTGCAAGCCGGGAAAGAAGGTGGAGGAGGGTTCCCCGTCAATATACTCGCCGAGCAGAATACATTCGGGGGAAGCGTGCTGGCAGACAGCATTTACCTGCTGAGTACCACGAACAAGCCCGCCAAACTGAACATCATCTATAACCTGAATGACGGCACTTCCATTTTCAAACAAAATGACTTCTTTAATATCCGGACACTGGCAACTACGAACCCGGACATGAGTTTCAGTGTGTTTGAAACCTGGGGGTTCAATGCAACGATCGACAGTAACCGGATCTCCACAACCGATCACCTGTTGCGTATCCGGCATGGCGGGAACGGAACGCTGTCCGGCATCTATACGTATGGTAATGCCAGCATCAATTACAATACCATTACCAATATCAGTGGTAACCGGCTTACTGCGGGTATCATCACACAGGCCAACAACAGACAGATCACGAATAATCTGATCAGTCATATCAAAACGGTCAATGGGCTTACTGATTTCTATTTTTATTCAGCTGTCGGCATCTCCTCTTTTTCATCCACCCTGAACATAAGCAGGAACAGGATCATCAGCATTGAGGACAGCAGTAATACCAATTCTGTAGGTCCGGCCGCGATCTTTGCCAAACAATGTGTCAATACGATCGACCGGAATCACATCGACGGTCTGATCCAGTACCCCTATTCAACGATCGCCAAATCCATGACCGCCTTTGAAGTGGAGGATGATTATTCCACGATCAGCAATAACATGGTACGCCTGGGTTTGGATACGGCCGGCAATACGGTGACCCACGGACTCTTCACCGGATACACGAATACCCCTGTAAGCACCAGCACGCTCAAACATAACAGCATATATATCGGTGGCACGAATGCCAGTAATGCGAATAACGGTGGTGCTTTCTGCATTTTCTGGTTAGGGCTCACGATGATCCAGAACAACATCCTGTGCAACGAACGGACTTATCAGTCCGGCAATGCCAGTGCCATATATCTGAATTCATCTCAGGCACAGGGTGCCTATCTGGATTACAATGTATACTATCATGCGCCGGGTCTCCGTTTTTCAACGGATATTGACAGCTTCAAAGTCTGGAAAGCATCGAACCGTGACCCGCATTCCGTATTCCTGTTCCCGAACTTCGTCAATCGCAATGCACCGAGCCGGCTTCTGGACCTTCATGTATTCGGCCAAACCCCCGCCGAAAGAAGGGGTACTTACGCGTACACGAATACCGAGGATTTTGACGGAGAAATCCGGGACAATTTGTCTCCAGTCGATATCGGCGCTGATGCGGGGAATTACACACCTGTGGACCTGGATGCGCCAACATTCAATATCGTTCCCCTTGGTAATGCACCGGATACTGTTTCAAGATATATCACGATCCACATCACAGACTCACTGGCAGGCCTCAGTGCGACCGGCAATAACCGTCCGGCGATCTGGTACCGGAAAAAATATCCGACCGTAACACCATGGCAAACAGGTTTTGGAACACTGGTGGGTGGCACTGTGTATTCGGGCGACTGGCAGTTCTTCATCAATCATCAGTTACTGAATGTATCGGTAAATGGTGCGGACTCGATCCAGTATTATTTCGTGGCTCAAGACACAGCAACTTATCCGCATTTCAATCTGTCGATCAGTCCTGCCGAAGGCGGCGAACATACCAGCGTCACGCAACAGATAACCGCCCCTGCCACTCCCTATATTTATCGCATCAACGTGGGCCGTTATATCATCCCTGCTGTGGTCAATATCGGTTTGAATCAGAAATACCAGTCACTCACAGGCGACGGAGGACTTTTTGAAGGATTGAGAACGGACTCTGTACAGGGCGATATCACAGCACGCATCGTATCGCATTTGTCGGAGAGCGGGAATTGGGACCTTGACAGTATTTTGACAAGGAGGCATATCAAACTGACCATCGTACCCGGCTTCGATAGTGTTTTCAATATCCGGAATAACGGAGATCTGAATATGGAAATGATCCGGTTGTACAATGCGGACAATGTAACGATCGACGGAAGCTACAATGGAAGCGGACGCTGGCTTCGTTTCATCAATACCCACAGTATACCTGCCAATGGCAAAGCAACCCTGGCACTATTCAGAGGAACGGATAGTTTACTGGTGAAGAATGCGGAATGGCAAAACAACCTGGAAAGTTTCAATACCCAGGCGATCGTGACACTGCAGGATAACAATTGTACGGACGACCGTTTCATCAATAATGTTTTCAGTAATGCGAGCGGGCTTGCGAATCCGAACACAGGATTCTTCACCCCCTTCACCGGAATGCCGAAACGATTACTCATCTTACAGAATCATTTCGTGAACATCACCCGCTATGGTGTATATATGAACGGACAGGCGGATGACATCCGTGTGGATTCGAATCATTTCTACTGGAACGATCCGCTTCCCCATGCTTCAACGGAATATATCGCCATTAATCTGACAGGCAGCACTTCACAACAACAAGCCAACGGTAATTATATAGGCGGATCACAGCCCTTCTGCGGCGGCAGTGTCTGGCAGAACAATGCGGACTTCAATAATTTTTATGGCATTCAGATGGGAGCGCAATCGAATAACTATTCCCATATCGAGCATAACACCATCCGCAACATCAAAACAACCCACCCGGATGCCGATAATTTCTTCCCCATCGTTTCCTACGGAATGGCCATCATCAATCACAATGCCATCGGCGACTCCACGATAACGAACAGTCTGGATATCGCCAGCATCTCATTTACTGGTATTTACTTTTCCAACAGGAAACACATCATTTCGAACAACCTTATCAGTGGTATCAATTGCACCAGCACCGTTTACTATGCACTGGTGCAGGGCATCTGGCAGACCACGGATTCCAGCACGGTCATCCGTAACAATATCATCCGTAACATCAGTTCCGCTTCTGGCGCGCAATACAGTTCTTCCCCGGCACTGTGTGGCATTTCCGTACTGACGCATGCCACACTGAATGAGATTTCACAGAATCAGATATTCAACCTGCGGTGCACCAATACTGTTCCTGTTCCCATTGCCGGCATTCACCTGAATGCGGATAACAATGCAGGGAAGGTCAGCCGCAACCGGATCTGGAATCTTACACAACCTAACAGTATCAATGGTTCGATCATCGGCATTTATCTGCAGCAGACAGGAGATTGGAATGTGGAGAACAATCAGATCACACTGACCAATGGCAGCTCCGCGAACCCGGTCCATATTTATGGCATTAACGACAGTACATTCCTGGGCACTGGCAATAATCATTTCATTGAATTCAACAGCATCCTGATCGGTGGCAACCAGACCGGTAACAGCAATTCATTCGGATACCGGAACAGTGGTTCGGGCAAGTCTGCCCTTTTCAAGAACAACCTGCTTATGAATGCAAGAACAGGAGGAACCGGGCAACATGGTGCGGTAAGTATCGAGACGGCCACACCTGCAACATCCTGGCTGCCCAATAGCGCCAATTACAACATGTATGCGCTGAAGGACACGAACACCGCGTTCCGCTGGGGTTTCTCCAGCATACAGAACATCCACGCTTGGCGGATCAGTACACAGACCGATCAGTATTCTTTCGCGATGCAGGAAATCAAAATGCCTGCAGGGCGTTTATTCGCCGATAGTGCAAAGGGCGACCTTGACATCAATGTGAACGACAGCATCTGCTGGTATGTCAACGGCAGAGGCCTGCCTTTGGCAAATATTTCGGATGACTATGGCGCTACGAACGTCAGATCCACCAGCACCAGCTCCGGCGCGGTTGATATTGGCAGTGACGAATTCAATACGACCACAACGCCTCCTGTATTACGCATGGCTGGCAATCACGTGAATGGCGGCACGGATTCACTATACTTCAATGGTAATCTGACCGCAACGATCACCTGGTCGGCAACAGGCACGCTGCCCCAGATCAGCAACGCGCGTTTCTATGCTGGTACATGGCCCAATGACACCACGAATAATAATACGGTTACAGGTGCCCGTTATATAAATGGCTATCTGTTGGTGAATGTGACCGGCGGAACAGGTTACAGTTACGATCTGAAATTATTCTACGACTCCACGATGAAAGGCAAGGTCACCAATTTCGGAACGGTGATCATGAACAAGAAGCAGACAGGTACGGCGGGCACCTGGACGGATCAGCATCCGACCCTGGTGAATACAACAGCGCGTACCATTTCCGCCTTCAACCTCACTTCCTTCTCAGAATTCACTGCAAGCGATACGCTGGCCACATTAGGAGCGCCAACGCCCATGCCTGATCTGGTGATCACGGGTCAATCGGTCAACCCGGCATCCGCTCCCACCGGATCCAGTGTGAATGTCGTCTTTACAGAAACCAACAATGGTAATGCGCCGGCAAGCCTTGCACACAAGGTCAATATTTATATTTCAGCTGACAATGTACTGACCCCCGGCGCCAATGGTGATCAGCTACTGACCCAACAGGACATCACGGCTACGATCGCTGCGGGTGGTAACAGCGGACAATTCACGAAATCGGCTGCGATACCCTGTACGGTTCCTGCCGGAACTTATTTCATATTCATTGTTGCGGACGGGCAAGCGCAGGTGACGGAATCGAATGAAACCAATAATGCGGTCAGTGTTTCATTGACCGTTACGAACGGAACGGTCGTTCCCTCTGTGACCATTGGATATACGGGCTGTCCTTCCACTACGCTGAACTTCCAGGCCACACCTGTGAATGGTGGCACCACACCGCAATACCAGTGGCTGGTGAATAATGTGATTTCCGGTACTGGTGTATCATTCACTTTGAATAACGCAGTGAATGGAATGGTGGTGAAATGTGTGATGACTTCCAGTGCAGTCTGTGCCACTCCGCAAACCGCGAATGTAACGGAGACCATCAATTGCATCTCAACAGCGGTACCGCAGGTGGATGGAATGGAATCGTTCTACATCGCTCCGAATCCTACGAAGGGTTTACTCCGGATCCAATTGAAACTGGCGAACAGCCGTAAAATGGATTACAGCTTATTCGACCTGAATGGAAAGCGTGTCCTTTTCAATATGCCTGTGAACGTGAACGGAAATGTGAACAGGACGATCGACATGACATCGCTTCCCAACGGCGTCTATATTTTACGCATCGGGCTGAATAACCAGCAGTTCAGTGTCATGATCATGAAAGCTGAGTAAACCAGGTTCGTTCAGATTCAGACAGGTTGTACATCTTCCTGTCCGCCGAAAAAATAATGATCGAGGGAAACACGTCCTCCGCCTACAAAAAGGAAAAGGAGGAGCAGGATCAGGACAGATGCCGCGTACGTGAGCTCAGCACCGGACTTATCGATCCATAATGCGCCACAAATGACGGGCAACTGGATCAGAACGATGAGTCTTGTGAACAATCCCTGTATGATGAACACACCTCCGATCAGGTGCAGCCCTGCAATGGCCACCGACAGCAGTGTATACCTGTCATCGACACCATTGAACTGAAGCAGGGAGCGTAAACCGGCAAGGTCCTGAATGAAGTCGATGCCTTTCGCGAAAAGCAACAAGCCCAATAAGACACGAATGAATACAAGCCATTGCGGATGATGGGAGGATCCCCATTGAAAGATTTTGTTGATCGTTTTCATGATATTGCATTTTGAAGGTTACCCCAAATGAATCAACTGATGTGCCAGAGCCTAAGGCTGGAAAATGTCCCCGTTCAGGCTAATGGAATATAGTTATCAACATATGATATCACGCAGTGATGTCACGCTGATAAAGCCAGATTTCTACCCGGGACAACTTGCTATTTCACTGAGGGAAACCACCGTAAAAGGGCGTTTTGCGACCGGCATGACAAAAAACCGGCGCTATCCTGATGAATATCAATCCCGCAAGTCGTTGCCTTTTAATAGTTTCGCCCAAACCTACCAACATGCGTAAAATTTCATTGCTGATCCTGCTGACCGGATCATTCTTATTCATTCAGGCCCAGAAAAGCAGTATTGACCTGGCTTATATCCGCAATTTGCATACGGACCTGAACGGGTTCAACGTCAGTTACTTTCAGCACTTCACGGAGCGTTTCACAGGAGGACTGGAATTGAACCGCTTTCCGAAAAAAAGAAAGACCATTGATGGTGAAGAAATGGACCAGTCCGCATGGGATTTCGATCTGAACATCCACTACCTTATTCCGCTGAATAAACAATGGCGCATCTACCCTATTACCGGTTTCAGTCACACTTCAGAGAATGAAGAATCCCCGAACGGGAATGTATTCATCAAGACCCGCTTCTTTTCTTTCAATACAGGTGCCGGCATTTTATATCAGGCAGGCAAGTGGGCACCACATGCGGAATATCTCTTCACGTGGGGATTTACCAACCAGCATTTTTTCCTGGCAGGGATCAGTTATGAGATCGAATGGAAGAAGGAAAAATAGCTGCCAGCTATTAGCTGCTAGATTATACTAAGGAAAACTGTACTCACCTTTTTCTGATCGCTTTGTAGTTGAATTCAGGAGAAAGCTGATGGCTACTGGCTGCTGGCTATTAGCTGCCAGTGTGTTCTAACAGAACCAAGTCTGCATTTTATCCTCGTTGCTGCGCCACGCGCAGCCCGTGTACTCAAACGTCTTTGGCGAACTTCCGAATCTCAAAGAAACTCAATTCTCCGTGCCTCAGTGGTTAAAATATAGCCACTAGCTGTTAGCTATTAGCTACTAGCCCATCCTGCACTTATTTTAATTATATTTATTGCAACAACATCAGCTATGAAAAGAGCATCCTGCATCATTGCCTTTGCCATACTTACCATTACAGCAAACGCGCAGACGAAGATCCGGTCGTGGGTCAGCAGTACTGCTTCGGCATCCTGGCAAACAGAAAAGATCATGAGCAGTGGTGTGGGCAAACCGGATGCGGAGATCGATCTTACACATCCGTTGCAGACCATCGACGGATTCGGCACCTGTTTCAATGAACTGGGATGGACCTCGCTCGGTCTGCTTTCCGCACAGGACCGGGAGAAGATCTTCCGTGAATTGTTCGCACCTGCTGCAGGCGCGGGTTTCACGATCTGCCGAATGCCGGTCGGCGCCAATGATTTTTCGAGGAACTGGTATTCGTATGACGAAAGGGACGGCGACTTCTCACTGGTCGGTTTCACGATCGCCAATGACAAACAAACACTGATCCCCTTCATCAAGAGTGCGCTGAAATATAATCCCAAATTGCAACTGTGGGCCTCCCCCTGGTCGCCCCCTACCTGGATGAAGACCAATAAACATTACGCGATGCAGCCCTTCCCGAAAATGGAACTGCCAAAAGAAGCGGAAGAGAAATGGGGGATGTCGTTCAAGGGCCGTGACAATGGACTGTTACCCGGACAGGAAGGTGTGGAAGGAAGGGATCATTTCATTCAGCGCGAAAACTATTTCAAGGCCTATGCCCTCTATTTCCGGAAGTTCATCGAAGCCTACCGCAAGGAAGGCATCCGCATCGGTATGGTGATGCCGCAGAATGAATTCAATTCCGCGCAGGTATTCCCGAGTTGCACCTGGACCGCCGCCGGGCTGGCAAAATTCGTGAGCTATCTCGGTCCCGAAATGAAACAGATCGGCGTTGATGTTTTCTTCGGCACCATGGAAAGACCGAATGCGAAACTGGTGGATACCGTTTTGAATGATCCGCAAAGCGGCCCCTGGATCAAAGGTGTAGGGTTTCAATGGGCGGGGAAGGATGCTATCGCCTCCATTCATGAACGTTATCCGGATCTGAAACTGATCCAGTCGGAGCAGGAATGTGGCAATGGAAAGAATGACTGGGATTACTGTAAATACACCTGGGGACTGATGAAACATTATCTGAGTAATGGCGCATCAGCATATATGTACTGGAACACATCGCTGAATGATGGCGGCATCAGTACCTGGGGATGGAAACAGAATTCGCTGATCAGTGTGGATACGGTGAAACATACCTTCAAATACAACTACGAATATTACCTGATGAAGCACCTGAGCCATTTCGTGAAACCCGGTGCAAAACGACTGACAGTGAATGGCGGTTTCAGCAACCTGCTGGCCTTCATGAATCCTGACAGATCTGTGGTGATCGTTGCCCAGAATGACTCTGTTGATGAACGCATCGTGAGTTTCAAAGTTGGCAAGGATGTATTCGGGATCAGACTGAAAGGAGATTCATTCAATACGGTGGTGATCAAATAAATTTTCGCGATCTTATCTTTCACCTTATCCCTCTTACCTGTTACCTGTTACCTTTTACCTGTTACCTTTTACCTGTTACCTCTTACCTTTTACCTCTCTCTTCTCACACATCTTCTTCATATCTGCGTCTCAACCTTCAATACGTCCTTTTTAACCTGCGATCCGTCCCTGCAGGCGCCCTTAACATTTTTTTTATTTGATGTGGTTGCAGTTTGCACCTGTTCATTGAATGTTTACCCGCAAATAAAAAAGTATGAGAAAAAAGAATACCCTTATTGCCAGATCATCCTTCCGTTTCCAACTGTCCGGTGCCATGGCCATGATCCTCATTTGCTCCCTGCTTAGCAGCTGTCAGAGAGACTCCTCGACCACATCAGACCTCGTTGGTAATTGGAAACGTGGTTCTGAATTCGAAGGGGTGGGACGTACGGAGGCCGTCAGTTTCACGATCGGTAATAAAGTGTATGTCGGAGGTGGATTTGACGGCACCAACAGGCTGAATGATTTCTGGGCATTTGATCAGTCTACCGGCACCTGGGTACGCATCGCAGATTTCCCGGGAGTGGCCAGGAATTCAGCTGTAGCCTTCACCATCAATGGCAAAGGTTATGTTGGAACCGGATATGATGCGAATGATAACAAACTGAAAGATTTCTGGGAATATGACCCCACGGCAAATGTCTGGACCCGTAAAGCCGACTTCGGAGGCTCGGCCCGATACAATGCGATCGGTTTCGCGATCGGCAGTAATGGTTATATCGGAACCGGATACGACGGGAACTTCCTGAAGGATATGTGGAAATATGATCCCACCGGAAACACCTGGACACAAGTGGCAAGTATGACCGGTTCCAAAAGAAGTGAAGCGGTCGTTTTCGTATACAACAGCATCGCATATGTCGTGAGCGGACTCAATAACGGAAGCTTCCTGAATGATTTCTGGGCCTATGATCCGGGTTTGAACAGCTGGACAGAAAAAAGAAAGATCACAGACGCGACCGATGATACTTTCGACGACGACTATGATAACAATATCACACGTAACAACGCTGCAGTATTCGTCATGGGCAGCAAAGCTTATCTCACCAGTGGAAGCCGTAGCGGCGTGATCGGAACCACCTGGGAATATGATATCCTCAATGACAACTGGAAGGAGAAAACGGCTTTTGAAGGTAGCGCCCGTGAAGGACTCATTGCTTTTACGGTCAATGACCGCGGATATATCGTTACCGGGAACAACAGCAGCTACCGGTTCGATGATCTGTGGGAATTCCTTCCCAATGAAGAACAAAGCGATAACGACAACTAATCCAGGACCAGGAGGACCTGGCAGCAGTACCGGCACATGGTTTCATACAGTAAACCTTTGGTCAGGGTAGACAGCCGGTATCCGGGAGGTAACGCACAATGCAGTTACCTCCCCTTATAAAATCCTTTCAATTGTTTTCGCTGATGAAACATCCTTTCTACTTCTTCATGGTACTTCCGCTGATGCTTATTGTGTCATCCTGTACAAAAGCGGATATCAGTTTTTCCGACAACACGAATACGAGCGACCCCGATATCGTCTATTATGATAATTTTCCGGTCACCCTCAGCACCTGGAAAACGGACTCCTTCATCACTTCGGGCCACAGTGTGATGACCGCAGGTTACCACCGGGATCCTGTTTTTGGTAATGCGGAAGCGGCTTGTTATACAGAACTGAGTCTTCCTTCTGAAAATCCACTGCAAGGCCAGAACGTCCTTTTTGATTCGCTGGTGATTGTACTGGAGCCTAAAGGATATTATGGTGACACGACATTACCGGCACACTTCATCGTGAACAAATTAACGGAGCGGATCCGGAACACAGATGACGAGAACAATAACTATTACAACACCCGCAGCTTCGGTTATGAGTCCCAGGTTGCAGGGGAAAGATCCGTCGTGATAAGGCCTGGCAAGGATACCGCAGTAACGATCCGGCTGCAAGATGTTCTTGGGCTGGACCTTTTTCAGAAACTGAAGACGAATGCTCCGGAGATCCGCGATCAGTCTGCATTCACCAGATACCTCAACGGGTTCCGGATCGGGGTGGATACGAATCTGACCCGGACACTGTATTATTTCAATATCACATCCGACAGTCTGATCATGCGGCTCTGTTACCGGCTCAATGGAACTGTGTATCAGGAAAAGACACTTGACTTCAGGATCAACCCGTTGAAGCAATTCAACTATATGAAGTTCGGGCTGGGATCAACCGCACTGAGTGTATTCAGCCAAAAAAAAGAATTGAAGGAAAGCAGCAGTACCGCGCATCATTCATTCCTGCATTCCAACCTGGGGACGTATATCAAAATGAATTTCCCAACGCTGCTTTCTTTGAAAGAACTGCATCCTTATATCCGGATACTGAAAGCGGAGCTGGTGATCAGGCCTACACCCGGCACCTATAGTTATCCTTACCACTTACCATCCGCTCTTAATATTTATACCACGGATGAAAGTAATTATCCGGTGGCCATTGTAACCGATGGGACCGGGCAGAGTGCACTGAACGGAAACCTTTATATAGACAAACTGTACGGCACGGATACCCGCTACAGCTATGAAGTGACCAGCTTCATCAAAAAGATCATAAGTGAAGGTGTGTTTTCAAAATCCGCTCTGTTACTGGTACCTCCATCCCTGATCTCAGAGGGATCTTTAGACAGACTTGTGATCAATGACCAGGATCTGAACAATGGGATCCAGCTTAAACTCTATGTACTCGGACTCTGAAAAAAAGAACATGCAAGTACGGATACTCATAACGATCCTGAGCTTTTGCTATCTCTCCGGATCGGCACAAAACGTAACTTCTCCCTACTCCATTCTGGGTATCGGGGATATTGATACAAGGGATTACAGCCGTTACACAGGCAGTGGAAATGCCGCAACCGGCAGAAGGAATGATCATACATATAATTTCTCAAACCCTGCTTCGCTCAGTGCGCTTCCGCTCAAGGCCATGCATCTGGATGTGGCATTGCGCGGGCGCAGCAGCATCTTCACCCTGACAAGTGGTGATAAAACGGATCTGACCAAAGACCTGATCATCAAAAGGATCAGTATCGCATTCAAGCCAGACAAAAAGACCGGTGTAGCCATGGGTCTGAAACCTTACAGTTCGGTCAATTTCAAATTCAGCGCGGAAGCAAAGATCCTGGACGGCAACACGACCTATTCGAAATTCACGGAAGGGACTGGCGGTATCAATCAATTCTATTTATCTGCCGGCCGGTCGCTTGGCAAACATCTTTCCGCAGGGATCACTGCATCCTGGCTATTCGGCTCACTGCAACGTTCCGTGAATTATTACAGTGACGTGATCTCTCTGGATATCACCCGGACCGATCATGATTTCTACACCGGAGCAATGCTGCAGGCCGGATTACAGTACTATACTGCTTCCGCAAGGAAATGGAAACACACATTCGGTATGACGGGCAGCATCAGTACAGGACTATCAGGACAGCTTAGTAGTGAATATTCAGAAAGCGGGACCGTCATTACCAATTCCATCACCAATGGGAGGCGGTTCAAACTCCCTGCCAGTGCGACTGTGGGCTATTCTGCAGTACACGCGGAAAAACTGACCCTGTCTGCCGAAGCCTCCTATAGTGACTGGCATTATCAGAAACTGGCATTCAAGAATTCCTTTACAGCACCAGCCTGGCGGCTCGGGGCAGGTCTTGAATATTCATTCCGGAGAAAATCATGGGCGGGATTACTGGAGAAAAGTTATGTCGCACTTGGATTCAACACGGAACGCTCATATCTCCGTGTTAACAACCTTCCGCTGAATGACCATGCTTTCACTTTCGGAGCGGGATTCAGGCCAACAGGAAGTGTATCGGTTTACTCAGGTCTTGAATTCGGCGTAAAAGGCGGAGGCAACTCTGGCTTGATCAAAGAGAACTATACACAATATGTGATGGGGATCACAGTGAAAGACATTTGGGTGGGAACAAAGAAGTTCGGGCGATTCAACTGATTTAAAACAAAAAGATCACATGAAAAAGATAAGATCACTCCTGCTTTTATTTTTTGTAAGTATGGCAACTTCTGCTTCGCAACTGGATGCACAACAGATCAGCGGAACATGGTTCTCAGAAGACGGTACACGTCAGTATGAGATCAGGGAACAGGCGGATGGTCTGACCGCGGTGCTGATCCGTTCAAGCCGGGCATCAGACAAACCTGGCTTCGCGATCATCAGCCAGTTACACCGGAATGGAAGGAACTGGGAAGGCCTCATCCATTCGGTAGCGGACAGCAGCAGTACCAAAGTAACGATACGGTATCATAAAAAAAACAATGATAAACTGAAGTTAAAATTGAAACGAATGCTGTTCATGGACATTTCCATTCATTGGTACAGGCAGGATCCCGCAATAGCGGAAAAGAATGCGGAAAATTTTCCGCCCCCGCCCCCACCCAATGGTGATTTTTAACATCAATTTCGGTCGAGCCCTGCGACAGAGAAATCCTTTCAACACACTGCAGGATTATTTTTGCCGGATGCAAATAAATATCCCATACAGCAAGATCATCAGGATCGCGATACTGACCACGCCGCTGTTCGGGGTATTGGGTGCTACACCCATGATGTTCAGTGGCAACCCCGAATTTTCATTGATCGTAACCGGATTTCTCGTAGTATATCTGGTCACCCTGCTCTTCTGGGGCGTGAATATCCTCCTGCTCCGGATCATGTATACAAATACCGGACATGGCCATTACCTGCTCAGATACCTGTTCAGCACACTGATCAGTTTGATCCTGGTTTACTTGCTGGTCACTTATCTCTATCCTGTACAACCAATTAAACCGCCGGGCCTCATGAGTGATCCTCCCGGCGGATTCCATCATTCCGATCCATTACCTGTCATGCCCCTCATACAGGCACTTTCCATCAATATCATCGTGATCATCCTGATGGAACTGGTCTTGCTCCGTGAAAGGAAGCAAGTGATCGAAAGCGAGAACATTCAGCTCCGCATCAACAACCTTGAAGCGAGGCACAGCCAGTTATTACAGCAACTGCATCCGCATTTCCTTTTTAATTCGCTCAATACACTTCGTTCTCTGATACACAGGGATCCTGATCAGGCCGAATCCTATCTGATCAAACTTTCCGACATCCTCCGGTCAACTGTCAACATCAAACCTCAGACACTGGTACCGCTTGCTCAGGAGCTGGAGCGCTGTATCAATTATCTGCATTTACAGCAAATGCGCTTTGGTGACGCCTTACAGTTCAGTATAGACATCCCGGAGCACTTCCGCGCTGAAAGATCCGTACCTGTATACTCGATTCAATTACTGACGGAGAACGCGATCAAACATAATATTCTTACCACTACTAATCCGTTACACATCAGGATCAGTACAAATACGAACGGCGATTCAATAACCGTCACGAATAACCTGCAACAAAAGAACATTGCAGCTGAAAAAAGCGGCGCCGGTCTGGCCAATCTGACTGAACGCTACCGGCTGCTCGGCGCACGCGCGCTGGACATCAGGAATGGGAACGGATCATTCGAAGTAACCATACAAGCACTCTGATCATGAAAGTCGTAATCATTGAAGATGAAATAATGACAGCAGAAGACCTTGCTGCTTTGCTGAAAAGCCTAGATCCCTGGATCCGGATCGAAACCCTGCTGCATTCTGTGGCGGAAGCGAAGTCGTGGTTACGTGAAAACCCCGTCCCTGATCTGATCTTCAGTGATATCCAACTGGGCGACGGGCATAGTTTTGAGATCTTCAGCGTGGCACCCGTACAGGCTCCGGTCATTTTCTGCACCGCTTATGACGTTTATGCCATGGATGCTTTCCGGAACAATGGTATCGACTATATCCTCAAACCGTTTTCCCGGCAAACGGTCAGTGCGGCACTTGATAAATTCAGGATGCTCTGCAATATTCCAAGGAATAATCAGATCAATTATGAAGAAGTGATGCGGCAATTCGGACAAGAGTCCGGAGATAAAAAAACCACATCATTACTGGTGAACAGAAAGGATAAGATCATTCCCGTGAAGATCAGCGATATCGCACTCTTCACGATCGAGTACAAGAACACATCCCTGCATACGTTCAATAATCAGAAGTTTTTCGTCAATCATACACTGGATGAACTGGAAGTACTTTGTGGGGATAGCTTTTTCCGTGCCAACCGGCAGTTTTTGATCAACAAAACATCGGTCACAGATGCCTCACAGTCTTTCTCCCGTAAACTGGTCGTTGGGCTGAATATTGATGCCAAACACGAGGTCATCATCGGCAAGAACAAAACAACCGAATTCCTGGAATGGCTCCAACGGTAAGAGCAGTCGGTAGCCTGTAGTCATTAGCCGGTAGTCACTTCTTTGAAGTTCAGGACGTGAGTTTACCTATCACCTCCTAACTATCCATTCTCCATTCTCCATTCTCCATTCTCCATTATCCATTATCAACTATCCAATAACCTGCTATCTTTGTTCCACAACGAAACCTTGACCATGAACCTTGAATTCAACCGGAACGAAGACGTCATGAAAATGCAGCTCAGCACCATGCGGCAGCGGCTGGAGAAAATTCATGAAGGCGGGGGAAAGAAAGCCATTGAAAAGCAGAAAGAGAAAGGGAAACTCACGCCCCGCGAACGCATCGAATACCTCATTGACGCGGACAGACCTTTTACCGAGATCGGAGCTTTTGCCGGATATGATATGTACAATGAGATCGGCGGTTGCCCTGCCGGTGGTACCGTTGCCGGGATCGGATACGTCAGCGGCCGCCAATGTGTGATCGTTGCCAATGACCAGACCGTGAAAGCCGGCGCCTGGTTCCCCATTACCGGAAAGAAGAATTTAAGATTACAGGAGATCGCGATGGAGAATCATCTGCCGGTCATTTATCTGGTCGACAGTGCCGGTGTATTCCTCCCCTTACAAGACGAGATCTTTCCTGATAAAGAACATTTCGGCCGCATCTTCCGCAACAACGCGAAAATGAGTGCCATGGGCATCACACAGATCGCCGCGGTGATGGGCGCCTGCGTGGCCGGTGGCGCCTACCTGCCCATCATGAGTGATGAAACGCTGATGGTGGAGAACAAAGGTTCGATCTATCTGGCCGGCCCTTATCTTGTGAAAGCCGCCATCGGGGAAGATATGGACCACGAAACACTGGGCGGAGCCGTTACCCATACCGAGATATCCGGCATCGCCGATTATAAATTCCCGACCGAAGAAGCCTGCATGGACCATATCAAAAAGATGTTCTCCATGCTCGGCAAACCCGCCACTGCAGGATTCGATCGTATCAAAGCCCTGCCTCCTAAAAAAGATCCGAAAGAAATATACGGCCTCTTCCCTTCCGATGGAAAGCCTTACGACATGCTGGACATCATCGAACGCATCGTGGATGATTCCGTGTTCGAACAATTCAAGCAGGATTATGGTAAGACCATCATCTGTGGCTATGGACGTGTGGATGGATGGGCAGTTGGGATCGTGGCGAACCAGCGCAAGATCGTGAAGAGCAAGAAAGGTGAAATGCAGATGGGTGGCGTGATCTATAACGACAGTGCCGATAAGGCCGCCCGCTTCATCCTCAATTGTAATCAGAAAAAGATCCCGTTAGTATTCCTGCAGGACGTGACCGGCTTCATGGTCGGTTCCCGCAGCGAACATTCCGGCATCATCAAGGACGGCGCGAAACTGGTGAATGCTGTCGCCAATTCCGTTGTACCCAAGATCACTTTCATCATCGGTAATTCTTATGGCGCGGGTAATTATGCCATGTGTGGCAAAGCCTATGATCCGCGACTGATCTTTGCATGGCCGACCGCGAAGATCGCCGTAATGGGTGGCGATCAGGCCGCCAAAACATTACTGCAGATCCAGGTGGCCGCCATGAAAGCCAAAGGAAAAGAAGTGACACCGGAAGATGAAGCACAACAACTCAAACAGATCAAGGACCGCTATGATGCGCAAACCTCCCCCTACTACGCTGCCGCGCGTTTATGGGTGGATGATATCATCGATCCCATTCAAACCCGGCAGCTGATCGCGGAAGCGATCCATGCGGCCGATCAAAATCCCTTTACCCCCGACATGAAACTCGGTGTATTCCAGGTTTAACTATGCCCCACTCCACTATTACCATTTATACGGACGGCTCTTCCCGTGGCAATCCCGGCCCCGGCGGTTACGGTACCATTTTGCTGGCAGGACAACACCGCAAGGAATTATCGCAGGGCTACCGCCGCACGACCAATAACCGCATGGAACTGATGGCGGTCATAGCCGGACTCGAAGCATTGAAGAAAAAAGGACTGAACATTACGGTGTATTCCGACAGTCAGTACGTTGTGAAAGCCGTTACGGAAAAATGGCTCAATAAATGGATCGCCACCAATTTCAAAGGCGGTAAAAAGAACAGTGATCTCTGGTTGCGGTATCATGAATTATCGCAGGACCATCATATCAAATTCAAATGGGTGAAGGGGCATGCGGATAACCCGCTTAATAACCGGTGTGATGAACTGGCGACCGCAGCAGCAGACGGGCATCATTTGCTGAAGGATGCGGGGTATGAAGCTGAGAACCCGGTTTGAGGTTTTGGGTTTTGGGTGAAAGAAGATGTTTTTAAAAGATTATTTTTCCCGAAATAAAAAAGCTCCCTGGATATAAAATCCCGGGAGCTTTTAAAATTTTATACAACGATCAGGCTTTGGCCTTAACCAGACTTTTCCTTGTAAAGAAGGCGTAACCGCCGAAGAATACAGCACCGAATGCGAGGGTCGCATACAGACTACCTTTCAGGAAGGGAACTGCTTCTGCATAGCAGGTCATCAGTCCTGAAAAGGTTTTGGGATAAGGCAGGTTATTGATATCCCATCCGCCGCCGATCCAAACTGCGAAGTTGGAAGCGATGAAGAAGAAAGCCACACCAGCCAGTGAACCCACGAAGATGGAGGCGATCTTTTTGTTATTGATGGCAAAACCAATGAAGGTGATGCTGGTGAACAATGCATAGTTCAGCCATTGACCGGAATAGAAACCTTTGATATCGCTGAGGCCGTTACGGAACAGCACTTCATAAATTGCATCTGAAATGAGCATGGAGATCAAAGGCACCAGGAAAGAGAATTTACGGTCGCGGATCACCGCACCTGCGAACAATGCCATGGCGATCTGCGGTGCAAAACCGAGCGGACGATTGTCCCATACACGGTACAGCGCGGAGGCAAGAATGAGTAATGCAAAAACGAGATAGGTTGGTTTATTCTGCTTCATATATAAGTCTTTTTCCGGGTCACCGGAACGACAAATTTAGATGAATTGAATCAAACAGGTTTTGAAGTTATTCACGACTGTTAACAAGGAATATATCACCTCAATTCAGGGACGGAAGCCCTGAAAATGACGCTGTCTTCCAAAGCCGTCAGGATCACATGCTGCCCCGGAAACGCAATAGCAGCGGGCTCTCCGGCCTTCAGGGTCACCTGCTTTCCCCCTGCTTCGGCCAAAACCGATCCGGAAAGCAGCAGCAGGATCTCTGCGGTCAACGGGCTGACCCTGGCGGTCTGGGTCTTGTTCAATGTGAACTGTCCCAACTGAAAATCGGGCACCGGGCAGGCATATAAAACTTCCGTGCCGGCAACACCATTCCCTTCCATGATCCGGACGGTGGTTGGTGTACACACCACATGTTTCAGGAGTTCGTCCACATCGATATGTTTCGGTGTCAAACCACCGCGCAGAACATTATCTGAATTGGCCATGATCTCCACATTCTGGCCTTCCAGATAAGCATGCGGTAATCCGGCATCCTGAAAAATGCCCTGCCCTTTGGTCAGATGCAGCAAGTTGAACAGATATACAGAGAAGATACCGCGATCGGCCTGCCCGTTCTTGCTGAAGGTCCTGTCAGCCCTTGCCGCCCAGAAATCCGGATGATGTTTATCCATTTTCCCGCTATCATATAATGGAAGAATGCGTTGTAACAAGGGTTGAAGGATCTCATTGACATTCTCCTGAGGCATCCGCATCAGGTGGGCATACAGACCTTTCAGTCCTTCATGATACCATACTGTGAGCAAAGGATAAAATTCCGGGATGGTCTTCAGCATCATTTCGATCTCGCCCGGTTGCCGGAAACCATGCAGCAGCCAGAAATCGCCCAGGGCGACCATCAGCTCCGGTTTATGATTATCATCTTTATAATTCCGGTTGGGTGCTGTCAGCGGAATGGCCAGTTCATTTTCTCTGGCAAAGCCTTTTTCCGCCTCAGTTTTGGTGGGGTGCACCTGAATCGACAGCATATCTTTTACATCCAGCACTTTCAGCAGATACGGCAGATGCCCGAATTGTTTCTGCACCTGTTCACCCAGTAAGGCCGCATGCTGACGCAGATAGACCTTCAGCAATAATTCACCATGCTCGGTCATGATCCTGCAATCATCCTGCGGATGAACCCCCAGCCAGTATTCCGCGCAGGGTTTGGCACCGGGATTGGGTTGTTGCAACAGATCGGGAATGAAGTTTTTTCCTCCCCATTCATAGTGTTTAATACTTCCTTTCAGGTGGTAAATACCGGGCATATGGTGATCGGTGGTTTTAACTTACTGTAAAGATAAGTCATGGCAGATCATAATGACCTTGGAAAGCTCGGTGAAGAAATGGCCACGGCCTGGCTCAGGCAACAGGGTTTTATTATCCTGCACCGCAACTGGCGTTACTCCTATTTTGAGATCGATATCATCGCACAGAAAACCGGCGTGCTGCATATCATTGAAGTGAAGACCGGCTGGTTCACCCGCGCCGGACACCCGGAACAACATGTAAGCCGTAAGAAGTTCAAACGCCTGCAACGCGCCACCGATCAGTTCCTGTTCCTGAACCCGGGACACAGCTGGGTGCAGTACGATATTCTGGCGATAACGCTGATGAAGGGACGGGAGGCGGAGTACTTTATGCTGGAAGACGTTTTCCTATGAGGGAAATTTTGAATTCTGAATTTTGAGTTTTGAATTGAAGAGAAAGATATTCAGAATTAAAAATTCAAAATTAATACAAGACTCTTTTCAATCGAAGCTGTACTAAAGCCATGTGTGGCGTTGGACACAATGAGTTTCTACTGATATCCGTTCTCGGAAAAATGAATGGGATTTAAAGCCTTTACGCAAAGCCTATTGCAGTTCGCAATCTGCTTTAACGACTCTTCGTTGAATTTTTAATTTTAAATTTTGAATCCGTTTCTGGTCCCAATTCAAAACTCAAAATTCAAAATTTCCCGTCCTTATTCGGCTTCCATCCGCGCTTTGATCTTCTCCACCATCTTGTAGGTCGCCGGGCAATACTCCACATTCTGTTTGTGGATATGCATCCAGTCCACCATTTTCTTTTTGGGGAGGTGCGGGAATCCGGAACAGTCGACCGGACGCTGCAGATAGATACTGCATTTATTATCCTTCAGGTTGAGGAACTGGCAAGGAGTGCTTTTGTTCATCCAGTCGCCACTGCCCCTTTCCTTGTACAGCCATTTCTTCTTGAACTCATCCACGGTCATGCCGAGATGCTTTGAAATACGTTTGAGATCGGCCGGGGTATAGGTCGGCGTCATGGTCTTGCAGCAATTGGCGCAGGTCAGACAGTCCACTTCTTTCCATACTTCTTTTTCCACGACGGTGGTCAGCTGGTCGAGACCCTTCGGCGGGTTCTTCTCGAGCTTGGTCATGAAACGACGGAAGATACTGCGGTTGTGACGAACCTTTTGCTTGAACGAACGGAGATTTACTTTCATATCAGGTGGCCGAAGATACTATTTGATCTCATTCAGCGGTCAGTCCAAAATAAATTTCCTGAGCCTGCCTCCCATGGCTAATTTTGTTCCACTCAAACCCCTCAAATGAAACAAACCCTGATCGCACTGGCATTCGCTGCCCTGATGGCCGCCGGAGCTGGTTCCTGCAAAAGTGAAGAAGCCCCAAAAACCTTCTGTGATACGACCTGCCTGAAGGATTCCATCAAATTCACCAGCAATTCCAAACTGCATCCATATGTAAATATCAGCGCGAAGAACTGTTTGCCTGATACGCTCGAATGGAGCTATTCCGGTATGGGAGTGAACCGCAAAACCGGTTTTACCTACCTGTTCGGTGCCACCGTGAACCTGAATAAGGATTATATCCGCTGCGTGATCAATGATACTTCGTTTGCCTGGTTGCTGTTCAACGACTGCTCTACGGGACGCGGTTTTCAGCTGAAACTGCCTTATGACAAGAATCAGAACTTCAGCATCAAGACCAGCGGTATCAATAATTTCGACCCGAAATTCTCCATCGATTCCAGCCTGGTCGTGAATACCGACCGTGGTAATCTCTATGTGGAAGACCTCATGACAGGTAAAAAGGCCATGATGACCTTCGGACAGAAACTCGATATCGATTACGATGCGATGCATGAGTACATCGACAGCGTACACATCACCCCTCAAAAGATCTGGGCCAGGGTCAAGATCGACAAGGCCTGGA
This sequence comes from Bacteroidota bacterium, assembly GCA_029555415.1. GTDB lineage: Bacteria > Bacteroidota > Bacteroidia > Chitinophagales > Chitinophagaceae > JAKPSI01. The sequence continues at coordinate 64,112 of JAKPSI010000067.1, read as the reverse complement.
AGGAGCTCGAAAAAACGATCGAACTGAAATAAAGGAAACGGCCGGGAATTTCCCGGCCTCTCTTTTTAAGACAGGCATATGTGGGAGCCTTACAAAAAAGGATTTGAACTGTATCTCAAACTGGAAAAGTCACTCTCCGGACATTCCACGGATGCCTATGCCCATGATGTGGAGAAACTCACGACTTACCTGCAGGAGAAGGGCGACCTGAAAGGACCGGAAGACATCACGCTGAAAGACCTCCAGGGTTTTCTTGAATGGATCGGGGGACTGGGCATGACGGCCAGTTCACAGGCCCGCATCATTTCCGGCATCCGTGCCTTCTATAAATACTGCATCACTGAACATGTCAGCAATACCGACCCAACCTTATTACTGGAAGCGCCTAAAGTAAAACGCGCATTGCCGGATGTGATGAGTCTGGAAGAGATCGAATCGATCATCGCGGCCATCGATCTGAGCAGACCGGAAGGCGGCCGCAACAAAGCGATCCTGGAAACGATGTACAGCTGTGGATTGCGTGTAAGTGAAGTGGTGAACCTGAAGATCTCCCAGCTCTATCTGGATGTGGGTTTCGTCCGTGTCCTGGGTAAGGGCGATAAGGAACGACTCGTCCCTATCGGCCGCGAAGCCATCAAATTCATCAAGCTCTACAAGAACACACAACGCAATCAGGTGCTGGCCCAACAAGGTGAAGAAGATATCCTGTTCCTGAATAAACGCGGCAGGAGATTATCCCGCGTCATGATCTTCCTGATCATTAAAGAACTGGCATTAAAAGCGGGTGTGACCAAGACCGTTTCCCCGCACACCTTCCGGCATTCCTTCGCCACCCACCTGGTGGAAGGCGGCGCGGACCTGCGCGCGGTACAGGAAATGCTGGGGCATGAAAGCATCACCACTACGGAGATCTACACGCACCTCGACCGTGAATTCCTGCGTAAAACACTGGAGCAATTCCATCCGGCGTATCAGAAAAAGAACATTACTGAATAACAACTTTCTGTTTGATCACCGGCTGCTGCTGCGCATCATACAGCATCACGAAATATATACCGGGCACGAAACGGCTATCGTTTGGAATATCTACCCTGTTCGTTCCTTCTATCAGTGATACCTGTTGGGAACTGACCAGTGCGCCACCCGCATTCAGCATACGCAGGGTTGAAGCGCCGGATTGCTTCGTACGAAACTCAACATGGAGTGTACTTCCCCGGGAAAGCGGGTTGGGATAACACTTTGTCAGAACGGCCTTTTCTGTTGCAACATCCGCCTGGCTAACTGTAGCTGCTTCATATCTTCCAAAACAGCATACTCCCCGCCGGCCACATTTGTAGTATCCCATTGCACTGACCACCACATCCGGCCCGTATTTATAATTCCGGGTCATCGCAACATGGATCTCATCTACACCTCCTCTGGGTGTATAAGGCATCCTCCAGTCTTCATAACCAACCGCACTCACAAGCACACCATAATCCCGGCCCCGTTTCACATTGTTTATTGTAAGAAAACCGGAACTGTCAGCTGCATACATCAATGTATCCCGCAGTTCAGTGCTAAAAAGTTTTACTGTTGCACTACCTACCATCTGTTTGCCCTCAACATCCTGAAAAATGAATTCCAGCTTGCATTTCGTATTGATGATAACTACTCCGTTTGCAGCAGCACTGCCATACAATACACTTGCCGTTACATCTTTCATCACTTGAATATTCTCAATTGAATTCACATCCAGCTTTGAAAGATCAGTGAGTTTAACCGGAAATCCATCCAGAATGTACAAAGGGGGCTGATCCTTTGTTATTGAGCTCTGACACCGCAACCGGATCACCTGCTTCCCCGATGTGTCAGGATCGGCATGTCTGTCTTGTTTACGCTGCGCTGATGCCGCAAAAGAAAATCCAATTGCCAATAAAATGTATAAATATCTCATAAGCTTTGTTTTATTCCGGCCACCCCGGATCTCCCATGATGGCCGGAATTTTCCATTACCTCTCACCTCTTACCTATCACCTCTCCATTATCCACTATCCATTATCATTTATTATCTATCCCCTTCCGTTTCTTCTTCATCTTCCTCAACTGTTCCTCCTTTCGCCAGCAACTCCGCGCTTTCTGCCAAACGAATGAACTCAGAACGGTATCCGTCTTTGTCCTCTCCTTTTGAACGGCGTGCCATGAAAATGACATCACCGAAAGTGGAATGCTGTTTGAATTCAGAATTGCGTAAAAGCATTCCGAATTCGGCCACTGCGGCCGCGAACTGCAGATTCTCACTTGACTTCGTCAGCGCGATCCCTTTATCCAGTACCGGCTGTTCGATCAGTTTGCTGACATCCGCATCCGGTGCTTTGTACCTGAATTTCACGGTCAGGATCTCATCGGTATGGGATGAAGGACTGAGCGCCACCGGATTCTCCTGGTATTTCAGCGGATCCACTTTTTTCACGAAGGATGATTTCACGCCCACCGGGATCACTTCATACAAGGCAGTCACGGTATGGCCGCTGCCGAGTTCGCCCGCATCTTTTTTATCGTCATTGAAATCTTCTTTGGCCAGAATACGGTTCTCATAACCGATGAGGCGGTAGGCCTGCACTTTGGCGGGATTGAATTCCAGCTGCAGTTTCACATCTTTGGCGATCGTGAACAGGGTACCGCCGAATTCATTCACCAGAACCTTCTTCGCTTCAGTGATACCATCGATATAAGCATGGTTACCATTGCCTTTATCAGCCAGCTTCTGCATCTTGCTGTCCTTATAATTACCCATGCCGAATCCCAGCACGGTCAGGAACACACCACTCTTCCTTTCATTCTCGATCAGTTGTTCCATATCGGCATCACTGGAGGCACCCACATTGAAATCACCGTCCGTACAAAGGATCACCCGGTTATTCCCTTCTTTTTTGAAATTCTCTTTCGCTGTTTTATAGGCCAGCTGAATGCCTGCGCCACCAGCGGTGGAGCCACCGGCATCGAGTCTGTCGATCGCGTCTTTGATCTTCGTTTTTTCCGCGCCACTCGTAGGAGGCAGCACCAGTCCCGCATTGCCGGCATACACCACCATCGAGATCCTGTCCTGTTCCCGAAGCTGTTCCACCAGCATTTTCATCGATGATTTCACGAGGGGTAATTTATTGGGCTCGGCCATGGAACCGGAAACATCCACCAGGAAAACGATATTGGAAGGGGGCAGTTTTTCCATCGGGATCTTTTTGCCCTGTAATCCGATGAGCACGAGTTTGTGGTCCTTATTCCAGGGCGCGTTCGTGATCTCCGTATTGATGGAGAACGGTTGTCCTTCCATAGGCTGCGGATATTCATAATGGAAATAGTTGATCATCTCTTCGATGCGCACGGCGCCGGCGGGTGGCAGTTGTCCCTGATTGAGGAAACGGCGCACATTGCTGTAGGAGGCGGCATCTACATCGATAGAAAAAGTGGAGAGCGGATTCGCACTTACTTCCTGGAATGTATTTTCCGTGATCTTATCATAGGACTCATCGCTAATGTATCCCTGATACTGATTTTGCACTTGTTTATTCGTGTTGAAGCTACTGATACCTCTTAACGTGATCGTTTTCTGATTGTAACTTGTAGCGTATCCATTGACCTGCACACCTGAAACTTTTCCGCTCAGCGCTCCGGTGAGATCCCTGCGTGGTGCAGCGGGTTTGTATGTGTTGCCAGGCACGAGCGCGCTGTAGCCATCTTCTTCCCTTTTTACACCCATAGCAGTTACCACCACTTCAGATACCGATTTCGTATCCAATGTCATGACCGCATTCACATTTGATTTGCCGGAAAGACTGATCTCCATCGACTCATAACCCGCTGCATTGAAGATCAGGATCGCATTACTGTCTTTAACGACCATCTTGAAATTCCCGTTGATATCCGCAACAGTACCATTGCGGGTCCCTTTTTCACGGATATTCACATTGGCAATGGGATTACCGCCGGCATCTGTGACCTTACCGGACATACTGAACGTATACACCTGGCGGAAAGCCAGCAGCAGGATCATCACCGGTGCCAGCACGTAGAATATTCTTTTCATATTGGAGTATTTATTCCGGGAGATGCAGTGCTTTTTGCCAATACACAAGGGGCTCGGAATAATTTGCTATTTTTATTTCGTTGAGTTTTCTAAAGAACATATCCCCTTCAGCCCTTTCGGATAAGGAACTGGTAGCATTGTATATGCAGTCGCACGACCTCACGGTCCTCGGCGAATTATACCAGCGTTACATGGAACTGGTATATGGGGTATGTCTGAAATATTATAAGGAAACGGAAAGGGCCAAAGACAGTGTGATGCAGATCTTTGAAGAACTGGTCACAAAATTGCAGAAGCATGAGGTAGATAATTTCCGGGCCTGGCTGCACCAACTGGCTAAGAATCACTGTCTCATGCAGCTCCGCACCCCCCGGAACCTGAAAACAGTGGAATTCAACCCGGATGCTGTGCAAAGCGGGGAAAACCTGCATCTGAATGAAGTACTGGAGAAAGAAGAGAACTTCAGGAAAATGGAAAAATGTCTGGACACCCTTACCGGCGACCAGCAGCAAGCCATCCGGCTCTTCTATCTCGAAGGAAAATGTTATAACGAGATCGTGGAAATAACCGGTCAGGAATGGAACCAGATCAGGAGTTTCATTCAGAACGGAAGAAGGAATTTGAAGAATTGTATGGAAGAAAAAATGGAGAAAGGATAATGGAAAATGGATAATGGCACCTGTTGTTCATGGAATATTTTACATACAACAAACAACAGAGGCTAATTAGAACACCCTTGCAGCTTGTAGCTAATAGCTTGCAGCTTTTAGAGTTTGATCAAAAAATAGGAACTTTACATATATAATGTCCGACGCAAACAACATACCCCAATTCTCCCCCGAAGATATCCTACGGTATCAGCAGGGACTCCTTTCTCCGAAGGAAAGGAATGCCATGGAGAAGGCCGCACTGGAAGACCCCTTCCTGGCGGATGCGTTGGAGGGTTATGCGGCTGCAGGTGTTGGCGCAACGGATATGCAGGATCTGCAGCAGCGTCTGAAGGCAAGAGTAGAGAGCGGCAAAGTGCTGCATCTGGGTTCAGGCAAAACCGGATTCCCCTGGCTGCGCGTGGCAGCTGCTGTCATTATTCTGGCGGGTGCAGGTCTGCCGGCTTATGTATTCCTGTTCAAAAGCAACAAAACTGAACTGGCAAAGAATGAAGTGAAACAGGAAACACCTGTGATCTCCGCAGAAAAAGCACCGGCAAAACCTGATTCAGTAACCCTGCAAGGCGGAAACACGGTTACTTTCACTGATACCCTGAAACCCCAGTCCATTCCGCAAGGCAATAATAATTACAACTACCTGAACACACAGAAACAGACACAGGCGGATACGAAGTCAATCACGATCTCATCTCCACCACTTAAAGGTGTTACCGACACTTTTCAGATCAGCTCATCAGGCAATGGCTATGCGCAGGCGAAGCCCGTAACGATCAATTCTGTTTCTGCGCCTGCACCCAACAAAGAACTGACCGCAATATATAAAGCCCCTGGGAAAGACAAACCGGAAGTAAGCATACAAAGTAAACGGGACCTTGATAATGTACAGGGATTCATCACCACTTCATCTGATGACAAACAAGCAAGAACAGCTAATGCAAAGGCATTCCAGCTGAATCAGGAGGTAAAAAAACAACAGAACATCGCTTACAACTTCAACAATTTCCGTGGCCGGGTGCTGGATAAAAACAATAATCCACTACCCTTTGCCAATATCACCAATGTGGAGGACAATGTGGGCACATATGCCGACGCACGCGGATTCTTCAATCTCACCTCTCCCGATTCCATCCTGAACGTTCAGGTCAGATCGGTCGGTTTCAACAACAGCAATGTTCTGCTGCGCAATTATCTGCCGAGTAATCAGATCACATTAAGGGAAGACACGACCATTGGTTCATTTGTCTTCTACAGCCTTAAACCGAACACTGACCTGCACGCCCGCAACAACAATCTCAAACTCACAGAGCCCGAGCCTTCCGATGGCTGGGACAATTATGATACTTACCTCGCCAATAATCTCGTGATGCCCAACGAGTACCGCAGTCAAAAAGCGAAGTCCGGCGGCGAAGTGGAAGTCTCCTTCGAAGTGGATAAGAATGGCGAACCCTCCGACATCCGTATCGAAAAATCTTTGTGCAGTTCCTGCGACAAAGAAGCCATCCGCCTCATCAAAGAAGGCCCGAAATGGAAACGCAAGACGAAGAACGGGCGGACGACAGTAAAAATTAGCTTCTAACTTGTAGCTGCAAGCTTTTAGCTACAAGCTGCAAGTATATTCTATCAGGCTACCCAGAAGCTTCTTCCCCTTTTACCTCTCACCTTTTACCTGTTACCTTTCAACTGTCCCCCATTATCCATTCTCCATTATCCATTCTCCATTATCAATTCTCCATTATCAATTCTCCATTATTATTTATCCTCTATCTTCGCATTTCTAAACCACTCCAAAATGAAACAACTAACGATCGCATTATTCCTTATCGGCCTTGCATTTTCCGGCCAGGCACAATTAAAAACACCCGCACCGAGCCCGACACAGACCATCAAACAGGATTTCGGACTCGCTTCCGTTGAATTGTCCTATTCACGTCCTGGCATGAAAGGACGTAAGATCTTCGGAGACCTCGTTCCTTTCGGTAAAGTATGGCGCACCGGTGCCAACAGTGCTACCACGCTCACTTTCGGCGACGATGTGACCATCGGCGGCACGAAGATCCCGGCAGGTAAATACGGTCTGCTTTCGATCCCCGACAAAAAAAGCTGGACGCTGATCATTACCAAACAACTGGACGTAACAAGTCCCGCCGCATATGATGCCGCACAGGATGTGGTTCGTACAGAGGTAAAAACGATGGACATGGAGACCGCCCTGGAATCCTTCACCATGCAGTTCGCCAATGTGAAACCCAATAGCTGTGAACTGCATATCATGTGGGACCGCACCGCAGTAGCCCTGCCCATCAGTACGGATGTGGAAGGCAAAGTGATGGCCCAGATCGATCAGCTGATGAATAAGGACAACCGCCCTTATTTCAATGCCGCGATGTTCTATATGGATAATGGCAAAGACCTGAAACAGGCACTTGCCTGGTTCGACAAAGCCGTGGAAGCACAGCCCTCCGCTTACTGGATCCAGCACCAGCGCGCGAATTGCCTCGCCAAACTGGGTAGGAAAGATGATGCCAAAGCAGCCGCTGAAGCTTCCAAAAAACTGGCTGCGGAACAGAAAAATGATGACTACGTGAAACTGAACGAGAAATTACTGGCAGAACTGAATAAATAAAAAGATCTCATTGATCAGGCCCCGGCACTTACTGTCGGGGCTTTTTTATGCCCCTTCATGAAGCTTTGCAGTATCAGGCTGACCAGCACCACACCGAGTGCCCCCACTACGTTGAGCCATAGAAAGGCAACATTAATGACATGCTGTTGTGTCAATGTGAACATCCCGATCACTCCAAGTTCAACGATCACCGCCGCAATGAAAACCGCTTTACCTCCGACCTTCTTAAACCAGAATGCCACAAGGAATATCCCCAGTATCGTTCCGTAAAAGAGAGAGCCAAGTATATTCACCGCTTCGATGAGGCTGTTCCCGATATTATACGCGAACATAGAAACGATGATGGAGAAAATACCCCAGCCCAGTGTATACAATCTGGATACCCGATAGTCATCCTCCTTCGTTTCCTTTTTCACGATGAAACGTTTATGGAAATCCACCACCGTACAGGACGCCAGCGAATTCAGTGCCGCCGCGATGCTGCCCCAGGAAGCCAGGAAAATGATGGCGATGAGCAACCCCACCAGTCCCACCGGCAAGTAATCCATCACGAATCGGAGGAAGATGTAATTCGTATCATTATCATCACCGCCGTTCTTCTTCACGAGTGATTTCAACTGACCACGTAACAAATCCGTCCGGCCCTGCAATTGTTTCAAGGTATCCAGATGGACCGCGTCATGCTTAATTGCATAGCGTTGCAGCACTGCTTCCTTTTCCGTTTGCACCGCCAGGCCGTTCTGCTGGATCACATGCAGGGAATCCCTGTACGCCGACTTTTCCAGCCGCGCGATCTCCGTTTGATTGAAGAACACCGGCGCTTTATTGAACTGATAAAAAGTAAAGACCATGATACCGATCAGCAGGATCAGGAATTGCATAGGCACTTTAACCACACCATTCAGTAATAGTCCCAACCGGCTTTGTTTCACGGAACTGGCGGTCAGGTATCTGCCCACCTGACTCTGGTCCGTACCGAAGTAGGACAAGGCCAGGAAGAATCCACCGATCACTCCGCTGATGATATTATAACGATCCCCCCAATCGAACGAACCTTGCTTCATCCCGGTTGTGATCACATTCAGTTTCCCCAGCTTCCCGCTGATGGCCAATGAATCCGTGAATCCGATATTGGCAGGAAGATGATGTACCACATAATAACCCGCCAGGAACATACCCGCGAAGATGATCACGAACTGTAACTGTTGCGTATAAGCCACCGCCCTTGCCCCTCCCGTCACCGTATAGATGATGAGCAGGCCGCCCATGAACAGGTTGGTCCAGTAGATATTCCAGCCCAGTAAAGACGCCAGGATGATCGAAGGCGCGAAGATGCTGATACCGGTAGACAATCCGCGTTGCAGTAAAAAAAGTGAAGACGTTAGCGTCCTGGTTTCCACATCGAAGCGCTGTTCCAGGAATTCATAAGCGGTGTACACTTTGAGGCGGCTGAACAGGGGAACGAAACTGATACAGATCACCACCATCGCCAGTGGCAGGCCGAAATAGTATTGCACGAACCGCATCCCGTCCGTATAGGCTTGTCCGGGAGCCGATAAAAAAGTGATCGCGCTGGCCTGTGTACCCATGATGCTCAGCAGCACCAGCCACCAGGGCATGCTCCGGTTGCTGAGGAAGTATCCGTCAAGATCATGTGTCGTGCGGCTTTTATACAAACCGTACGCGATGATCCCGAGCAGGGTAACGACCAGTATGATCCAATCCAGTGTACTCATGAAAAATATCGGGTGAAGAGGCTGAACAATACGATCTGCAATACCAGGAACAGGATGACAAAGGCGTACCAGCCTCCCCATTTTCCATTATCCTGCATATGATCTTTTTGTTCTGCCTGCATGTGTCATCTTTTTTTACGTAACGCGCCGGAAAATACGATCAGCAGTCCCATGACCATACCGATCAGTAATCCGACCCTTATCCGTTTGATGAATAAGCCGAGTGCGATACCCAGCACGATCGCCACATAGAAGGCCATCTCGCCGCGTCCCGTATCCGGTTTTCTTTCCTGATCCATTGCTTACATTTTCAGGGTTGGATCAAAATGCTTTTTTCTTGTTCAGGGCGATCAGGTTCGCGATCAGCCGGTACGCACCGGGCACACCTGCCGGCAACTCACGGAAAAAGACCAACCCGGTATACGTAAAGAATCCTTTTCCGTAAGGCGCAATGATCAGACTTCCCTCATCCGCTTTCTCACCGGGATCGTTAATGGAAAAGATCGTTTCGAAATGCTTGTCCAGCCCCGCCGCATGATAGATACTGCGTTCCTGGATCCATCCTTTGAAATCATCTGCCGTGATCACATTCGGGAAATTCAGTGCCGGATGTTCCGGTCTGACGATTCGCATTTCGGCGTTCTCATCCGTTACACGGGTACGCGTGATCTCGAAGGGATAAGGACTGATCTTCGCACGAACAGGTCCGATCTGATTGCTGGTATTATATTGCACGATCAGGTTCCCCCCGTCGTTCACATATTTCATGAGCTTGTCATAATACTCATTCATCCAGTCGTTCGTATTGTAAGCGCGAACACCGGTAATGATAGCATCGAACTGGGCCAGATTGACCCGTGCCATGTCCTTGCTGCCCAGGATCGTTACTTCATAACCCATGGCTTCCAGTGCATCGGGTACCTTGTCGCCCGCACCGGTGATGTAACCGATCTTCTTGCCGTATGTCTTTACATCCACACTGACCAGATTGGCCGTGGAATGTTTGAAGTAGTTGATATAAGGAATATGATCATAGCTGATAAAGCGGCGGTAATGTTCGTAGGTCTCACCCCCTCCCGTTGCCACTGCTGTGATCGTCTCTTTGCCATTCACGAATTGTTTGGCCGGCGTGAAGACGTCACTCCGCGGAAGATCTTTCGTACCGTTGAGCACAACGGGCCCAACCTGCTTATCGACCCTCCAGTTCTTAGAAACCGTATAGTCATATTTATAGGTAGCCGTATCCTTCCTGTTCGAACGGAAATGCAGGCCGGTATTTACTTCTTTACCATTCACAGAAAGGTAATTCTCATTTTCGAAACTTAATTCCATTGCAGGTAACACCACAAGTGGTTCATACAATTCGCCCCGTACGGGATCCGTGAATTTATAACGCACGGGTTTGGTGAAAGTGAAAGGTGTTCCTTCGATCGTGATCGTTGCGACCATCAGCCAGGAAGGCGATACATCAGGCTGACCAATGGACCGAGGCTCTTTCACATTGAAATGGCCTTCATCCATGGGTATCTCCAGCCAGTAAGGTTCGGTTTGCGGATTGAGCGGACTGACATATACTGTTTTAGAGAATGCGACATTCTTATTCCGCTGCAAAGTCAGATTGAATGTACTGTCAATATTCTCAGCGGAAACGAACTGCACTTTATTCAGCGCGGCGTTCACACCCAGCCGGTTATTGCAGAAAAAATTCATGCGAACGGAATCGCCTTTGATCGCGAATGCCTGTGCGGTCGTGGTTTCGGTGAATAATCCGCTGCATTGTTCGATAAGCTCCTGCACTTCGTTCATCTTTCTGTTGCGCCAGTAACCATCGGGCAATCCGGCGATGGCACTATATAAGCGTACTAATCCTTTCACTGATCTCTCCGGATGCAGGAGATCGAATGAGGCCGCAATGGAATCAATGATCACCGGGATCTTTTCCGCGCCTGCAACTCTTTTCCAGGTCGGGTCCACACCATCCAGCAGGTCATTCGCCGGAGCTTTACCGCCAGTCGTACGGAAGTATTCCATGGCTTCACCACGAGAAGCCGGAACTCCGAATCCCTGGCTTTTATGCTGACTGCGGCTCGTGGCCGCGATCTCGCCATAACTTTTCCCGAGTAAGGGATTGTATCCGCCTACATCGAACTTGTACTGGTCCTCACTCTGCGTATTGGTGCCGCCGAAATTGAATGTATTCCAAACGATACGCTGCGCCTGCCAGACCTTTACATATTTCAATTGTTCCGGAAAACGATCCGGATCGGCCGCGGCCTTGAATGCTTCATTGGCGAGGATCGCGGAAGCGGTATGATGTCCGTGTCCGCCTTCTCCGGTCGTCGGAAAACGGGTCACGATCACATCGGGCTGGAATCTGCGGATCACCCATACCACATCACTCAGGATCTTTTCCTTGTCCCATTTTGTAAACGTTTCATCCGGTCCTTTGGAGAAACCGAAATCATACGCGCGGGTAAAGAATTGTTCGCCGCCATCGATGCGGCGTGCCGCCAGCAATTCCTGCGTGCGGATCAGTCCCAGGTCCACGCCCTGTTCATTCCCGATCAGGTTCTGACCACCATCACCCCGGGTCATGGACAGATAACCGGTCCGGTACAATTTATCCTTGGAGAAGTAAGCGATCAGCCGGGTATTTTCATCATCCGGATGCGCGGCTACATATAGTACAGAACCCAGCACATTGAGTTTGCGGATGCCGAGGTACATATCGGCAGAGGTCCAGGTTGCGGGTGCTTGTGAAAAAAGGTTGCCGGAAAAAAACAGCAAAAAGATGGCCGGCAGATATCGTTGGTTCAGGCGTAGTTTCATGAAGCGAATATAACGGCAAATTATGAAGCCCGGTTTACCGGTCAGGTAAAACTATGGGCACAAAAAAACCGGGACCGCCCTCCGACGCATCCCGGTTCCGGGGAAATGCTTTTTTAACGGACTTTGAAACCGCTCTTCTGAGCGAAAGCCAGCTGCACTGCGTGAATGCTGCTGCTCTCTTCTTCCTTGTGACTCATTTTCTCACGCAATTTATTGAGCGCCTCATCCCTTTTTTCCTGTGTGGCCGCAGCACCGTACTCCTCATAGATCGCGTATGCGTCCCGGATGTACTGGAAATAACGGATCGACCCCAGTTTAAAGGCTTCTGCTTCCTTACCCTTGGGTGCGGGCGTATTCTGGATCGTATCGATATCGGCCTGGATCATTTTTTTCATTCGGAGCCCCGTCAGCCGGATACTGTCATATTGTTCATTACCGTTGAATTCCGCGATCCTGGCTTCCGCTTTATTGATCTCCGGTTTCAATGCTGTTTCGAGCTTACTGACGAATTCATTGTATTGCAGGGGTGACATTCCCTTTTTTCCGAGGAGATCACAGGACGCCGCCATGATCAGGACGGAGAAGATGATGAAGTACTTTTTTATCATAGTAGAAAGGTTAAGTGTATTTCAAAGTAGGGATATTTCTGTTCTGGTACAAAAAAAAGCGGGACCGCCTTTGGCGTATCCCGCTTCAATCATTCATTGTCCTGATCAGGACTGTTTCAGATCAGGTTTCTTCTCCTGGATCTTTTGTCCAAGTTTTTCCAGCAACTGCAGTCCCAGCAGACCACTGATGCCCCCATTGGCACTGTCGCCGGAACCGCCGATCAGTACATCCGGCATGATCTTCACCTGCTGGCTTGCGATGGATTCGATCACTTTGAGCTGGGTGAAATTATCACCGCCCATGGCATCAACCGACAATTTATACGATTCCGCATTGGAACGTCCGATCGCCAGGATCTTCTCTGCTTCCGCATTACCGGTGAGCGAGATCTTTTCCGCATCCGCTTTCGCCAGCAGTTCGATCTGTTCCGCATTGGCTTTTGCCAGTAAACGGGTCTTCTCCGCTTCACCACTTGCCAGCAGTTTCAGCCGGTCGGCTTCGGCGGTGGCCTGCAAACGCACACTGTTCGCGTCACCGGTCGCTTTCTTCACGCTCGCATCAGCGATGCGTTCCGCAATCAGTACACCCTGATCGGCCTTCACGATCTCTTTCTGCATATCCGCGATAGCGGTTTCCTTCTCCAGGGTCTGACGGGTCTCCTGCGCTTTCTTCTCGGTATCATAGGTGATCTTCTGTTCTTCCGCCAGTTTACGGTCGGTCAGCGTTTTCATCAGGCTTTCCGGCGGTACGATATCACCGATGAGGGTATCCACTCCGTACACATTATACTGCTCCAGTACATTGCCGATATGATCCTTGGCGGACTGCTGCCTTTCTTTACGTGTACCGAGGAAGGCGATCACATCACTGTCCTGTGCACTGTTCCGGAAATAGTTACCGATCGTGGGTTCCAGTACCTGGCTCACCAGGTTGACCATGTTACCAAAACGGCCGATCACTTTCGGTGCTTCCGTGGTGGGGATATGGATGATCTGTGATACGTCGAGGTTGAACGGGAAACCGTCCTTACTGCGCACCGTGATCGTTGACAGGTTCTTGTCCAGCTGGTGTGATTCACTCCGTGCGGATGCCCAGTTCAGTACAAGGTTCGTGGTCGGTACCAGTTCCACTTTCATGATATACGGGTTGATGGGATATTTACCGGGACCTAACGGTTCCGCCCACACGCCTTTGAACCCTTTGGCCACGATATTACCATGTTTGAATTCGGCACCGCTGAGGTCCTTTCCTTCTTCACCCACATAACTGATCACGACACCTACATGTCCGATCGCGATCTCGGTCATTTTCACCATTTCGATCTTGGCGAACCAGGGATTGAGGAAGTAGGAACCCGCCAGGATCACCTGTTCCTGCAAACCTTTATAACCGCCCTGATCCAGGAACTTATCACAATCCTGGAATTTGTTATGCCCGTCCATGATCGCACCAGCGATCTGTCCTTCTTTCAGTGGCATACCTTCCGCTGTTGTCACCACACCCACGGCATTGTCGGGGATCATGGTCATTTCGGTCAGTTCCACTTCGAACAGAAATGTGTTGATACGGTAAGAACCCGGAGCGATGATAGCGGTCTGACGGCCTTTACGTCCTCCTTTGGTGAGGAAACCTTCCGCGTCCTGGAAGGAATCGCAATCTACGCGGCGGCCAAGGATACGGCCGGTCTCCAGTTCGGCACCGTCCTTTGCCAGCACCAGACCGATCTTACCGGTCGGGATGATGATGAATGGCTGGAAGTTTATAGAATACTGCCAGATCCATTTCCAGAAATAAACTCCGGGTGCCAGCGTCTGTGCCTGAAAACCGGCTTCACCTTTGGTTGCGATGATGCGGCCTTCCGGTAATTCCTGTTTACCGAAGAGCACGAATTTCTTGGTCACAAGTCCGATCCGGTCTTCCGGGACGATCACGAGCCCGAAGAAAACACGGAGAATGAATTTGTAAAAGAGTAACAAAAAGAGGGGTACGCCAATGATGAGTCCCCAACGGATAAGGTCTGCTTTTTCCATGATGATTTAAAAATTAGAATGATTAGAATGATGATGATGTTCAATACGAAATGTTATTGTACAGGTAATACGATCCATAGCAGCCCGGCGGGCCACGATAGCGGATACAGGAATGCCTGTCTCAGTCCTGGTTCTGTCTTTTAACTTGAAAAGGGAGGAGAAGTGTTGTAGATCGTGAATCTTAACGGTGAAGCGTAGCCGCTTCTTTCATGTTCATCAGATTCCATAGTGGAATGTTTGAAGACATAAAGTTCAAATATTTCCTGAATCTGCAAAAATAATTCGGAGAATAAATATGTATCCTGCTGATTTGCAATAGGCAGGAGCTCCAAAAGAAAAATTCTTTTTTTACCACACAGGATCATAGCTACACATAGAAACTTCCATAGGTGAAAGCCATGTGTCCCAATGTTTCTATGTAGTGAGAAAAATTATTACCTGCCCACTAAGAAAACCGCATTGCATAACATCAGCTTACCATTCTCCCAGAAACTGCGGAACATGATATCATCGGAAAGATAAGTGACCGTGCCGCCATCAAGATCCTGCACACCGAACAGCAGACCATCTTTGAGTTTGGGCTGTAATCCTGTTCCAACAAAACCTGCGAGGATATTATCTTTCTTGAGCACACCCACATTCCAGCCACCGTCTTTCATGAACTCATAGATATTATCATCCATCTTCAGGGTGTAATAATAATCGGGATACCCGTAAGCGAGCGGATGGGTATTATCCAGACTGATCCGGAAGATCGCACCGGGCGTTGTTCCTGTGATGGCGTCACGTTCGCGGTCCGCGAATGTCTTCAGCGCGTCATAACTGTTGCTGTCCTTTTTATCCGTATCCTCTTTTTTGGATTTGATCCCGAATTCAGCGCGGGACAATTGTCCTACCGCTGATTCCAGTGCCACCACATGTCCGCCTTTACTGATCCACGCCTTGAATGTTTCCAGCGCTGATTTATCGGAGAGGAAACGATAGTTCCCGTCGGGCATGATCAGCACATCAAGATCGGACCAGTTGATGCGGCTGGCATCATTGGCATTGATGAGCGTCAGCGGATATTCCAGTTGCTGATCGAAGAAATGCCAGATCTCACCTGCGGCTCCGGAACTCACCCCTTCACCGGTCAGCATCGCTACACGCGGTGCCCGGAAAGGATGGATCTTACCACTTCCGAAATCGAAACCTTTATCAACGAATCCCGTAGTGACGGGATATAACTGTACACCATTCGCATCAGCGGTCTTCTTCACAAGACTCCAGAGATCATTACCGAATGATTTATTCGCTGTACGCAGGACCACGATCGCGCCGCGTTCGAATTTATTCCCATTCACTTCAAATGGCTCTTCAGAATAACGGAGCAGTACGCCTTTCTGCAGTAACTGTCCCGCCACTTTCACACTCTGCACCCCTTTCCACGGCATCACATAACCATAGGTCGCGTCCGTATTCACAGGCGCAGTGCGGGTTACAGCGCCGGAAGGATTGATCCGGTCGCGGGAAGCCCATGCATTCAGTCCGTATACATAAGGAAGTGACCAGGCGGAAATATCATAGGTCGCGGAATCAACGAGTTTCGATTTCGGCTCGAACAGCACTTTCACCAGCGCGGAACGCGGCTGGAATGAACTGACGATGATATCGCTGCTGCCCACATTAAAAGCTTCTTCTTTTCCAGTTCCATAATTGTATCCCTTTCCGGTACCACTGCCGGTACCATACTGGATCTGGTTCTTATCAAGCAATGTCAGCAGCGACGCGATCCTTTCAGAATTGGCCGCTTCATTGCGGATCACATAGGTCTTGTATTCACCCACGCCGTTCTGTACGCCATCGCTGAAGAATTTCCTGAATTCTTTCAGCAAGCGGGGTGCGTTGAGTGAAGAGGCTTCGATGGTACTGAGTGAGGTGGTGAAGTGATGCGTGGCACGGTCAAGCAGTGTCAGTGTATCGCCTTCATCATTCAGCACACCGAGACCGCCCTGTGGACCACCACCCTGTTCATTGGTCATACCGATGCTACCGTTATAGATCGGATACGTATCTCCGTATGAAGGATAATACAGATCGAATACTTCCTTGGTGAAATAGAGCCAGCCGTTGGCATCGAAATAACGCGCGTTGTTCTTACCGATCGTTTGCTGGAACTCACGCTGCCAGGGCGTGATCACTTCATGATAAGGTTGCGCGGCGGGTGCGAAATAATAAGGACTGTTGATGCCCTGCTCATGATAATCCACATGCACCTGCGGCAGCCACTGATCGTATAATTTGATGCGCTGCTGACTTTCCACCTGTGTTTGCCAGGCCCAGTCGCGGTTCAGATCGAAATTGTAATGATTCACCCTACCGCCCGGCCAGGGTTCGCGGTGTTCACGCGCGATCCGGTTGGGATTCATGTTCTTTCCCGCGATGGAATTGAACCAGTTCACATAACGGTCGCGGCCATCAGGATTGATACAGGGATCGATCACCACCACTGTATTCTTCAGCCATTCCCTGGTCGTATTATTATTCGGATCCACCAGTGCCCAGAGCGTCATCATCGCAGCTTCAGAACTGGAGGTTTCATTACCATGCACATTGTAACTCAGCCAAACGATGGCGGGTGCTACTTCATTCGCCGCCATTTTATCCGGGCTCAGACCAGCGAGGCGAAGGTTGTTCTTCCGGATATTCTCCAAATTGCTGATGTTATCCGAAGAAGAAATGAAAGTCACCAGCAGTGTCCTTCCTTCATTCGTTTGTCCGTATGACTGCAGTTTCACCGTCTGCGGTGCCGCTGCGGCGATCTGGTTGAAATAACTCACGATCTTCCAGTGCGGGGTATAACGGGTGCCCACTTTATAGCCGAGAAAAGCATCCGGTGATTGCAATTGGGCGGAGATCGTGAAAACTGAAAAACTGAAAACGAAAAGAAGCAGGAAGCGCTGCAGCATGTTTGAGGATTTAGTCCGGCAAGTTAGGAAACCCGGATGATTTATGCACAGCGTATACGGGAGCGGTATTTTAGTACCTTACAGGTCTTACATTCGTTGTTATGAAGCAAAAACTTTTCATCGCTGCCGGTCTCCTGGCCCTGATCGTTTCCTGTGACCCTCCGAAGCATGGTATCAGCCGGGTCGCCAATATCGATCCTTATAGTTACACAATAAACAAAAGGACCGAATCAGAGAATGGCGCTGTGGTTTCCGCACATCCGCTGGCCAGCAAGGTCGGCTTGTCCATGCTCAAACGCGGCGGCAATGCCGTGGACGCAGCGATCGCCACACAACTGGCACTGGCCGTAGTGTATCCCAACGCGGGCAATATCGGAGGGGGTGGGTTCATGGTCGCGCGACTGGCCGACGGCAAACTCGTTACACTGGATTACCGTGAAATGGCTCCCGGATCCGCATCACGTGATATGTACCTGGATGAAAAAGGGAATGTGCGGGAAGGTCAGAGCATGAACGGACATTTGTCAAGCGGTGTACCCGGAACGATCGCGGGGATATTCGCCTCTATGAAATATGCGAAGCTATCTTTTACGGCACTGATACAACCGGCCATCGATCTGGCCGAACGCGGATTCGTACTGACGAAACGCGAAGCGGCGGCTTACAATGGATTGCAGGCCGACCTGAAAAAATACAATACACAACCCAATGCGTTCATGCGTTCAGTGCCCTGGAAAGAAGGCGACACATTGATCCAAAAGGACCTGGCCGCTACCTTAAAACGTATCCGGGATAAAGGACAAGCAGGTTTCTATGAAGGAGAAACTGCAAGACTGATCAGTGAAGAAATGAAAAGAGGCGGAGGGATCATCACTGCTGAAGACCTGAAGAATTACAAAGCCAAATCCCGCGAACCGCATGTATTCAATTATAAAGGATACACGATCGTAGGTATGCCGATGCCCAGCAGCGGCGGTTTATTACTGCATCAGATGATGAAGATGATCGAGGACCGGAATATCGGGGCGTTTGGATTCCAGTCCACCCAGGCCGTACAACTGATGACCGAAGTGGAACGCCGTGCTTATGCCGACCGTGCGGAATATATGGGCGATGCCGATTTCTATAAAGTACCGGTGAAAGCGCTCACTGCCCCCGAATACCTGGCAGGAAGGATGAAGGATTACGATCCCGATCATGCGGGTAACAGCACACAGATCAAACCCGGACAAGCGACGGGCCATGAAAGTGAAGAGACCACTCACCTGAGTGTATTGGATAAGGATGGTAATGCGGTATCGGTAACGACCACACTGAATAACTCTTACGGCAGCAAGACCGTTGTAGGTGGCGCGGGATTCTTCATGAATGATGAGATGGATGATTTCAGTGTGAAGCCCGGGGTGCCGAATATGTACGGCGCGGTGGGTGGCGAAGCGAATGCCATCGCTGCAGGCAAACGCATGCTGAGTTCCATGTGCCCTACACTGGTACTGAAAGACAACAAACCTTATATCGTGGTGGGAACGCCGGGTGGCACGACCATTCCGACCTCCGTATTCCAGACGATCGTGAACATCATTGAATTCAACCTGAGTGCGGAGGACGCGGTATACAAACCGAAATTCCATCACCAATGGTTACCGGATGTACTGAACATAGAAAAGGGATTTCCGCAGGCGGTACGCGATTCATTGCAGCAGCGCGGATATAAATTCGCGGAACGCGGTGGCATCGGCCGCACTGAAGTGATCCGCGTATTACCGAACGGTAAAATGGAAGCAGTGGCGGATAACCGGGGGGATGATGATGCGGAAGGATTTTGAATTAATGGATAATTGATAATGGATAATGGATAATTGAGAATGGATAACAGAGGTGAAAGGTAATAGGTAATAGGTAAGAGTTAAGAGAGAAAGCCATAAGCTCTTCTGTAAAACAAAAGTAAATTAGAACACACTAACAGCTAATAGCTATAAGCCATTTCATCATGGAAACATTAGCCGCAAACTACCTCAGCACCGTCGTCAAACGCGTCAGTTATTACAAGGATCTTGCTGATAAAGCCATGGCACCGCTCTCTACAGAGCAATTGCATTTTCAGGCAACAAGTGAAAGCAACAGCATCGCGGTGATCGTGCAGCATATGGCCGGGAATATGCTGAGCCGGTGGACGAATTTCCTGACCGAAGACGGAGAAAAAGAATGGCGGATGCGTGATGCGGAATTTGAAGAACAGCGGATGCAGAAAGAAGCGGTCATTGCTTTATGGGAAAAAGGATGGGACTGCTATCTCAGCGCGCTGCGTGCATTACAGCCGGATGACCTGATGAAGACGGTGACGATCCGCAATGAAGGGCTCACTGTTACGGACGCGATCAATCGCCAATTGGCGCATTACCCTTATCATATCGGACAGATCATCTTCATCAGCAAGATGCTGCAGAATGAGAACTGGAAAAGTCTGTCGATACCCAAAGGCGGATCGGAGCGATACAACAGCTCAGCCGACATCAAGGATCCGGCAAAAAAATATCAGTGATGCAATGTCCCCGCATTGCGATTGATAATAGAAAAACGACCGAAGGTTTCAGGGCTGATACAATTCAACTCGCCAGGGATAAGTTCCGGTACCGACCAGCACCTGTTCCTCTACGAGGATCGATGATGTTTCCTGATCGTGTTCATTACAAACACCGGAGCACATGCGGGCTGGCCGGAATTTCAATCCCATTTCTGACAATTCCTCGCATAATGCCTGCTCGTAAACGGATTCAAATAAGCCGGGCCCCAGGCTGTTAAAGACCTTGTGGATGGTTTTTCTAAGATAAAAGGGGAGATCATTTTTGTTCATCTTGTTCTTTCTCCTAAAGTAATAACGTCCATTCCCCTCCGCACAGTACTTTGCCTTTTTGGGATGTGAAAAACATCTGCATAACCCGGTGGGGGAACGCAGATTTCGCAGATGAAAACGCAGATCACGCAGATGGTTTACACTTAAAATCCCCCATAAAACACCAAACTGAACAACTGTGATCCAATATACATTCACCCGAAAAGAATATGCATGAGAATGAAATTTCCTATCTGATCAGAAAAGCCATATTTCAAGTCTATAATAATCTGGGGCCGGGACTTTTGGAGTCCGTGTACTGCAAAGCACTGGCAGACGAATTGAAGTCATTGGGCTTACAGATCAAACACGAAGTGTCGTTGCCCTATTACTATAAGAACAATTCGATGCATTCAGGATTCAGGATCGACATTCTGGTAGAGGAGAAGGTGATCATTGAGGTCAAGTCTGTAAAACTGATCGCTGAAATTCACCATAAACAGGTGCTGACTTACCTGCGTCTATCCGGATTGAAACTGGGATTACTTGTCAATTTCAACTCTTCCAATATCAGTAAATCCATATTCCGAAAGGTGAATAATTTATAATTAGGACATATCGAAGGCTTCGTCCTTTCAGTTCAATCAATGCTTTCTTTCAACTGTTCCACTTTTTGATTTGCCAGCACTCCGGAGAAAATCTGCGATATCCGCGATATCTGCGAAATCTGCGGGAAATCCTCTATTTTGCCGCCCGAAACCACCATTAGCCTGAACCAGTACATGAAATTCATCACCACCCCCCTGCTCTTTCTGATCATCCCCATGCTGGCCAGCAGCCAGGTGGAATGGACCGTTTTTGGCGGCCCCCAGGCCAGTTCTGCCGGTTATAAGATCCGTGATGAGAAACAAAAAAGCTCCTTTAAATACGGATTCCAGACCGGTGTAGGCATGAAAGTAGCTTTTGAATCACAACTCTATTTCGCGCCTTCCATCTTCTACAGTATGAAAGGTTATAAGGTGAAATTCACCCAGTATCAGGCGCCTCCGGATGTGACCGCCATTGACAATGATACCCGCATGCATACCCTGGAAACCGCGGTACCGCTGCAACTCGACTTCTCCGCGAAACCTTCACACGGTTTCATCAGAACCGGGCCCACGCTGGATTTCCAGCTGTTCGCCAAAGAAAAATACCATACCCTCAGTGGCGGCACTGTTTCCCGCCCGATGAAATTCGGATACAACGATTATGGCCGCTATTCTGCCAACTGGATCCTGCACCTCGGCTATGAATCTGAGAACGGACTTACCGTATTTGCCACCGCCAGTATCGGTTTGGCCAGTCTGGATAATGTGGATGAAGGGCCGGATATCCGCCACCGCACCTTCGGTTTTTGCCTCGGCTGGAAGTTCCATAACTCCAGGCTTGTCATGGACACCCGTAACAAGGAATAAGCCCCTAATTAAAAGTGAAAATTGCCGGCCCCGTGCATCCATGCATGGAATTTGACCATATTTATCCGGCCACTTTACCTCTGTAACAGCCCCACCGGCAACTACACTGTGAACGTTCAGGATCATGCCCGGGAACCCGGCTTTGGTACTGAATTTGCGTAAAGGTGCCGAATGCCTATTTTTACATAGCTAAAATGCTGAGGCTGAAGAGATTTAAAAAAATATTACGCTGGACGCTGCTGACGATCATTTTCCTGCTGCTCTCACTGTGGATATTCATCAATACTCCCTGGGGTCAGAACTTTATCATTGGCCGGGTGACCAAACGCTTATCAAATGACCTCCATACAGAGGTCTCGGTCCGTCATGTCAACTTCTCCCTCTTCAACCGGATGCATATGGAAGGGTTCATGATCCGGGACCAGCAAAAAGACACACTCATTTATGCCGGTGATCTCAACGTGAAGATCACGGATTGGTTCTTCCTCAAGAAATCCGCCGAGCTCAAATACATCGGTCTCACGGATGCCGTCGTGAAATTCCAGCGGCATGATTCCGTCTGGAGCCAGCAATTCCTGTTCGATTATTTTTCATCCTCTTCCAGCGATACTTCGAAAAAAAGCGGCGGACTGAAGATCGACATCAAAGAACTGGACCTCCTCAATGTTTCATTTTTGCAGAAAGATGAATGGGTGGGACAGGACATGCAGCTGCATCTCGGTGGTTTGAAAATGAAAGCGGAAAAGATCGACCTCTCCGCCAAAAAAGCGAATATCACTTCCATTGTCATTGACGAACCGCTGTTCAGTATCCGGGGCTATGACGGAAGAAGACCACCCCGTAAAGACACGCTGAACCCTGTCACCGCACTCGCCAAAGCCGCCACTGGCCTGCAATGGAATAAAGCCGGCTGGGACCTGACCACGAAAGAACTGAAGATCCGTAACGGACATTTTACGGATGACCGCGAAACCGAAAGAGCCGCTTACAGCTTCTTCGACGGGCAACATATCGACTTCCAGTCGATCTACGGAACTTTTAAGAACCTGCAATGGGATAAGGATACGATCCGGACCGACCTGCAACTGAGTACAAAGGAACGCAGTGGCATCGAAGTGAAAAGCATGACCGCATCGCTGAAGTGGACCCCGAAGGAAATGGACTTCCGGAAGCTCGATCTGCAAACCAATAACAGCCGCATCCGCGATCATTTCCGGATGAGCTATGATGACTTCAGTGATATGGATGACTTCCTGCATGCCATAACCCTGCAGGGCAATTTCGATAACGCGGATATCGACAGCGATGACATCGGTTATTTCGCACCGGAACTCCGGACCTGGAAAAAGAAGATCAGTCTTTCCGGTTATGTCAGCGGCCCCATCGATGCACTAACGGGAAAGAACATACGCGCTGCCGCCGGTAACAGTACCTTCCTCAACGGGGATATCTCCATGACCGGATTGCCGGACATCAACCAGACCTTCATCGACTTCAAAGCGAATGATTTCCGAACCACCTATGCTGACGCGGTGGCCATTGTACCGGCCATGCGTTCAGTGACCAGTCCCGATCTGCGCAGCATCACCTACCTGACATTCAAAGGCAGTTTCACAGGTTTCATCCGCGACTTCGTGACATTCGGCACCATTGAGACCAACCTGGGAACCGTGACGAGCGACCTGAACATGAAGCTGCCCGCAAAACAGGAACCTGTGTATTCCGGTACCATTGCCACCGAAAATTTCAACCTCGGGAAATTCCTGGGCGAAAAAGACCTCGGCCAGATCTCCATGAAAGGGATCGTGAAAGGCAGGGGCTTCAAAGCTACCGAACGCAATGCCACCGTTGATGGTACGATCCGTTATGCTGACTATCAGCAATACCGATATCACAATATCACTCTGAAGGGAAAACTGGATAAGAAACTCTTTGATGGTATCGCTTCCATCGATGACCCGAACCTCGACTTCACCCTTAATGGCGTGATCGATTACAATCAGAAAGTACCGCGCTTCGATCTGCTGGCTGACCTGCGTTACGCTCAACTGAAAAGTCTGCATATCACGAAGGATGATATCCGCGCGAAAGGAAAATTCAACCTCGACTTCATCAGTAACGATATCGATAACTTCCTGGGTAAAGCGCGTGTGACCGAAGCGGAGATCACCCGTAACGGGCAACCTCTGCCCTTCGACTCACTGGTGATCGATTCCTATATCGAGAACGGTCAGAAAACTTTCAACTTCGCATCCAATGAATTCCGTGGATCCGTGATCGGCGACTTCAGTATCCGTGACCTGCCTGCCACGTTCACGTATTTCCTCAGCAAATATTATCCTGCTTACATCCAGCCACCTGCGCGACTGCCGAAGAATCAGTCCATCAGTTTCGACATCACCACTCTATGGGTGGAAGATTATCTGCAGCTGATCGACACCAGTATGTCGGGCCTCAACAACAGTCACTTTTACGGCAAACTGGACCTGGGGCAGAATGAACTGGACCTGCACGCGGATGTACCCCAGTTCAAATACAAGCAATATAATTTCGATGATGTGGGTATTGCGGCAACAGGTAACCGTGACAGCATCTCACTCACCGGCGTAGCCAAGAACATCCGCATCAACGACAGCCTCAATGTTCCGCTCACCACTTTCCACGTGATGGCAAGGAATGATTCCTCCCGCATTTCCATCCAGACCGGTGCGAACCAGAAAGTGGAGAAAGCGGATATCAATGCACTGGTCATGACCTATGATGATGGTGTGAAGATCGATTTCGATCCCTCCACCTTCACGGTGAATGGTAAAACCTGGTCGGTCGATAACAGCGGTGAACTCGTACTCCGTACCAACTCACCCGCTTCCGGTCAGTTACTGTTGCGTGAAAGCAATCAGGAGATCCGTTTACAAACCGTTCCCGGAAAAGGCGACTGGAATGACCTGCTGGTGGAATTGAATAATGTGAACCTGGGCGACTTCTCCCCTTACTTCCTGCCGCGTAACCGGCTGGAAGGAACCAGCACCGGCAGGATCACGATCGAGGACCCCGTCCATAAATTCAATGCCAAGGCCGACCTGAAAGCGAATGGCATCGTGCTCGACAATGATTCACTCGGTAGTTTCAGCGGACACATCGACTATGATAACGCGACCGGAGCACTGACAGGTAAAGGAACGAATCTGGATACCGCTCACCGTGTTGCATTCAATCTTGCATTGAATGTAAAGGACAAAGAAAAAGCGAAAGACAATCATATCAGCCTTTCCACCTACCGCTATCCCGTGAAGATCCTGGAACGCTTCCTCAGTGAACTGTTCTCGGACCTGCAGGGCTTTGTAACAGGACCGATCGATCTGAACGGACCGCTGGATAATATCAGTGTAACCGGTAAAGCCAAACTGGAAGATGCGGGACTGAAAGTGAATTTCACACAATGCTTCTATAAGATCCTGGATACGGATGTCTCACTGACACCGACCGAGATCGATCTGGATGGTATCGTATTGCGTGATACGGCAACGGGCAATCCCATTTATCTGAATGGTACGATCATGCACCAATCCTTCCGCAAGATGTTCTTCGACCTTGGTGTTTCCACAAGGAAGAAAGGAACAACAGGTGATCAGAATAACAAACCCGTACTGCTGCTGAATACTTCCCTGAAAGATAACAGCGCCTTTTACGGCAAAGCATTTGGTACCGGATCCTTCTCCTTAACAGGTAAAGAATCCGACCTCTTCATGCAGATCAGCGCCATCGCTTCCAAAAAGGACAGCAGTTATATCACCATCCCTTCCACGAACAGCAGGGTAACGGCCGGTGCCGACTTCCTGGTAGAAAGAAAATTCGGACGTGAGATGAGCGACAGTGGTCTGGGTAAGAACAATTCCATCATCACGTATGATGTGGATGTGACCGCCAACAATTTCGTCAATGTGAAAGTGGTACTGGATCCGCTGACAGGTGATGAGATCAAAGGACGCGGCGAAGGCACGCTCAACATCCACTCCGGCACTTCTGAACCGCTGGCGATCCGCGGCCGGTACGACATTCAGGATGGTAATTATCTTTTCACATTCCAGTCGTACATCAAAAAACCTTTCGTACTGCGTAAAGGCGCGGATAACTATATTGAATGGAATGGTGATCCTTATAAAGCCAAGATCAATTTCGACGCGGTCTATACAGCAGAGAATGTGAGCTTCGCGCCGCTGGCCAATGTGATCGGTGACCAGTCCGTTGCTTCTTATCGGGAGAACGTGTACATCGTCGCGAACATGTACAATGAACTGTTCGATCCGAAATTCAAATTCAAACTGGAGTTCCCGGCCAACAGTAAAGCCACGACCGATCCCTCCGTATCGCTCACCATTTCCCAGCTGGAGAAGAATGATAACGACATCAACCGTCAGGTCACCTTCCTGATCGTATTCAACAGTTTCGCGCCACCGGAGAATACCACTTATACCGGTATCGGCAGTACGCTGAATGAATTCGCGTCCAGTATTTCCGGTATCCTGTTCGAACAGGTCAATAACCTGCTGAACAAATCACTGGCCAGTATCTTCAAATCGAACAACATCCGCATCAACCTGAGCGGCTCTCTGTACAACCGTAACCTGCTCGATCAGGCTACTTCGAACAAATTCACTTTCAACCAGAGTCAGGTAGGTGTGAATGTTCCGATCTCGATGCTGCAGGACCGTATCGTGGTGAATGTTGGCTATACTTTCGATGTGCCTTTGCAAACCGCGATCCAACAATCGGTGGCGATCCTGCCGAACTTCACGGTCGACTTCCTGATCAACCCCAGCGGTACACTGCGTGCCACGATCTTTTACCGCGAAAACCTCGATTACCTGACCTCCACTTCCAGTGGGGCGGGTAAGAACAATAAAAGCGCGGGTGCGAGTCTTGCCTACCGCAAGGACTTCGACCGTCTGTTCGAAAAAAAGAAAACAGGAACGAATCAGCAAAAGAAGAAAGCGGAAAAGGTTCCCGCTGATGCTGAAAAGCCGAAAGAAGAATAATTAGTCATTCCCGGGCAGTTCATGCCCCATTTTATCCCGTTTAGTGTGCAGGTATCTTTCATTGTGCGGATTGGATGCGATCCGGATCGGGATATTCTCCACGATCTCCAGTCCGTACCCCATGAGTCCCGCACGTTTTTTCGGATTATTAGTGATGAGCCGGAGGCGGGTGATACCCAGGTAACGGAGGATCTGGGCGCCGACACCATAGTCTCTTTTATCCATCGGGAATCCGAGATGAAGATTGGCTTCCACGGTGTCCATGCCCTGTTCCTGGAGCCGGTAGGCTTTCAGTTTATTGAGGAGGCCGATCCCGCGGCCTTCCTGATTCATATATAATATGGCCCCTTTGCCTTCTTTTTCAACCATTTCCATAGCCGCATGCAGTTGTTCCCCGCAATCGCAGCGCAGGGAGGCCAGGATATCACCGGTGAAGCAGGATGAGTGGACCCTGACCATAACGGGTTCATCTTTTACCCAGGTTCCTTTAATGATGGCCAGGTGTTCATTGGAAGAGCCCTTTTCCCGGAAAGCAACGAGCTGGAAATTGCCATAGCGGGTAGGCATTTCGACCCGGACGACCTCTTCGATCAGAGAATCGGTCTGGAGCCGGTATTCGATCAGGTCTTTTATAGATATAATGCTGAATCCGAACCTTTTAGCAACTTCCATCAATTCAGGTAGCCGTGCCATAGTGCCATCCTCATTCATGATCTCCACAAGTACGCCGGCGGGTTCGAGTCCTGCCAGCCGGGCCAGGTCGACCGTAGCTTCGGTATGTCCGGCACGGCGGAGTACCCCACCTTTTTTGGCACGGAGGGGGAAAATATGGCCGGGTTTGCCGAGGTCGGAAGGGTGGGTTTTAGGGTCGATCAGGGCCTGAACGGTCCGGGCGCGGTCCTGTGCAGAAATACCTGTGGTACAACCATTTCCGAGCAGATCAACAGATACGGTGAAGGCTGTTTCATGGAGGGCGGTATTGTTGTTGACCATGAGCTCAAGACCCAGTTCATCGCAGCGGTCTTCCGGCAGGGCGGCACAGATCAGTCCGCGGCCGTGTTTGCTCATGAAATTGATCAGTTCCGGGCTCACTTTTGACGCAGCCCCTACGAAATCCCCCTCATTTTCACGGTCCTCATCATCCACCACAATGACCAGTTTTCCTTCCCGGATATCCTCCACCGCACGCAAGATCGGATCTAACATATCGCTGATTTTTATCAAAGGTAGCAACTTCATAAACCCGTAGTCCGATTATGGCCTCCGGAGCAGCAAAAAAGGCAGGTCTTTTGTCATTATAAAGCCTTATTTTTCAGGTTCCAGATTGTTAATATTTGCCTATATTTAATTTGGGAATATTCCTTTTCTTTGCACCCGTAAACCAATCTTTATGCTTAAGAGAATTACTCCGCTTATTATTTTAATCCTGGCAATGCCCTTCGCCTTATTTGCGCAGGTAACCACCTCCAGTATTTCGGGTACTGTTACTGGCAGTACGAATGAACCGCTGGTGGGTGCTACCATCGTTGCCATTCACCAACCCTCAGGTACAAAGTATTCCACGACCGCTCGTGCAGGTGGTCAGTTTTCCATCTCCAACATGCGTGTCGGCGGTCCTTATTCGATCGAGATCACATTCGTTGGATTTCAATCTGAAAAACAGGATGAAGTATACCTGAAACTCGCTGAAACATACCTGATCAGTTCGATCCTTAAAAAAGGAGAAGGCAATCTTGAGAATGTGATCGTTACAACCGGTGCAAGGAAGAATCCGATCCTCAACTCAAACCGTACAGGTGCTGTTACGAATATCGGCCGTCGTGAGATCGAAAGACTCCCGACGATCACGCGTAACCTGAATGACCTGACACGTGCTACTCCTCAGTCGAACGGTTCATCCGTAGGCGGTGGTAACTTCCGTCAGAATAACTTCACGATCGATGGTGCCGACTTCAACAATAGTTTCGGTATCGGTAACAACCTGCCGGCCAACGGTGCTCCGGTTTCCCTGGATGCCGTTGAGGAGATCTCTGTGAACGTAACGCCTTTCGACGTTCGTCAATCAGGTTTCATCGGTGGTGCGATCAACGCTGTAACCCGCGCTGGTACTAACAAATTCTCAGGTTCTGTTTACAAATATTTCCGTACGGAAAAACAAAGGGGTGACAAAGTGGAGAAGACCACATTCGTTCGCCCGATCGAGGATTACAAACAAGTGGGTTTCCGGATTGGCGGTCCCATCATCAAGAACAAACTGTTCTTCTTCCTCAACTACGAGAATGAAACACAGCCCAAAACCGTTCAAACACGTTTTGCCGCTACCGCTTCATCTCCTTTCGGCAGCAGCCCCCAGATCTCCCGTGCTACCGCTGCTGACCTTCAGTCTTACAGTTCTTACCTGTTCAACACTTATGGTTATGTAACAGGTGGATACGATAACTACAGCACTGAGATCACCCGTAAGAAGATCCTTGGTCGTATCGACTGGAACATCAACAGCAAGAACCGCATGAACATCCGTTACAGCCAGGTTGAAGGTGGTGAGCCTAACCCGCCCAGCACTTCCCGTTCCCCGCTGACGGCTTTCACAACAGGTTCCGGCCGTACTGATATCAACGCCCTGTGGTTCAAGAACTCCAACTATTTCCAGGGTGCTAACTTCTACTCTTTAGCTGGTGAGCTGAACTCACAGATCGGTAAAAAACTGAATAACACTTTCCGCGGTACATTCACTTATCAGAATGACTCCCGCAAATCCGACAGCCAGATCTTCCCCTTCGTTGATATCCTGAACGCAGGTTCTCCTTATACATCATTCGGATATGAGCCTTTCACTTATGGTAACCTCCGTAAAGTGAAAATGTACTCATTTGTGGATAACCTCAGCTGGACAGTGAAAAAACACAGCTGGACAGTAGGTGCTCAGGCTGAATACAGCGAAACCATCAACGGCTTCCAGCGTTTCGGTACCAGCTACTATACTTTCGCTTCCTGGAACGATTTCATCAGTGGTGTAAAACCGCTTGATTTCGGTATCACTTATTCTCTGTCCCCGAACTTCGCTCAGGCTTTCCCGAGCTTCAAATTCCAGCAGTATTCTGTTTACGGACAGGATGAGATCGCTGTGAACAAGAAACTGAAACTGACGATCGGTCTGCGTGTTGACCAGCCGAAATATCCGGAACCGCTTCCGACCCATCCGCTGGTGGCTGCGCTCACCTTCGCAAATGGTCTGAAACTGAATACAGGTACACTGCCTAAAGCACGTCTGATGGTATCTCCCCGTATCGGATTCAACTGGGATGTTTACGGTGACCGTTCCTTCCAGCTCCGTGGTGGTACAGGTATCTTCACCGGCCGCATTCCCTTCGTATGGATCGTGAGCCAGGCTGGTGATGCCGGTATGCTGCAGGTTACGCAGACTTATACAGGACAGGCAAACACGCCTGGCCCCTTCAACCCCGATCCGGCTGCTTACCGCCCGGCAACTGTGCCTGTAGCAGGTACCGTTATCCCGAGCACTGTATCTCTGCTGGATCCTAATTTCAAGAACCCCCAGACCTGGAAAACAAGCCTCGCTGCTGACTTCAAACTCGGCAACGGTTGGATCTTCTCCATGGAAGGTATCTTCAATAAAGACGTGAACACGGCGTTCTTCACGAACCCGAACCTGGTTGCTCCTCAAGCCCTGAACGTTGCAGGTTATCCGGATAACCGTATGATCTACCCTGCTACCAATACCACTAAGTTCATCAACCCGCTGACAACAGCTGGTCAGGCGAGCCCCACTGGTAACCAGGCTTTCAACGCGATCGTACTGGGTAATGGTAAACAAGGTTATTACGCTTCACTGACCCTGAAACTTGAAAAACAATTCCGCAACGGTTTCTCCGGTGCAGTTGCTTACACCAAGTCTCAGTCAGCTAACCTGTTCGACGGTAGTGGCGACCAGCCGCTGTCCGCATGGCAGGGTACTGCTAACGTGAACGGTTCTAACTTCGCTCAGCTGGGTTATGCCGGTTTCGTTACACCTGACCGTGTGATCGCTTACTTCTCTTACCGCAAAGAATACTTCAAACACCTCGCGACTACGATCTCTATGGTGTATGAAGGTGGTATCCAGGGTCGTTTCTCTTATACTTATTCAGCCGACATCAACCGTGATGGTACGAACTTCGACCTGATCTACATTCCGAAAGATCAGACTGAGATCGACTTCGTTCCCCTGACGACCAATGGTGTTACTTATACTGCACAACAGCAGAAAGACCTGTTCTTCGCTTACATCGATCAGGATCGTTACCTGCGCAAACACAAAGGACAATACGCAGAACGTAACGGTGCACAGATCCCCTGGAGAAATCAGCTGGATGCTAAATTCATGCAGGACCTGTTCGTTAACCTCGGTAAGAACCGTAACAGCGTTCAGTTCACGATCGACGTATTCAATCTCGGTAACCTCCTGAACCCTTCATGGGGTAAGATCAAAACGATCAACGCCAGCTCTATCCTCGTTCCCCAGAACCAGGCTTCACTGGTGGCAGGTGGTACAGTTCGTCCGACCTTCCGTCTGGCAACTGACCGTGGTAATCCGATCACCACTACATTCCGTGATAACGTAAGTACTGCATCGACTTACTCGATCCAGTTCGGTATCCGTTATATCTTCAACTAAGAAGTTTAAGCACGATAAAAGAAAAGCCCGTCATATGACGGGCTTTTCTTTTTACTATATAAAGCTGCAAGCTTCAAGCTATACGCTGCAAGAGGGTTCTAACATACACTTCATCTCCCCTGCTGCATAACCATTTTATATTAACATCCAGATATTAGTTGCAGTTACATTAAATCGATTTTAAAACCCGATGATAGGTGAAATATACCGGCCACGGCGTGCTGCTTTCAACGGCGCGACCCGCAACCAGAAACCCGCAACCCGGAACAGCCCAAAAAAAATCATTAGACGAATCTGTAAATAACTTTGCTTAGAAAGGACTAAAGACTACCGACTAAAGACTACAAACTACTCGTTCCGAATGCCCACTCCAGGAATGCCGGCATCGCCTTCCCCCAGGTGGCAACATCATGTTTGCCATCCGGAAGTTCGAGATATTGAATATCGGTATTGCGGTCGTAGCCGATCTGCTCCAGTTCAGAGATCAGATCGAGGGTATCATCAATGGAGTCGATGATGCCGTTATGGTTACGGTCCTTGGTCTCATCCAGGGCACCGCACTGAAAAAAGAACTTCAGCCAGGGCTGGCAGGCGCCGTTACGGATCTGCTGATGCATGATGCGGTGGAGATCGTCGTCATATGCTTCATCCGACTGATCCAGACTCCGCCACCAGAATGAACCGGAGAATACACCCACTTTACTGAATTCAGCCGGATGGCTCCAGACGATATCCAGGGCGCTGAGTCCGCCCAGTGAAAAACCGGCGAAAGCTTTCTCTTTAAAAGAAGGAACGTTGAACTTTTCACGGAGTCCGGGCAGCAATTCCTCAAACAGGAATGAAGTATAAGCCCCGGCCTTCGCTCCTCTGCCGAGGTAATCAGGTACAGCCGCTACCCCATATTCCATTTTCCGTTCCGGTCCGCAATGGATCGCGACACAAAGAATGGGTTCGATCTTTTTCCCGGCAAAGAGTTTTTCCAGAATGGCACTGAAATGCATGGCTGCCATATCCTGTCCATCATTGATCAGCAGCAGGCTCATCCGGGAAGGGTCCGGTACCGCTGTGGGGCAGTAATAATCCACTTTCACTTCTCTCCCGAGAAATGCCGATTCAATAGTATCCGATTCTATGTGAAGGGAGGAATCCTGTACACGGTGCATGGCGCCAAAAATAAGGATTTCAGGCTAAAAAGGCATTTGAACCTGCGCCTGCCGCAGACCGTAAAACGGATGGCTTTATTTGCTATATTGGGTATGAAAAAATAAATTTGATCAGGCCTGTTCCCCGGCATGTCCAGTTGTGAAGTGGCCGTCAAATACCATCACCTAAAAACTCTTTATGAAAAAGATCGGCATCCTGCACGGGAAAGAACGCTCCTTCCCCGAAACCTTCGTATCACGTGTGAACAGTAAGAATATCCCGGGTATCGTTGCCGAACCGGTACGTATCGATAAAGCCATGCAGGGCGAATCCAGCGGTTATGCTGTGATCATCGACCGCATCTCTCAGGATGTACCTTTTTACCGCACCTGGCTGAAGAATGCTGCGCTCACCGGAACAGCTGTCATCAACAATCCGTTCTGGTGGAGTGCGGATGATAAATATTTCAACAATTGCCTGATGACGAAAGTGGATGTGCCCGTTCCGAAAACGGTCATCCTCCCCTCCCGTGATCTGCCGGATGATACGAGTAATGAATCATTCAGTAATCTGGCATTCCCGCTCGACTGGGATGCGATCTTCAAATACGTTGGCTTTCCCGCATATATGAAACCTTTCGCGGGTGGCGGCTGGAAACACGTATATAAACTTACGGACTCCAACGATTTCTTCGAGAAGCACAGCGAAACCGGACAACTGGTGATGCTGCTGCAGGAAGAGATCGTGTTCACGGAATACTACCGCTGTTATTGCATCGGTGGCAAGCATGTCCGCATCATGTCGTACGAACCCCGCAACCCGCACCACCTGCGGTATGTGGCCGATTTCAATCCTTCTCCGGAAAGACTGAAACAAATGACCGACATCGTTCTCAAGATCAATAAATTCCTGGGTTACGACTTCAACACTGTGGAGCTGGCGGTAAGGGATGGCGTACCTTATGCCATCGACTTCTGCAACCCCGCTCCGGATGCGGAACTGACCAGTGTTGGTGAAGAGAACTTTGAATGGGTGGTGGAAACCGCCGCCAATTACGCCATCGAAAAAGCACTGGCGAATAACGGTGGTGATAATCTGACGTGGGGAGAGTATGTAAAACGAAGTTCACAAAAACAGAACCTTGGGCTATAGTCATTAGTCATTAGTCGTTAGTCAGTAGTCCGATCTAAGTAGCATCTAAACAATCAATATGCATCTGAATTATAAAAGTTTCACACTCGGCGTAGAAGAAGAGTACATGGTGCTGGACCCGGTAACAAGGGAACTGAAAAGCCATGAACAGCAGATCGTACATGAGGGTCAGAAAGTGATCAAGGACAAGGTCAAGGCAGAAATGCACCAGGCCGTTGTGGAAGTAGGTACGGACATCTGTGCCGATGTGGATGAAGCATGGGCGGATGTGGCCACCCTGCGCAAGACCATCAGCGGTATCGCAAGCAGTCTGGGCTACTCCATGGGCGCGGCGGGAACGCACCCGTTCAGTCACTGGGAAAGTCAGCTGATCACGGACCATATCCGCTACAGCGAGATCGTGAATGAATTACAGGAAGCTGCAAGAAGTAATCTCATCTTTGGTTTGCATGTTCACGTGGGTATGGAAACGCGTGAGATGGCCAATCATATCGCCAATTCCACCCGTTATTTCCTTCCGCATATTTACGCGCTCAGTACCAACTCCCCTTTCTGGGAAGGAAGGCTGACCGGCTATAAATCATTCCGCACGAAAGTATTCGACAAGTTCCCGCGTACCGGTATTCCGGAAGCGTTCGACAGCATTGAATCATACGATAACTATGTGAAGCTGCTGATCAAAACGAATTGCATTGACAATGCGAAGAAGATCTGGTGGGACCTGCGTGTGCATCCCTTCTTCAATACTGTTGAATTCAGGATCTGTGATGTGCCGATGACAGTGGATGAAACGATAGCGATCGCGGCCTTATTCCAGGCCATTTGCGCGAGGATCTATATGTTGCGCAGCAAGAATCTCAACTTCATTCAATACCCGCGTCCGCTCATCAATGAGAATAAATGGCGCGCCAGCCGTTATGGTATCGATGGCCGTCTGATCGATTTCGGCAAAGAAGAGGAAGTAAATACCCGTGCGCTGATCTATGAGTTACTGGAATTCGTGGAACCCGTACTGGATCATCTGGGAAGCAGGCACCGCCTGGCTTATGTACACAAGATCCTGGAGAACGGAACGGGCGCTGACCGCCAGCTGGCCGTATTCGAAAAGACCAAGGACCTCAGTCAGGTAGTGGGTTACATTCAGGACCAGTACCTGCACGGAATATGATAATTGATAATGGAGAACGGATAGTGGATAATGGATAATGGATAATGGATAGTGGATAACGGAGAATGGAGAATGGATCCCTGCTCCCCGGAAGCAATTCATGTTTTAGAAAGTAACTATTTGCCGGCTAGAACGAGCCCGAATCCACGTCTTTAATGAAACGGATCACACCGTTCATGAATACTTCCTGGTCGTCCCACATGGACAAATGACTTCCGTTCGGGCAATACAGGTATCTGCCATGCTGTACCAGTTTGCTCTGTTCTTCCATGGCTTTGGGATCCATCGTATCGAATTTAGCGCCGACCATCAGGGTGGGTACATGCAGTTCCTTTAATCTTGCTTTTACATCCCAGTTCGCAAGCCGGCCACTGATGCCGAATTCTGAAGGGCCCTGCATCATAGTATAGATCGTACCGTTGGCATGTTTCATGGAACGGTTGAAACCATCCGGCCATTCTTCAAGTCTGCAGAGATGTTGTTTATAGAAATTTGGGATGAGCAGTTCCATATAACGCGGATTTGCATAATCCCCTTTCGCTTCCATCGCTTTTACTTCACGCACAACCGCCGTATCCATTTGTTTCGACAGTACTTCTTCCGCATAGCGACCATATTCCGGGCAGCTGGCCATCATATTCGCTACCAGCAAGCCTTTCATGTTATCCTGGTATTTCAGCGCGTATTCCATGGCCAGGATCCCGCCCCATGAATTACCCAGTAAATAAAAATTGCTTTTATCCGCACCAATGGCCTTGCGCACCTGCTCCACTTCTTCCACGAAACGGGCAGTGGTCCACAGGCTGCTGTCGGTCGGCTGATCACTGTAATAAGACCCCAGCTGGTCGTATTCATAGAACTCGAATCCTTCTTTTGGGAAGAAGCTCTCAAAACATTCCATGTATTCATGCGTCATGGCCGGGCCGCCATGCAGGAGCAGGATCTTGATCTTCGGATTGTTGCCGAAGCGTTTGGTCCATACCTTGAATTTCCCCACGGGTGTTTCAATGGGGATCATCTGAACACCTGCGGACTTTACACCGGATTCACTGTAATTGAAGTACTCCGCAACAGGTGTTTCTGACCCCTTGCCTTTTTTCTCCAGCTGGCTGCAGCCGCTGATCAGAACGAATGACAGAAAAACGATGAAGATGCGCATAAGCAGGTATTTGGGAGAAAAGTTAATTAAATATTGCCGAAATTACAGACACTGAAACAAAAGCTTATGAGATACTTGCTGGCCGTCACGGCTTCCCTGATCTTAACTTCCTCCCATGCACAAACTCATTCAGACAGCATTAAACAGGTGCGTGAATTCGTGAAACTCTACGATCTGGATTATACGGAATCTGAAGCGGATTCGCTGCTGGATGTATTGCGGTATGACCTGCAGTTATACAAAGGCATGCATGAACGCTTGCCGGAGAACAGCATCCCCTTCCCTTTCGCATTCCAGCCCGCGCCTTATGGAGTACCGGTCCCGACCAAACAAGCTCAGATCAGGTGGAACAACCCGGACAATGTGAATCTTCCGCAGAACCGCGAGGAGCTCGCATTCTGGCCGATCCCGAAATTAGCGTCCCTCATCTATCATAAAAAGATCAGTTCCGTAGAACTGACCAAATTCTTTCTGAGCCGCTTGAAAAAATGGGGAGACACTTTACAATGCGTCATTACGCTGACGGAAGACCTCGCATTGCAACAGGCCATGCAGGCGGATGCCGATCTGAAGAAAGGGATCTGGCATGGGCCTTTGCATGGCATACCATACGGATTGAAGGATCTGTTCGCTGTAAAAGGATACAAGACCACCTGGGGTTCGGCACCTTATAAGGACCAGATGATCGATCAGGATGCATATGTGTATACGCAACTGAAAAAAGCCGGTGCGGTGCTCTGTGCAAAATTATCCATGGGCGCGCTGGCGAATAACAATAAATGGTTCGGCGGAGAAACAAAGAACCCCTGGAATCTGCAACAGGGCTCCAGCGGATCATCCGCCGGTTCCGCGGCCGCTACCGCAGCTGGCTTACTGCCCTTTGCCATCGGCACCGAAACGCTGGGTTCGATCGTATCCCCTTCCACCCGGTGCGGAGCAACAGGTTTAAGACCCACCTTCGGGACCGTTTCCCGCTCCGGCGCTATGGTATTATGCTGGAGTCTGGATAAAGCAGGCCCCATCTGCCGCAGTGCGGAAGACGCCGCGTTCGTTTATGCCGCGATCAAAGGAACGGACGGACTGGATGCAGGTTCCGTGGATCATGCTTTCAACTATACCGGCAAATCGGACTGGAAGAAGATCCGGATCGCCTATGCAGCCAACTATTTCAAGAGACTAGCCGCCGATGCGCCTGAATGGAAAGTACTGGATCAATACCGCGCGCTGGGTGCTAATGTGCAAGCGATCGAATTGCCGGACTCCTCCATGTATCCCGTGAATCTGGTCAATATCATCCTGAATGCAGAATGCGCTGCCGTTTTTGATGAATTGACAAGGACGAACCGGGATGATCTGGTGGAGCGTCAGGATAAGAATTTCTGGCCCAATACATTCCGTTCGGCACGTCTCATTCCCGCAGCGGAATACATCAATGCCAACCGTTACCGCTATGAGCTCTGCAAAAAATTCTATGAATTCATGAAGCCCTATGATGTACTGATCGTGCCCACATTCATGGGCAGGCAGTTATCCATGACCAATCTTACCGGCAATCCGGTGGTATGTATGCCGATCGGATTCAATAAAAGCGGGTCCCCGCTCAGTATCACACTGATCGGCCAATTATATGATGAAGCCACTATCTTAGCGGCCGCAAAAGCCTATCAGGACAAAACTGAATTCAACAAATTGCACCCTGAAAAATTCAAACAATGATGAAAAGATATCCCACACTCCTGCTGATCGCGATCGTACTCTTTGCCTGCAAGTCGAAACAGGCTGCCGATCTGCTTGTATTCAATGCAACGATCTATACCGTTGATTCCACCTTCAGTACCGCTGAAGCCATGGTGATCGCGGATGGCAAGATCCTGGCCACCGGTAAACGCAGTGAACTGGAAGCCGCCTATCAGGCCAAGGACACGCTGGATGCACAGGGTAAATTCATCTATCCCGGTTTCATCGACGCGCACGCACATTTTCTGGCATATGGTCTGGGCAAACAAAAACTGGATCTGGAAGGAACGACTTCCTGGGATGATATCATTCATTTTTGTGCCGATTTCGGTAAATCCATGACCCCGGGTGAATGGCTGATCGGCCGCGGTTGGGATCAGAATGACTGGGCAGACAAGAATTTCCCGGACAACAGCAAACTCAATGAAATGTATCCGGACAGACCGGTGCTGTTAACAAGGATAGACGGACATGCCGCTATTGCTAATGCGAAAGCGTTGGAGATCGCAGGTGTAAAAGCAGGACAAACCCTGACCGGTGGTGATGTAGTGACAAAGAATGGTAAGCTCACTGGCTTGCTTG
Source organism: Bacteroidota bacterium (assembly GCA_029555415.1). Lineage (GTDB taxonomy): Bacteria > Bacteroidota > Bacteroidia > Chitinophagales > Chitinophagaceae > JAKPSI01. The sequence continues at coordinate 25,661 of JAKPSI010000067.1, read as the reverse complement.
TTGATAATGCAGTGGACCTGGTCAGTTCATTCATCCCCGCTCCCAGCGCTGTGTCGGTGACGGAAGCACTGAGTGATGCGGAACTGGATTGCTTCAGTTACGGACTTACTACGGTGGACGATTGCGGTCTGGATGCAGCTTCTATTCGTTCCATTGACAGTCTGCAGAAAAAAGGCGAACTCAACATGCGTATTTACGCGATGCTCAGTGACAATCCGCAGAATTTCATTTGGGCGAAACAGAATGGTAAGATCAAAACAGAACATCTGACCGTCTCTTCCTTCAAAGTATATGCGGATGGCGCTTTAGGTTCACGCGGCGCCTGTTTGCTGCAACCTTACAGTGATAAACCCGGCTGGTCGGGATTCCTGCTGAGTCAACCCGCGCATTTTGATTCCGTTGCATCCATGATCAAAGACATGGGATGGCAGATGTGTACACACGCGATCGGCGACAGTGGCAACCGTGAGACCCTGAATGTGTATGCCAAATACCTGAAAGGAAAGAATGACCTCCGCTGGCGCGTGGAACATGCGCAGGTGGTGAGCCCGGCCGATTTTCATTTGTTCGGTGATAACAGCATCATTCCTTCCGTACAACCGACACATGCCACCAGTGATATGTACTGGGCAGCGGATCGCTTGGGTGGTGAAAGAGTGAAAGGTGCTTATGCGTACAAACAATTGAATGATCAGAACGGATGGATACCTCTGGGAACTGATTTCCCGGTCGAGAACGTTTCCACATTCAAAACATTCTATGCAGCAGTGGCCAGAAAAGACGGCAAAGGATGGCCGGAGAACGGATTTCAGAAAGAGAATGCACTGAGCCGCGAAGAAACTTTACGTGGCATGACCATCTGGGCAGCCCGTGCGAATTTTGAGGAAAAAGAAAAAGGAAGTCTGGAAAAAGGGAAGTACGCTGATTTCGTGATCCTGGATCAGGACCTGATGAAGACGAATGAAAAAGAATTATTGCAAACGATTGTCTTGCAGACCTGGCTCGGCGGAAAAAAGGTTTACGAAAAAAAATAAACTTAACGGTAATCAAATACCCTTAATACATCGCAATAAATCCACATTTGTGGGTAATTCTGATACGGGTATCGCCTGCTTAAACGTTTAAAAAGCAGTAAGTTTGCCGCATCATGAGCTGGAACGAAAACCGATCTGTCCGTGTAGCCATCCTTGACCTCTATGAAGGCGCCGCCAACCAGGGTATGCGTTGTATCCGTGAGATACTCGCGGAATGGAGTGCGACACATCAGCTCTCCCTGCATACGGACGAATTCGACGTTCGTCTTAAAAAAGAATTACCCGACAACAGTTACGATATCTATATCTCTAGCGGAGGTCCCGGCGATCCGTTGTCCACGCGTTTTGACGACTGGGATATCGCCTGGTGCAACTGGCTGGATGAAATGGAAAGATGGAACAACAATCCTTCGCGACTGCAGAAAAAATACATCTTCTTCATTTGTCATTCCTTTCAGCTGGCCTGCCGTTATTTCAACGCCGGGTTGGTTTGCAAACGCCGTTCCACCGCATTCGGTGTTTTCCCGGTTCACATGCTGGATGGCGGAAAAGAAGAAACCGTATTCTCCGGCTTACGTGACCCTTTTTACGCGGTGGACAGTCGCGACTACCAGGTCATTCAGCCTCATCATGAATTATTGCAGGACATGGGCGCACGTATCCTCTGTATTGAGAAAAGCAGACCGCATGTGCCTTATGAAAGAGCGATCATGGGGATCCGTTTCAGTGATTGTATGATCGGCACCCAGTTCCATCCGGAAGCGGATGCACCGGGCATGAGCATGTACCTGAAGACGGATGAAAAAAGAAAGACCGTGATCGAAAGCCATGGCGCTGAAAAACTGGAAAGCATGCTGGAGCATCTGGATGACCCGGATAAGATCCGCTGGACCCATGCCCACATCCTGCCCAATTTCCTGAATCAGGCCATTGAACAATTGCATTGCCAGCCTGCCTGACGCTGTTTTGGCAGCACGTACCGCAATCCTTAACTTTCCGTAAAACATCAAAGCCATGATCCCGGCTATCCGCAAAGCCTTTAATGCCGCATTTACGCAGGAAACGTATCAGGCCTTCCTCAAGGACCTTGAAAGCGCTTTCCCGGGACAGATCGAATTCCGTGTGGCTGAAACGCCGGTGTTCGTTCCGAAGGATTTCACACAAAAAATGATCGCGGCCTGCGAGCATATCGTGGATGTGATCACAGATCCGAAATTCAAAGAACAGACCGATCGCGCCATCCCACAACAGTGGCAGGTACCCGGTGAGAACGCACATACTCAATTCATCGCTTTTGATTTCGGTATCTGCATCAATGAAGATGGTGAATATGAACCCCAGCTGATCGAGATGCAGGGATTCCCTACTTTATTCGCGTGGGAAGTATTGCTGGATCAGGTGTTCCGCAGACATTTTCCGGTGCCTGAAAATTTCAGCTGCTATCTGGGCGGACATAATGAAGCCTCATACCTCCAACTCCTGAAAGAGATCATTGTAGGTGAACATGAACCCGCAGAAGTGATCCTGCTGGAGATCTACCCCAAAAAACAAAAAACAAGGATCGACTTCTATTGCACGGAAGCTTATACCGGTATCCGTATGGTCTGCCTGACCGAACTGATCGCGGAAGGAGATCGATTATATTATATGCGGGATGGTGTGAAGACCCGCATCAAACGGATCTACAACCGCATCATCTTTGATGATCTGGAGCAGCAACCCGCAGAAGTGCAGGAACAGGGAAAGATCTTGTTGCAACCACTTGATGTGGAATGGGCACCCCACCCTGCCTGGTTCTACCGCATCAGCAAATTCACACTGCCCTTCCTGCATCATCCCTATGTACCTGCAACCTACTTCCTGAATGAAGTGAAGCAAATACCTTCGGACCTGGAGAATTATGTGCTGAAACCTTTGTTCTCCTTCGCGGGACAAGGTGTGGTGATCGATGTGACCTCCGCTGATATCGAAAAAGTAAAAGACCCGGAGAACTGGATCCTGCAACGGAAAGTGAAATATGCCGATATCATTGAAACACCCGATGTGCCTGCCAAGGCGGAGATCCGGATCTTCTATTTCTGGAAGGACGGTGAAGCACGGCCGGTTCCCACCAATAATCTCGGCCGCTTGAGTAAAGGCAAGATGATCGGTGTGCGCTACAACAAGGACAAAGAATGGGTGGGCGGCACCTTCTGTTATTTTGAAAAATAAGATCATGAGACCTATCAGGGATATCAAAGCCAAAGACCTCATCGCCGGCATCACCGGATATTATGAACACGGGACGAATATGACATTTGGACTAGTGGAGATCAAAGCCGGCAGCCATCTGCCGGAGCACAGCCATCCGCAGGAACAGATCACGTACATGCTGACCGGACAACTGGACATGACGATCGGCGGTGAACGGTGCATCCTTACACCCGGCATGGTGCAGGTGATCCCTTCCAATGTATTGCATTCAGCCATCGCTCCGGTGGATTGTACGCTCATCGATGTATTTGCGCCGGTTCGTGAAGATTATAAACAATGAGGACCCGTTTCATATTTATAACATCCCTCTTCATATCCCTGAGCTGTACAGCACAGGAAAAGATCGATACCGACCGGCCTGACCAGACGGAATCTGCATTCACCGTTCCGCGTGGTTATTTTCAGGCGGAATTCGGATTCAACAAAGAAAATACGATCGGAAAAGACTACTCGCTCGTTCACCCCACCGCGCTTTTCAAATACGGATTCAAAAAAATGGAATTACGGCTGGAAACTACCATCAGCAGTCAATATGAGCATGTGATCCCGGAACCCCAATGGTCACGCGGACTGGAACCCGTTGAGATCGGTTTCAAAGCCGCCTTGTGTGAAGAAAAGGGCTGGCGGCCAAAGGTCTCCCTGATCATGCATACCACCGTTCCTTTTCTCTCCAGTGGCGTTTACAAGGACAGTATCATGTCGCCTTCGTTCCGTTTTTGCTTGCAGCACACGACCGGCGAAAAAAGCGCATTGGGCGTCAACCTGGGCGCGACATGGGATCGTTTTAAAAGGCACCCGCAATGGATCTATACCATTGCACAAGGGTTCGACCTCGGTGAGAAATGGTATTTCTATCTGGAAGCTTTCGGCTCGATCAGTAATGGCCACCGGCCGGAACACAGCCTGGATGCCGGTTTGGCTTATTATATCAGCAAAGACGTCAAAGTGGATATATCTGCCGGCAAAGGCATCAGCTCCGAAGCACCAAAGAGTTATTTTGCACTGGGCTTTTCATTCAGGGTACATACACGAACAGAATAAACAGAAACAAAACATGAAACATTCGCTGTTAGCTATATGCTTATTCATCAGCATAAGCCCTTTGATGGCGCAGGACAATTATGAGATCCAGGTATATGCTTCTCCTACTCTCGATAAACACACGACCATTTTCGAGTTGCACAGCAATTACACTTTCAATGGAGAAAAACTGGTGAAGGAAGGCGTACGGCCCAGTTATCATGCACTGCATGAAACACTGGAGATCACACATGGATTCACGGATAGTTTTGAAATGGGATTCTATCTCTTCAGCAATTATACAAAGACATATGGTTATCAGTTAGTCGGAGTACATATCCGCCCGCGTGTACGTGTTCCTTTAAAATGGAAATGGCCTTTCGGCGCCAGCCTTTCCGCCGAAGTCGGCTATCAGGGCAAGAACTACTCCGCTGATACATGGAGTGTGGAACTGCGTCCCATCTTCGATAAGCAATTCAATAAGGTATATTTCTCCTTCAATCCCGTACTGGGCATCGGCCTCAAAGGCGTGAGTTCCGATCATACCCCCGCTTTCGAACCTGCATTCAAACTGGCGTTCAGCATTCCAAAAGCAACATTGGGCGTTGAATATTATGGCAGTCTCGGTCAACTCAATCAGATACCCGGCTGGAAAGGACAGGAACACGCGTTATTCTTCGTAACGGACCTGTATGTGAACCCTAAATGGGAATTCAATTTCGGACCGGGCTGGGGATTGACGCCGGCAACGGATCATTTCATCTTCAAGTCTTATATCGGCAGAAGGATCGGAAAATAAAAAAACATCCTAAAAGAAAACCCCGGCATCGACCGGGGTTTTACTTTTTATCATTTGATCTTGTACCGGAATCCGGCATAGAGTTGTCGTCCGGTGACAGGTCCCCAAACCATGGATGCATCGAAATAAGGGCCGAATGGATGATCGGCCGCAACGATCGCGTTCTCCTGCATGAAATTGGTCAGGTTCTCTCCACCGATGTAAAGATCGACCGGATGTTTCTTACCGACCGTCTTACTCAACTGTGCGTTCATCTGTACAAAAGCAGGTGATTCATTGTCACGATGGTAAGCCGTTGGGTTGATAACGGTAGGCGGTAAACGTTTCTTTCCGTTCACGTTGATCGTATAATCGAATTTCCAGCCTTTGAGATCATAAGCCAGGTTCATGAACGCGCGGTTGCGCGACACCAGCGGACGGGACATCAGCACCTGATTGTAGGTGCTCTTTACATCGAATAAACGGTATGCCAGTCTCACTTCCAGTTTATGCACCGGCTCCATTTCCAGTTCCGCCTGGAAACTGTTGGAGAAGGACTTACCGTTCAGGTTATAGAACATGAAGAAGGACGGATCTTCCAGATCTGTCACCACTTGTTTTGTGAAATCCGTCCGGAAGAAATCCATCACCAGCGAAGCGCTGCGGTTGAATAACCTGAATTTCTGTTCCAGACTCACGCCCTCATTCCAGGCCACTTCCTGATCCAGTCCGTAGGCCTTCCCACTTTGTCCACCCATGATCATGATTATGCGGGAACTGGCCAATAATCCGGCGTTATCAGCCAGGATATTCGCGGTGCGTTGTCCGCGTCCACCACTGAACCGGAATGTCGTTCCTTTCACGGGGGCATAGCGGATATGCAGCCGAGGAGTGATGAATGTTCCGTAGATACTGTTATGATCCGCGCGGAGACCCGCTACAGCGCTGAATTTATCATCGGGACTGAATGTGTATTCAAAGAATACGCCTGGTGTCGTTTCATTGCGGTCGAAACGGACACTGCGGTACAATTCACGGAATTTATCCGCATTCATGCTCAGGCCGGTCCTGAATTTATGTTTGGTGGTACCGATGATGGACTGATAGATCAGGTTCGCATAGAAATTATCCTGCAACGCATTATAGATCATCATCCCGTAATAAGCATGCTGATCGTGCCGGAAACCGGATAACTGCAAGCCGATACTTTTGTATTTCTTCTGGGGAAACACATATCCCAGTTTACTGAATGCTTCCGTACGCGTGGTCTGTATCCCCAGTCCGTAGTGATTCATACTGAACTTATCCACGGAAGGATCGAAAGCGGTTTCCCCTCCTGTCCGGTCCTCTTTCATGTATTTGAAACCGGCCTGGAATAACAATCCGTTCGCGTTATCATACTTCCAGCGGTTGAAAACACTGAACTGATTACCGGTGGGCAGATCGCGGAAACCATCATGATTCATATCCGCTGTTTTGTTTTGCAGGAAATCATCATGCAGCAATAAAGCGGTGGACCATTTCTTACCGAGTTTCTGACTCAGCACCAGGTTCAGGTCGGTCTTGCCCATGCTGTTGATATAGCCATTCAGATAGAATCTTTCAGCCGATTCCGGCTTCTTCATTTCCACATTGATCTGACCTGCGATGCTTTCATATCCGTTCACGACAGAGCCCGTACCCCTTGTCAACTGGATCGATTCGATCCAGGGCCCGGGAATATAATTGATACCATATGCAGCGGCCAGCCCACGAGGCCCCGGCAAACTTTCCAGGGTCAGTTGCGAATAGACGCCGGCCAGTCCCAGTAACTGGATCTGACGCGATCCTGTGACGGCATCATTATACGCCACATCGACTGATGGATTGGTCTCGAAACTTTCACTGAGGTTACAACATGCCGCTTTGAACAGTTCCCGTTCGCTCATCACAGTGGTCATTAAGGGAGACAGTGGGGAGAGATAAGAACTGCGGCGTACCGCACTCACTTTGACTTCCTGTAAGGAATGTCCGGATGCAAGTACAACTTTGATCTCTTCAGCAGGAGACACGGAGATCGTATCGGCCTTATAACCGGTAAAACTGAATACGAGCAGATGGATATTATCATGGACCGGAATAGTGAACACACCATTCGAATCGGTCATCATTCCGGAAGTGGTTCCCAGCCAGCGTACAGAGGCTCCGGCCAACGGATGGAAATTCCCTTTCTCATCGGATTCAAGCACAACCCCTTTAACAACGGTACCGGGTTTTTCAGCCGGAGCACCGATCTCCGTACTGGTCTGTTTCTTCAGTTCGGCGAGGGCTTCCATCGTACCATCGCGGTACAAACAACAATCAGGGAGTTTTTTATAGACACCATCATCGGCTTTCCGGTGCGGTGTATCATGACCCACATCCGCGATCCGTTGCTCGACCTTATCGATAGTGGTCTGAGCGGGATTGTAGCGGAGTGAAAGGTCCTTGGTATCGATATCCCAGGACACTTCGATCACGCCACGGCCATGTGCCGCTTCCTCGATCCGGTCCTTGCACATCTGGCAATTCCCTTTCACGATGAAGTGAACGGTCGTGTCAGTGACGGTTCTTTTATTTTGAGCCTGCGCGGCCATTCCTGCAAACAGGAGGGCGCAGCAAATTATCTTTTTCATGTAAAGAGCTTAAAGAGTGAAATGAATAAGCGATCAGGGTCATTTCGCCAATAACGCGTCCAGCGCTTTTTCCAGTTCTTTGGGCGGCAGGTCCATACCGATCAGTCGGCCATCCTTATCGACCAGGAAACTGGTCGGGATCGCGCTGATCTGCCAGGCCTGAACGGTCTTTGCATCCCAGCCTCCGTTATCATTCACCTGGAGCCAGTTGATCTTGTCCTTGCTGACAGCTTTTTTCCAATGCGCAGGATCCTCATCCACGGAAATGCCGAGAATTTCAAATCCTTTGTCCTTGTATTTTGGATAGATCTTTACCAGTTGTTTATTCGATATTCTGCAGGGGCCGCACCAGGAAGCCCAGAAATCGATCAGCACGACCTTCCCTTTCAATGATGACAAAGTGATCGTGTCGCCAGTCAATGAAGGCAAGGCGATCTCTTCAGCCATTTTACCGTATTTGGGTTGTGCCGCGGCCTGAAGGGTCACCAGCACTAAAAGGAACAGTATGCTTTTTCTCAGATTCATCAGGATGTATTTAAAGATCGTTCCCTTTTCACAGGGAACGATCTGTTATAAACTTACATGGTAAATACGTGCATTGGGATCCAGCCCTTTTCCTTCCGGACAACGTGACGCGCGCCCGCTTTGTAAACAAGCGGCACGGTCTCCGGTCGCAGTTCTTTTGAATTCCTTCAATGTAACAAAACCTTTGTCCATGAAGGTCAGTGTTCGTTCGCCGTCCAGACCGGTCTCTCCGTTACCGAAGAAATGAATTCTGATGCCTTCGTATTCCAGAGGCTTACCCGGCGATGCGACCACATTATTGAAACGTGCGATCATTTTCAATTCACCTACACTGAATCCAGCAACCTCAACAGCTTTCCGGATAGCATCGGGATCGGCTTGTGCGCCTTCCCTGAAATGGATCAGGAAACTGGCATGTTCCACGTCCGGGCTAACGGAGTCAATGAATGGCAGTTTCTCCAGTGCTTTATATACGACATTGCTGCAGAGCGCACAGGTGAACCCTTCCGCCCGCATGAATGCGGATTTGAACTGAGCTGAAGCAGTAAGAAACGAAATGGTCAGCAAAAAGAACAGGACAAGATTACGCATCATGATCATTATTGGGCTTTATCACAGCAGCTCATACCTTTTTCACAAGTTGCTGCCTTTTTTGTTTTGTCTGCAGCAGTCGCAGATTTATCTTTTTCACAGCAACTACTCATTTCCATTTTATCTTTTCCGTGCTGCATACCACCAGAAGCTACCGTACCGGGCGTTTCCTTGCTGCAACAACCTTTCTCTTTGCATGCGGCTTCATCTTTGCAGCAACCTTTTTCCTTGCAGGCTGCCATGTCCGCGCATTTACCATCCTTCATCTCACATTTTTCAGTGCAGCATGCCATTTTCTTTTCTGTGTTGGCGGTCTCACGTGCATACTGGCAACATCCATCCAGCTTACTGTAGGCCTCATCCGTGGCTTTGAAATCAGGCGTATCGTATCCGGCGCCGGCGATCATCTGCTCGATCTTTGTTTTTGATGTACTGGCGCTGTTGTATTTCACGGTCAGAACTTTGCTGTCCTTGTTCCACAATGCATAAGTAGCTCCGGCTTCTTTGGCCGACTTTTCAATGGTCTTCTTGCACATGCCGCAATTACCGGCCACTTTCAGGTTCTCTGTCTTTTGCTGTGCGAATGTGAATGTTGCACATGTCAGCATAGCGATTGATAAAGCGAATATCTTTTTCATGATCTTATATTAATATGTATTGAATAGTATGAAGTGATCTGGCCCTGCCAAAAAATACAGGGCGCGACAAAATACTCATATCGGAGTGATTTGTCAACAGGCTGCCCCGGAGGCAGGCGGTCTTAAAGGCGGAAGACGGAGAAATGCAGATAATTATCCTGTTCCGATATGAGCGGAGGTGCCGGACCTTGTGTTTCTGCTGGCACCGTATTGTACGGAACGGGAACGGAAAGATAATCCGAGATAACGGAAACAGGGGTGATCAGTGTGGCCGGCATCGCGATGGATTTAGCGGAAAGCTGATCGATGGTCAGCTTCACTACTTTCACCTCATCCCGGCAGCAGCCATGAGAACGTGAAGTATGCATCCCGCATTTGCCACACGTTTTCTTTTCTGTTGCGAAGATCTGCATGGAGGCCAGGCGGTTCATACAATAATGGTAATTCACCACCACCCCGCTGTAAGCAGGCAGGTAAATGAGCAGTAAGAGGAATGCCAGGAATTTCTTCATGCAGGTATAAAGGTAGCTATTCCTCCCGAACGGGGAAATGACAGAGGTCAATATAAGCGCTGCTAAGGGTAAATTGGGGCTTAGTTAACAAAACTCCAGTAGATGCCGACCCTGATGTTCATACCCGGATAAGCGTATCCGGGGGCCACCGCATAATTGCCGGTGAACCCGAATCCATTGGTGCCGAAACGGGCTGCACCCAGATTCTCCGCCCTGACAAAGGCCTTGAAGGAGCGGATCCTGAAATGGAGATAAGCTGCGATATCCGGCACTTTATTCCTGATCGTGATGCTATCCTGGTAAAAGAACTGCCCGAGCACCGGTGAATAATTATCCGCTTTATAGGTACTGGCAAACCGCACTTCAAACCCGGTTGCCATCTTAAGATTTTTAAAACCGAGATCGCCTTCATATCCGATCCGGTTGCGCCAGTACAGGAATGGCAGGTGCAATTGTGCAGAGCCGATCAGTTGCTGAACATAAGCATCACTGTGCCAGATCAGGTGTTTGGTCAGATGAAAATCCTTCTCGGCACCGATCTGCAACACATTGAACAAGGTATTCTCCTGATTCAGTTTATAGAATGCAGTAACGTAGGTGTAATTATTCAGCAGGTAATAGTGTCCGGATAAACGGAGTTTGAAAGCCGGCAGATAGAACACGCCGGAAAGATGCGTATTGTTCTCCTTCTTGAAGCTGGCCGGTGTCTGCAGGAAGAAACTGCTCCGCGTATCATATATAAAGGAAGGTTTGCGGCTGGTATTCTCAAAACCCAGTTGCAGGTATCCCCGCTTCTTCCCCATGAAACGCTGCAGACTGACCTGCGCCTGGTAATCTCCCGAGTTATAACCCGTGAAATACAACTTGCCATTCGCTTCGATATCCCATTTATGATCACGCGTTTTGTTCCGGTACTCCGCATGACCGAAACTGTTGAAGAAGGACGTGGAACCGCTGGCAAAGGTCCCGTGCAATTGCTGCAACGACATGCCGAGCTTGATGAACTGCTGCAGATTCTTCGCATCAGGGAACTGGTAAATGGAGAAATCGTTGAAGATCTCATTCCAGTTATCCTTCTTACTCACCGTATCCGTATTGCCCACCAGATCGATCGCATAATGATCCATGTAATAAGTGGAGTCACCCACCAGGTCCTGGAACTGATACTGACTGTGCGTATAACGGAATGTATGTTCAAAACGCAAACGGGGATAGAAAAGCGGAATGACCGTTGAATCAGTGACCACAGAATCTTTTTTACCCAGATCATACTGCTGACGGATCACGAAATTCATATCACTGTACCGGTTACCGGTTCCGATCTTGTTGCTGAAGAAGTCGGTGCCGAAAGCGGCGTCACCGCCCAGGTTGGAAGGGATATTGAAACGGTCCTTGTATACCGGGTCTTCCAGATAGTTCTGGTCCGTTTTCATACCGCCGTTCTCCGTTGCCTGTAATTTATTATACAGTACGACGAAGTAATTATTGTAGCGTTTGTTCTTCGACTGGTACCACGAAGTGAACTCGTAATTATTATGGTTCGTTTTCTGATTCTTGAAATAACCGGGCACATTGATGAGGCGGTATCCGAAATGGAAATTCCAGTTGGGCCGGATATTCTGTGTATGCAACAACTCTATGACCTGCTCCGATCTGCCACCCAGTAAATAGTTGAGTTCTGAATAAGGCCGGGTCGTATTGAAGAAACGGACCTGATCGAGCCGCCACCGGTAGATATCCAGGGCATGGAATCCCGGATCGAATCCCGCATTCAGATTGGGCGAGAACAACATGTTCTTCGCGGCCAACCCGGTATTGCCAAGGTTGATGTATGTGGCCGGCAAGGGATAACGCCGGGAAAAATCATTGACCGTGGAATCGAAATTGAAAACGCGGGCGGAATCCAGATAACGGAATGTGATCGTGATGGAATCATCCGCATTGGTACGGTGCGCGATACTGTCCACCTTGCCCGAACCCGTATTGAACGAACGGCTCATACCTCCCATCCGGCGAAGGCCGCCGCTAACACCCCCTCCACCCCGGAGTGTGGGATCCTGCGCGGAAACGATCAGGCCTGACAGCAGGAAAAAAGCCGCAAAAAGATATGTGAACCGGGTTACCAGAATATAGCTTTAAACAGGCACGCAAGTTACCGACACAATCGCAAACACATGCCTTTCATTTTGTTAAAGGGAAGCCGCCAGTTCCCTGAACAGGGTGGCCAGCTTGGGTTCAGCTGCTTTAGCCGCTTCCAGCACTTCTTCATGCGTAATGATATTTTCCGCATCACGGATACCCACATCCGTTACCACACTGGCTGCGAAAACTTTCAGTCCCATATGATTGGCCACAATGGCTTCCTGAACCGTACTCATTCCGACCACATCACCACCCAGCACCTGGATCAGTTTATATTCCGCGCGGGTCTCAAATGTAGGACCCGTCACCGCCACATACACCCCTTCTTTCACTTCAAAGCCGTTCGCCGCTGCGATCTCTTTGGCTTTCGTGATCAGTTGCTTCCGGTAAGGCTCACTCATATCCGGGAATCGGGGACCGAATTCACTTGTATTTTTTCCGATCAGTGGATTGGGGGTAAAGAAACTCACATGATCACGGATGATCATGATATCACCCACCTGATAACTTGTATTGACACCACCCGCCGCATTGCTCAGCAGCAGTGTTTCAATGCCCAGAAATTTCATCACTCGGATCGGGTACACCACATCCTGCGCGCCATAACCTTCATAATAATGGAAACGTCCGGCCATCGCTACAACGGTCTTGCCACTGAGCTTACCGAAGATCAGTTTGCCCTTATGCCCTTCCACGGTAGAAACCGGAAAATGCGGAATATCGGCATATGCCACTTCCTTTTCCACTTCAATATGATCGACAAAACTGCCGAGTCCGCTGCCGAGTACGATACCCACGGAAGGCTTGTGCTTGTATTGTTTCCGGAGATATTCAACGGTCTCCTCAATTTGTTTCAGGATCTTCTTTCCCATGGCTTGAAATTTAATAAGAACGCTTACAAAAAGCGGCAGTCTGCAAATATATGTTTTACCCTTTAATAAGAATAGCGGTAGTGATCGCAAAAAGGCTCATCGCATAAAAGTCCCTTCAGGCGCGGATCCGACAACACCGCTTCATAATCCATCCACTTCCCTTCCACCCTGATCTTACGGTATACCAGGCGGATACCCTGACTGTAATCCACCCACCAGTTCACGTGTCCGGTGTACAGGGGCTGTATGGGTCTTCCGTCAGGCATATGCCATCCGTAGATCGCCAAACGATCCGGTTTGGCATTCCGGATCACCGCCCCGCTGATCACCACATCTTTTTTGATGCCTGCGATCAGTCCGGGCCTTCCCTTCCGTTGTCCTTCAATGATCAGATGATGCTGGTACATCGTGGGCGTACTGTCACGGTACGCATACATCGGTACCGGCTCCAGTTTTACTTTGGCCGCTTTATAAATATCATCCACCATTTTTCGGGTAGGCAGGAAACAGTGCAGACTATCGGCGATCCGCTGTGCCGCCATGGGGGTGATATTGACCCGGGCCCAATCTACATTGGTGCCGACCGATAAATAATCCGGCGTTACATAGTACACGGCATGGATGGTTTTCCCGCTCAGCGAATCAATGACCGATACGGGAACCGGTACCATTTTCAGCAAGAAGGGCGGTACATTCCCCTCCAGCACTTCTTCCAGCACCAGGGAATCCCGCTGCTTCCAGTTCATGGGAAACGCCTTTTTGTAAAAGGGGGTCCCGTCTGTGGCCGTTGCCGGCTTTGGCAAATACAGCCTGACAGCTGGCTGGCATCCGGCTATGAGGAGCAATATGGAAAAGAGAAATTTCCGGGGCATCCTGAAAGGTACAAAACAGGCCTAAAATTGCCCGGATTACCCGTTTTTAACAACGAAGGATTCAATATCTTTGCGCAAATTTTTACCATGAATCTCCATGAATACCAGGCCAAGGAACTGTTGAAAAAATTCAACGTACCCGTACAGGAAGGATTTGCCTGCACTACTGTGCATGAAGCAGAAGAAGCGTATCGCCAGATCAAAAATCAGTTCGGCAGCAATTTCGCCGTTGTGAAAGCACAGATCCACGCAGGTGGCCGTGGTAAAGGTGCCATCAAAGAAAATGGGATCAATGGTGTGAAAGTGGGCAAGAACCTGGAAGACATCCAGGACTTCGCAAAGAAGATCCTCGGTGGTACACTGGTGACCCTGCAAACAGGCCCTGCCGGTAAACTGGTAAAGAAGATCCTTGTCGCACAGGACATGTACTACGACGGACCCAGCCCCCGCAAAGAATTCTATCTCTCCATCCTCCTCGATCGTACCAAAGGTCAGAATGTGATCATGTACAGCACCGAAGGCGGAATGAATATTGAAGAAGTAGCGCACAATACTCCTGAGAAGATCTTCAAGGAATGGGTACACCCCGGTGGCGGACTGCTCGGCTTCCAGGCCCGCAGGATCGCATTCAACCTCGGTCTTTCCGGTGAAGCGTTCAAGAACTGTGTGAAATTCGTGACCAATCTTTACAACGCTTATGTTGGTCTCGATTGCTCCATGCTGGAGATCAACCCGCTGTTCAAAGCCGCGGATGACAAGATCGTGGCGGTGGATTGCAAAATGAACCTGGATGATAACGCACTCATGCGTCATACCGATCTGAACTCCCTGCGCGACCTGAGTGAAGAAGATCCTACGGAAGTAGAAGCAGGACAATTCAACCTCAACTTCGTGAAACTGGATGGTAACGTAGGTTGTATGGTGAACGGTGCGGGTCTGGCCATGGCTACCATGGACATGATCAAACTGAGCGGTGGTGAACCCGCTAACTTCCTGGACGTAGGTGGTACTGCTAATGCGCAAACCGTGGAAGCCGGTTTCAAGATCATCCTGAAAGATCCCAATGTAAAAGCGATCCTCATCAATATCTTCGGTGGTATCGTACGCTGTGACCGTGTGGCACAGGGTGTCATCGACGCGTATCAGAATATGGGTAACATCAGTGTTCCCATTATCGTGCGTCTGCAGGGCACCAACGCGGTAGAAGCGAAAAAGCTGATCGATGAAAGCGGACTGAAAGTACAATCCGCCATCCTGCTCAGCGAAGCGGCCGACCTGGTGAAGAAAGCTGTTGCCTGATCATTCAATTAAATTAAAATACTGATCCCGGCCATCCGGGATCTTTTTTTTAAAAGATGTCCAGTCAAGAAATTCAAATACGACAGATCGAACCCGGTGACAACGCAACCCTCGCCTGTATCGTTCGCGATACGCTGACCGAATTCGGCGCCAACCATCCGGGCACGGCATATTATGATGCGTCCACCGATGCGCTTTATGAATTATTCAGAGAACCGGGCTCGGTCTATTTCGTGGCGTTGTTGAACGGAAAGATCGTTGGCGGCGGCGGTATCTTCCCGACCGATGGGTTACCTGCCGGTACCTGTGAACTGGTAAAAATGTACCTGCTGCCAGAAGCACGTGGCATGCATCTGGGAAGCACCATGATCAACAAATGTCTGGAATGGGCGAAAGGAGCAGGTTATCAGTATGTGTATCTCGAAACCATGCCGGAACTGCGTCTGGCACTGAAAGTATATGAACGCTTCGGCTTCGAATATCTGAAAGGCCCGATGGGGAACAGCGGACATACGGGGTGTAGTCTATGGATGCTTAAGAAAACGGATAGCTGATAATGGATAGATGATAATTTAAACCCTCATTCTCCATTAACCACTATCCATTAACCATTAACCATTAACCATTATCCATTAACCATTATCCATTACCAACTAACAATTCCACTTCAAACACGGGGCTGAATAAATACAATCGCTTCGTAGCAACCTCTTCACACTTAATTCGTTTTCTCAACTGCACTCCGCGTTTGAACACCCGTCCATCCTTCAAACGGAATAACGCGTGCAGGGGAACATTCTCTACCAGACAATGCCCTTCCTTTTGTGGATCATAGTTACGTAACACGCGCAGGAGGCTGGTTTCCGCACAACTGCTGGCTGCGGGATTACGGAGGGAACGCAGCAGTTCCTTTTCGATATCGGCCGGAAAGACTTTATGCTCCACGAACTGCGCCAGTAATTTGCCGAAAATATTTTTCCATTCCTGTCCATGCGGCGCCACTTTATTGCCGAACTGCTCAAAGGTCAGCAGGTGCGCAAGCTCATGCAGCAAGGTGATCAGGAAAGAGAATTTATTGAGGTTCCCATTGACGCTGATCCGGTGATTCTCGTGGCGGGTGCTGTGCCGGTAATCGCCCAGGATCGAATCGCGCTGACGCGCCACCGTCAGATGCACTTTGTACTGATGCAGGTAAGCCAGCACCGGCTCCGCTGTGCCGGGTGGCAGATAGGTCTGAATATGATCGGCAGGGACTTCTTTCTTAGCCATTTTTCTTTACCCGCAGGAGTCTGGTTAACAACCGCACTTCCATCACCGTGTACACGATGTACAGCGCCGCGCAAATGAACAGTCCGTTCTTATTGACATGTTCACGCGCAATGATGATATATGCAAATGCCGATACAGCGATCAGGAAGAACTTGGCCATGAAACTGCCGTACAATCCCCGCACTGCGGAAGAACCGGTATTCACCCGATGAGAACGGACCGAGATCCAGAAGGAAATCAGGGTCGCCGCGAACAGCACGAGATTCCCAACGATCAGTACGTCCTGGTCGATGTTCCTTTTCAGCAGGAAGCTCTTTCCTGTAATGAAAAAGGCATTCAGCAGTACGAACAAGAAAACAAAGGGGAGTAATAAACGGCGGTCGTTGTTCATAACAGTGGTTTGATACCCGGCCCGTTAGCCGGAATGGTCAAAGGTACAATTTGTGTACCCAAAGAAAAAAGGACCCCGGCGAATGTTGCCGGGATCCTTCAGTACATCGATCTTTTTATACTCAGCGTGCGATGGCCTGGGGCTCACTGCCCGCCATTTCCACTACATTGGCACCCATATGGCATTGACCGTTGAAGGTTGCCGTAGGTTCCACCTGCAATTTCCCCGCATATACATTTCCGTTCACGACACAATTGCCGCGCAGCTGCAATAATTCCTTTGCTTTGATATTGCCATTCACCTTTCCCACGATATCGGCCTGATTGCCGGAGATATCACCTTCCACCACCCCATTCTCGCCAACGATGATCTTGGCACCACACTGGATGTTACCGGTGATCGTACCATCGATACGGATATCGCTGTTGCTGATGAGGTCACCCTTCAGTGTCGTTCCTGCACCGATCAGGGTCGTGCCGTTTCCGCCTGGTTTTTCCTGCATGTCTGTTTTGTTTTTAGGGTTGAACATATGGGATCATTTAATCGTTAGAATCTTCACTTTTCGGGATCACCAGTTGCGTGGTATCCTGTTTCACCGGTGCGGCACCGGTTAAAACTGTTTTGATGTTATCGATATACTTTGCCTGATAACCCACCTGCTTTTCCAGGGAATCGACACGGTACTTCATCTCGCGGTACTCGCGGCCGATCTTAAGATCATCATAACCAGGGATATAATACTTCAGAGGTGTGAAAACGATGAGGGCGACAGTCAGTCCTACCAGCAATACAAATATTGTGCTCAACATGACGTAAACACTCAGTCTGGACAATTTAAATGTCACCACCTCCTCGTATGTATCGTCATTCATCACAACCAGCCGGTAGCGGTTGTGCAGCCTTTTCAGGGTTGAACCGGCATCCAGTTTTATCATATCCGGGTTTTAAAGTCTTTAAAGATAGGAAATAGCGGCAGTTTTCCCCCTTCCCGGGCCCTCAAAAAAGCAGGAAAAAATGGGCTATCTTTATACTAAATTATTTGAAATTCAGTTATTAAGACTTTAGATTGCGCCGGCTAATGCGACTGATCCCACATACTTTCACCGCCGTTCTTTTTCTTGTATTTTGTCAGATCTCAGCCCCGGCTTTCGGGCAGCTGGGTATCTCATTTGACATTAAGAAACCCAAGGAATATGACGACCGGGTCCTTCGTTCAGAAAGATCCGACCAGAAGAAGTTCACCCTGCCCCGCCGGGCCATCCAGAATGCTGTTACCCACTACAACTACGTTTTCAACGCTAATAATAAGCTGAATGAAGTGCTGGACAGGGCCAAAACCGCCTTTAAGGACGACTATTCCCAGCTGCTCCCCTTTTACAATTATACCCTGGAAGCCACCGCCGCTGACTCCATTCAGCTGGATTCCATTACTTATAAGGCTTCGAATGGTATTGCGCTGCATGACCTGCGTAACGATTGGGTCGATAACCTTTACCTGCTCTGGGGTGCTTCCTACTACCTGCAGGGACAGCATGATTCGGCCTACCTGATGTTCCAGTTCATCAATTACGCCTTTGCCCCCAAGGAAAAGGACGGTTACTATAAAGCTATCGGTTCCAACCGCGACGGCAACTCGGCTCTGAGTATCGCTACCAAGGAAAAGAACAGCCTGCCCCGCAGATTGTTGACCGAGCCCCCCAGCCGTAACGATGCCTTCATCTGGCAGATCCGCAATTTCCTGGCGCAAGACCAGTTCGCGGAAGCCGCCAGCCTGATCGTTACCCTGCGTAATGACCCCGTATTTCCCAAACGGCTGCAAAATGACCTGCATGAAGTGCAGGCATACTGGTTCTATAAACAGAATATGTGGGACAGTTCAGCTGCTCACCTGATCCAGGCACTTGACAATGCCCGTACACATCAGGAAAGAGCCAGATGGGAATACCTGGCCGCACAACTGTATGAAAAAACAGGACAGTTCAAAGAATCCGAAAAATATTACGCCAAAGTGATCGGTCATACTACCGATCCCGTCATGGCCGTCTATGCACGCCTGTTCTCCATCCGCGTGAATAAGGATGGCGGCGAGAATTATATTGAAAAGAATATCGCGGAGCTGGTGAAGATGGCGCACCGCGACCGTTACCAGGGCTATGAGGATATCATTTACTACATGGCCGCACAGATGGAGCTGGAACGGAATAATGTTGATGGCGCACTTGCTTTACTGAACCGCAGCACAAAGTTCAGCGTCGACAATAAACTCCAGCACAACCGCTCCTTCCTGCAACTGGCTGAACTCAACTTTGACCGTCACCAGTACCGCGACGCGCATAATTATTATGACAGTCTGTACATGGATGAGCCCACGTTGGAGAATAAAGAAGAGATCACCAAACGAAGGGACCTGCTCAGCCGGATCGTGGTGCAGCTGGATATCAAAGCCAGACAAGACAGTTTGCAACGTATCGCATCGCTGACAGAAGAAGAAAGAAAGGACTTTGTGAAAAAACTGGTGAAACAGTTACGTAAAGAACAGGGTTTGAAAGATGAAGCGGCCATGCCCACAGCAGGCAGCACCGGTTCGCAATTACCTCCCATCGCGCCGAATCAACCCTTATTCCCTTCGGGCAATACAAAAGGAGAATGGTATTTCTATAACAGTAATTACAGAACACGCGGCCAGGCCGATTTCAAAGCACGCTGGGGCAGCCGGCCCAACCAGGACAACTGGCGGCGCTTTGCAGCCATACAGGCAGGTTTCCAGAATATGTCGCAGATGACCCAATACTCACAAGGCAGTATTCAGGATGGCGGAAAAGATGCAGCTGACAATGAGATCACTTACGACAAACTCTACAAGAACCTCCCTCTTTCGATCGATCAGCTGAATCAGTCGAATGATTCCATCATGAACGCCATGTACGCTTTAGGCATTGCTTATATCCAGGAGATAGAGGATTGCGGTATCGGAACCAGTACACTGGAAGAATTGCGCAACCGGTTCCCCCGTTTCAAAAAAATGGATGAGCTGCTGTTCAATCTCTATTACTGCTACAACAAGAATGGCGAAAAAGCAAAAGCGGAAGCGATCAAAAAACTGATGACGGAGTCCTATCAGCAAAGCAACTTCACCACCATCATCAACACCGGTAAGGACCCCAGGGTTGTGACCGCCAGTACGGACGCTACAGCTGTATACGAACACATCTATGATCTTTTTGTGGAAGGGAACTTCGATCAGGCCGTGAAAGAGAAGCAAAAAGCCGACAGCATTTATAAAAGCAATTACTGGACACCTCAGCTGCGTTATATTGAAGCGGTCTACTATATCCGTCAGCGTCAGGACAGCATGGCTGCTTCCATCCTGAGTGACATGGCGGGTCGCTACGCCAATACGCCGATCGGCACCCGTGCCGGCAATATGCTGGATGTACTGGGTCGCCGTAAACAGATCGAAGAAGAATTAACGAATCTGCAGATCACCCGTTACAATGACAGCACCGGTGCTCAACCTGTGAAGACCGCTCCTCTAGCCGTGATCCCGGTACAACAACCTGTCAAAAAAGATACAGTAGGACAGAAACCTGTCACACCGCCGGTTACAGCTGTACAGCAACCGAAACCTGTTGTGAAAGATTCTGTAGCAAAGACAACAACCCCGCCACCGGCACTTCCGGGTTATACGTTCGATGATAAGGCCCCGCAATATGTGGTGGTCATGATGAACAAAGTGGATCCGGTATTCATGACCGAAGCCAGGAATGCATTCTTCCGCTATAACAGAGAAACGTTCTATAACAAGCAAATGACGGTGGACCTGGTGGAGATAGATGCCGACAACCGCATGCTGGTGATCAGTCCTTTCGCGAATGTGGCGGATGCCATGACCTACCTGGACAAGACGAAACCTGTAACGGCTACCGATATCATTCCCTGGCTGAAAGGGGGCAAATACAGCTTCCTGATCGCGAGTGACAAGAACCTTGAATCACTCAAGACCCGGAAGGATGTTGAGGCCTACCGTCAGTTCCTGAACCAGAACCTCCCGGGTAAATTCTGATCCTCCCGGTAGTTTCCCTGTGCTTTTCCCTTTTATGAAAAAATTAATCGGCTGAACCCTGCGGCCGGAAAGGATTTTCTTATTTTCGGTTCTGCAAATAGTACCGGCAATTTAGCCTGACCTCAATCCCATTGTATGAAAAAAACTGTCCGCATTTTCTGGCGTCTGTTCTTCGTCGGACTTGGATGTTTTGTCCTGCTGATCCTGATGGCCAATTTCGGCGTCTTCGGAAAAATGCCTTCTCTGACGGAGCTGGAGAATCCTTCCATGCTGCAATCGTCCGAAGTATACGCGGAAGACGGCACACTGATGGGCAAATATTACCGCGAGAATGGTAACCGCAGCGTGGTCAAGTACAATGATATTTCCCGCTATGTGATCGAAGGGCTCATTGCAACGGAGGACAAACGTTTTTACGCCCACCCCGGCATCGACCTCAAAGGCACGATGCGCGCCCTTTTCACGCTGGGTTCTCAGGGCGGTGGCAGTACCATCACCCAACAGTTGGCCAAAGCGCTGCTGGACCAGGGCAGCAAGAACAAGGCATTCCGTGTGATCGAAAAACTCAAGGAATGGATCATTGCCGTGAAACTGGAACGCAATTTCACCAAAGAAGAGATCATCACTTTATACCTCAATACGGTCCCTTATTCCGATAACGTATTCGGCATCCGTAACGCTTCCCGTACTTTCTTCCAGAAAGAACCGGACCGTTTGAATGTGGAAGAATCGGCCTTATTGGTGGGGATGATCAACGGACCGGGATTGTACAACCCGCGCCGGAACCCGAAAGCAGCGCTCGACCGCCGCAATGTGGTGCTGAGCCGGATGGAAGAGAACAACAAGATCAGTTCCGCGGAATACGCCAAACTGAAAGTTCAGCCGATCCAGCTCAATTACCGGAAAATGGATGAGAACAACGGTTACGCGCCTTATTTCCGCGAGATCCTCAGGGATGAGGTCAAGGATGTACTGAAAGGCTTCAAAAAATCGAATGGCGACAGCTGGGATATCTATAAGGACGGATTGAAGATCTATACCACCATCAATCCACGTATGCAGGAATATGCGGAAGAAGCTGTGGCCGCCCACGTGCCCACACTCCAGAAAGCCCTGCTGGCGCAGTATATGCTGAAAAGCGGGTCGGTATGGAAAACACACGAAAATGTACTGGAAGCGGCCATGAAACAAAGTGACCGCTGGAAGAATATGGAAGAAGATGGCCTGAGCGATAAAGAGATCAAAGCCAGCTTCTATGTCAAAACACCCATGAAAGTTTTCGCCTGGAACGCCAAACGCGAAAAGGATACGGTGATGACCCCTTTCGATTCCATCCGGTATACACATGAAATGGTACAGACCGCTTTCATGGTCACAGATCCCATTACCGGGCAGGTGAAAGCCTGGGTGGGTGGTATCAGTTTCAAAACTTTCAAATACGATCACGTTAACCTGAAGACCAAACGTCAGGTTGGCTCCACCATCAAACCCCTGCTGTACACCCAGGCCATGGAAGAACGTGGCTTTACTCCGGAAACGGAAGTGGAAGATGTGCAGCAGAATTTCGGGAACAACCAGCTGGTGCCCGCTACTTCACGTACCTGCTCCGGCAGAACGATGACCATGGCCAATGCCCTTGCGTTCTCCAAGAACTGCGCATCCGCCTATATCATGAAACAGGTCGGTCCGCAGCAATTCGCGGATTTCCTGACACGCCTGAATATCCCGACCAAGGTAGAACCCTTTCCTTCCATCGCACTGGGTGCCTGCGACCTTTCCCTTTTTGAAATGTGCTGGGGCTATTCCATTTTCGCGGGTCGTGGTTTTTCCACCAAACCTTTCTTCATTAACCGAATCGAGGACAGGAACGGGAATGTGATCGCCAGATTTGACTATAGTCCGAATCGTAAAGAAGCCGTCAGCGAAGCGACCGCATACACCATGGCCCGCATGATGCAGGGACCTGTTGATAAAGGAACCGCAGCAGGTCTCCGTAACCGTCTGGGTGCCGCTGAAATGGGTGGTAAAACCGGCACGACCAATGATAACGCCGATGCCTGGTTCATGGGCTATACACCCCAGTTACTGGGTGGTGTTTGGGTGGGTTGTGACGACCGTTTCATCCGCAATGATGGCGCGGGCGGTTTCGGTGGGGCAGCTGCCCGTCCGATCTGGGAACTTTTCTTCCAGAAGGTTTATGCGGACAAGACCCTGGGTATCGACAGGGACGCGCGTTTCGCCAAGCCGGCGGATCTGAAGACCGAGGTCAATAGTGCCGACCTGATGAACCTGATCGACAATCAGGCCACTCCTGATGAAGATCCGGGCGTGAAAGAGCAGGACTATGAGATCATACAGCACAATGACTATATCGGACCCGAATCAACCCCTGTGATCGAAGAAAAGCCCGTTAAAAAGGATACGATCCGTAAGGTGAATAATGACGGCGATCTCAAACCGATCGGTGCCCCGGCGGAAGAGCCGAAAAAGAAGAAGGGGTTATTGAAACGGTTGTTCGGGAATAAGCAATAGAAGCTTCAAGCTACAAGCGGCAAGCTACAAGGACGTCCTAAGATCATCTGTTGGTAATGGAACTGCTGCTGGCTGTTGGCTGCTGGGATCGTAATGATTCAACATCTTTTTCCATAGCGATCTGCCGCAAGCTACAAGCGGCAAGCCCGTCCGACCGGGTCATCCGGGCGGGCTACAAGAGCATCCTAAGTTACATTTGATAAGTATGGATGTTTTACGCCGTTGTTGGTGTAATCACCAACAACCGGATTGAGAACAGCTTGCAAAACGGATACTGTTACGTCCACAAAAAACGAATCACTCTAACTCACCTTTGTTATCTGTGTATCCAACTGGTGATCTGCCCGCCCTAAGGGTGATCCAGTTGGATCGGATTTTTTAGGAAGGCGGCAATAAAATTTCTGCCTTAACTGCGTATCATCTGCGAGATCTGCGGGAAACAAAAAAGCATCCGCCAAATACTATTGTTTATATGCTCATTCTCTACTCCTCATTTAAAAAAATGAAGGGCATAAAAAAACCCCGGAAGCTCCGGGGTTTCGAAAGTATCGTTCTATTATCTATTAATAATAATGAAGTTTCAGTTCAACGCGGCGGTTCAGCGCGCGGCCTGCAGCGGTTTTGTTATCAGCAACCGGTGAAGTTTCACCATGACCGGTAGCGGTCAGTTTATCTGCTGCAACACCTTTGCTCACCAGGTAAGCTTTCACAGCAGCCGTACGGCCATCGCTCAGCCTTTGGTTCAGGGCATCGCTGCCTACGTTATCGGTGTGACCATCGATATCCAGTTTCATATCAGGATTCTTCACCATTACAGCAGCCAGATCATTCAGTCCTTTGAATGATTTGGATTGCAGTTTAGTGCTTCCTGTTTCAAAGTAGATGTTCTTAGCTGCGTAAGCAACGGTCTTTTTCACTTCTTCGGTCAGTTCAGGACAACCCTGATTAGCGGCTGTACCTGCGAGATCCGGACATTTATCATCCTCATCGTTCACACCATCTTTATCACGGTCAGGAACCGGGCAACCCTGGTAACGGGCTACACCAGGAACATCCGGGCATTTGTCTTCTTCATCATTGATGCCGTCTTTATCCCTGTCAGGGATGGGGCAACCCTGATAACGGGCAACACCAGGAACGGTAGGACATTTGTCCTCATCATCATTGATACCGTCTTTATCAGAATCCGGAACGGGGCAGCCATCGTATTTGGCAACACCTTTCACGGTCGGGCATTTGTCTTTATCATCAGTGATACCATCGCCGTCTGTATCAGCCGGAGGCGGCGGAGGAGGCGGGATCAGTTTCACTTCTTTCTTCTTTCCGAGGGCACCGGCGATACCAATGCTGTTCTGGAAATGGTAGCTGGCAGTTTCTGTAGTTACCGGAGCGCGGTAAGTTGAGTTCACGAAGAAGTAACCTTCATCCCAGAAATTGATCCTCATACCCAGACCCAGCGGCATATAAGCACCCCAGTAGCTGCGGTATTTATGACCACCCACACCCAAACTGATGTAAGGCTGAACCCAGTAATTCTCAGAGGTCATTTTCAGGTAAAGCGATGCATTACCCTCCAGCAGGAACTTCTCGTCCACGAAGCTGTAATTCTGCATCGGATAGTTCACAAAAGAACCGGCGATCGTACCGGCGAAGTCGATATATTTCTTGATCCCCTTGAAATAAGTGATAGCCACACCAGGTTTCATCTGGCTGAGCTTTGCCCACTTTTTGTCACGGATCACGGCATTAAGGGATGTTGTACGGATAGCGTTGGCCGTTTTAAAATCATTCAAAATGAAACTGACGCCAAGCGCAGGTTTCAAAACGCCATCATTTTGCCCGAAAGAGGCAGGTACCAGCAGGTACATAAAAAACAATGAGGCTAGTATCTTCTTCATAAAGAGATAGTTTGGTTTTAATCTCAACAAAAATAACGGGTATGTTCAATATCTGAAAATAAATTATTTACTTAATTCTCACATATTTGGAAGCTGTTTTTTAAGGGAAATACCTCCCTTTTTTCCGGTTTTTTATGCCTTCAGGAGGCGCCAGGGGCTATTTGCCGGGAAAATAGGTCTTACGCAGCCATTTGTCCTCCCCGTATATATCATCAAAAAACACGATCCGACCGTCCCGGCCTTCGCAGGTGAAATAACGGATAAAGAGGGGGAATTTATTCCGGATGCCTACACTGTGTTTCTGCTTCCTTTTCAGCC
>JAKPSI010000055.1 GCA_029555415.1 Bacteroidota bacterium | reverse complement strand
TCAGATGCACGGTGAATTGCCAGTCGCGCGCCGCCAGCTCCCTCGCCCCCCATGCGCTCAAACGCAGGATACCCGGGCCACTCAGGCCCCAATGCGTGATCAGCACCGGTCCTTCTTCCGACAATTTCGTTCCCTCGATCTTCACCCGCACCGGATCCGCCACTACACCCATCAATGCATTCAGCGGATGCTTCGGTAAATTGAACGTGAACAAGGAAGGGACAGGTGTGGCGATATGATGTCCCAATGAGGTGATCCAATTAAATTGTTCTGGCTTCGGAAATCCACCGCTGGCGATACATACAAAATCTGCTTCCACTTTCCGTCCATCGGCCATCACCGCTTCAAATATATCACCCGTCTTCACCAGGCTTTTCACATCCGCATTCAGCATCATCTCTACTTTATGCTGATTCGCTTCACGCACCAGACAATGGATGATGGTTTCCGAACTGTCCGATACCGGGAACATCCTTCCATCCGCTTCCGCCTTCAGTTCCACGCCGCGTGAGGTGAACCATTCGATCGTATCCTTCACGAAAAAATGATGGAAATTCTTCTTCACGAAATGCTGCCCGCGCGGATAACAGTTACTCATCTCCGCGATACTGTCACAAGCATGCGTCAGGTTGCAGCGTCCGCCTCCGCTCACGCGCACTTTGGAAAGCAGTTTATTGCCTTTCTCCGCCAGCGTGACTTTCAGCGCAGGATTCATCCGCGCCGCATTCACCGCGCAAAAAAAGCCCGCTGCTCCGCCACCGATCACCAGTATATGTTGCTGCACTTGTAAATTTTTACAAAGAAACCTGATTTTTGGGTAAGTTCGTCATCTATGGCAGCACCCATCAGCAAACAGCAAATGCACGATACACCGGTGATCCCTTATCAGAAGATCCGTGATAGCCTGAAGACCGGTCATATTTTTTTCACTTCCGGCAGTTACCTGTTCTCCGGCATCATTCAGAAACTCACGAAAAGTCCGTGGAGCCATGTGGCCATCGTATACAAGGATGAAGACCTTGGCCGCGTTATGATCCTGGAAGCCGAGCCATCAGTAGGCATCCGCCTTATCCCGCTCTCCACCTATCTCCGCGATTATAAAGGAGCGAAACGTCCGTACAAGGGACAGATCTTCATGGCCAAACTGACCGAATTTCCGGAACATGAAAAACTGAAAAAAGCGATCAGCTTCGGACTGGATGAATTAACGAGACCTTACGATAACTGGGAGATCATCCGCATCATGCTCCGCATCTTATTCCGAAAAGGAAAAAGGGAAAGGAACCGGAGTTATATCTGTTCGGAACTGGTAAAAGCCGCGTTCGCTAAGGCGGGTGTTGATTTCCACATGAAAGATACTTACATCAGTCCGCAGGAGATCTGGGCCGATCACCGCGTTGAAATGACGTACCGCATCCTTTAATAGGTCAGGAAAAGATTCGCGTTGGTTTTCTCCACCGCCTGAATGAGACTGTAATCAGAAAGGATATCCGCTTTGTTTTTGCGTACGCAGACATCATGCTCAAAGTGAACGGAAACTTTGCCGTCGCGGGTGCGAACGGTCCAGCCATCATCTTCCGTGAACACATCTTTCTTACCCATGTTGATCATCGGTTCAATGGCGAGTACCAGTCCTTCCGCCATTTTCGGACCACTGCCGCGCTTGCCGTAATTCGGTACTTGCGGATCTTCATGAAGACTGCGTCCCAGACCATGCCCCACCAGTTCACGTACTACACCATATCCATGCTGTTTCTCGGTGTATTCCTGAATGGCATTGGAGATATCACCGATGCGGTTACCCGCTACGGCTTTTTCAATGCCTTTGTATAATGACTCTCTGGTAACACGGATCAATTTTGCAACTTCCGGACCTGGATCACCAATGGCGAATGTATACGCATGATCACCCTGCCAGCCATTGAGGTTAACGCCGACATCGACTGATACCGTATCGCCTTCTTTCAGCGTCAGCTTGCCCGGGAAACCATGCACCACCACATCATTTACGGAGATGCAGGAATTAAAGGGATAACCATGATAGTTGAGGAAATTGGGTACCGCTTCATGATCACGGATGAAAGTACCGATCATCTGATCGATGGAAAGCGTGGTGATGCCGGGTTTGAGCATGCCTGCCACTTCAGCCAGTGTTTTACTCACCAGCAGTGCGCTCTTACGCATCAGCTCCACTTGTTCATCGGTCTTTAAAATGATCATAATGCAAATATCCTTAAAATAAAAACCCGGCACAAATATGCCGGGTTTCTGTATGATTCAAAGTCGTTTTTAATACTGAACGGCAGATGTCGTCTGGCGGCCCTGGATACGACCGCTCTTCATCAGACCGTCGTACTGGCGCATCAGCAACTGTGTTTCGATCTGCTGCAGGGTATCGAGGATCACACCCACCATGATCAGCAGTGAAGTACCGCCGAAGAAGGTAGAGAAGCCCTGAGATACACCAAGACGCTGAGCGATACCGGGCAGGATACCCACCAGTGCCAGTAAGATGGCGCCGGGGAAGGTGATCTTATCCATCACCGCGCCGATATAATCAGCTGTCGGTTGGCCGGGTTTAACACCGGGGATGAAACCATTATTCTGCTTCAGGTTATCAGCGATCTGTTTGGGGTTGAAGATCAACGCCGTGTACAGGAACGTGAAACCGATCACCACTACGGAGTAGATCAGCATGTACCAGGGATCACGGTGATCGGTGAAGATGCGTGACAAAGTCTGCGCGCCTTCAGATGTACTGTTACCAAGGGTGGCGAGTGTAGGCAGGAACATGATCGCCTGGGCGAAGATGATCGGCATTACACCGGCACTGTTCACTTTCAGGGGCAGGAACTGTCGGGCACCACCGAACTGGCGGTTACCGACGATCTGTTTCGCATAATTCACGGGAACTTTGCGGACACCCTGGATGAGCAGGATACAACCCATGATGATAGCGATCAGGATCGCGATCTCAATGATGAACACGAGGAGGTCACCGCTGCGGGTTGACTTCGCGGTCAGTTCCTGGAGGAATGACTGCGGAAGACGACCGAGGATACCGATCATGATGATCAGTGAGGTACCGTTACCGAGACCTTTATCTGTGATCTTCTCACCCATCCACATCACGAACAGCGTACCAGCGGTCAGGATCACGATCGTGCTCAGCCAGAAGAAAGGCTGGTAAGCGGGGATCATGCTTTGCGCGTGGATCTGTTTGAGGTAGGATACGTAAGCGGATGCCTGGAGGGCTGTAACACCTACGGTGAGATAACGTGTGTATTGATTGATCTTCTTACGGCCGCTATCCCCTTCTTTCTGCATCTTGGCGAATTTCGGTACGAGTACCGTCATCAGCTGCATGAAGATTGAAGCGGAGATATAAGGCATGATACCGAGAGCGAAGATCGAAGCCTGATCGAATGCGCCTCCGGAGAAGGCATTGATCATACCCAGGATACCGTTACCGGAAGAACCCATTTTCAGAGTGGTGGGATCGATACCGGGCAGCGCGATGTGAACACCTACGCGGAAGATAACGATCATCATCAGGGTGAACAGGATCTTGCTGCGCAACTCTTCGATGCTCCAGATATTCTTGAGTGTCTGTATGAATTTTTTCACGCGGGTTAAAGTAGTTTAAATGCAGGTATTAAACATAAAAGACGCATTTTCATACGTCATTGCAAATTAGTGAAATTTACTTTACCAGTTCGAGGGTGCTGCCAGCCGCTTCGATGGCCGCTTTGGCCTTGTCGCTGACCGCATTCACCTTGAAGGTGAGCTTGGTTTTCAGTTCACCGTTGCCCAGGATCTTCACTTTATCGTTCTGGCTCACCAGACCGTTGATGTAAAGATTCTCCAGCGTGAAATCAGTAAGGTTATATTTCGCAGCCAGTTGTTCGATCTGGCCGAGGTTGAACACTTTGTATTCTACACGGTCGTGATTCTTGAAACCGCGTTTAGGTACACGGCGCTGGATCGGCATCTGACCACCTTCGTGAGCCATTTTGCGTTTGTAACCAGCACGGCTTTGTCCACCTTTCGTACCTTTTGTGGATGTACCACCATGGCCGGAACCATCACCACGTCCGATCCTTTTTACTTTGTGCGTTGCGCCTTTTGCAGGCCTTAATTCGTGAAGTTTCATTTTGCTTTTATTTTTGACTTAACGCCCCAAAAGCTTCGGGGCTCGCTTTAAAAAAATTGGCTGTTGACTAGCTACTATTGACTAGCGACTAGTGACTAATTAAGCTACTTCTTCAACTTTGATCAGATGCGTCACTTTACGCACCATACCTAAGATCTGGGGCGTAGCGATCACTTCTTTAGAAGAGTTGGTCTTGTTCAGGCCCAGCGCTTTCAGCGTCAGCTTCTGGCGTTCAGGTCTGTCGATCGGGCTTTTAACCAGTGTGATTTTTATCTTTTTCATAATGTGGTCGTTTGTTGTCCTG
This sequence comes from Bacteroidota bacterium, assembly GCA_029555415.1. Taxonomy (GTDB): domain Bacteria; phylum Bacteroidota; class Bacteroidia; order Chitinophagales; family Chitinophagaceae; genus JAKPSI01. The sequence goes on along the minus strand of JAKPSI010000055.1, from coordinate 4,864 downwards.
CTGTAAGTGTGCAACACTTTGCTTCAGGGGTAATTATCCGTTGAATACTTTCTTCAGTCCGAGGGTGCGTGTTTTCGCAACCTGGATGGGTTCACGCAGCAGTGCCAGTGCTTTGAACGTAGCTTTTACCACGTTATGCGGGTTGGCAGAACCGAGTGATTTGGCCAGTACGTCCGTTACACCTGCAGCTTCGAGCACCGCACGCATAGAACCTCCGGCGATCACACCCGTACCATGAGCGGCGGGCTTGATCAGTACTTTAGCTGCACCTTCTTTCGCCCACTGATCGTGGGGAATGGTACCTTTCATCACCGGAACCTTGATCAGGTTCTTCTTGGCATCTTCGATACCCTTGGTGATCGCTTCCTGTACTTCTTTGGCTTTACCTAAACCGTGTCCAACGACACCGTTCTCATTACCTACTACCACCAGCGCGGAAAAACTGAAGGCACGACCGCCTTTGGTTGTTTTTACAACACGGTTGATGGCTACCACTTTATCTTTCAGTTCCAGGTCGCCGGCTTTCACCCTGTTTACGTTAAACTTTGACATGTATGCTAGTAATTAAATGTTAGGATTGTTTTTTAGAATACGAGGCCACCTTCACGGGCTCCGTCTGCTACTGATTTCACACGGCCATGATAGAGGTATCCACCGCGGTCGAATACCACATCCTTCACACCCAGTGCTGCTGCCTTGCGGGCGATAGCGGCACCGACCAGTTTGCTCTTTTCAACTTTGGTACCCTTCTGCGCTACGATCTCCTTGTCTTTGGAAGAAGCCGCTGCGATCGTCTCCCCTTTCAGGTCATCGATCAGCTGCGCGTAGATATCAGTGTTGCTTCTGAAAACAGAGAGACGGGGCTTCGTCGCTGCACCGATGATGGTTTTGCGGATGTTGAAGCGGATCTTCTGCCTTCTTGCGGATTTAACTTTCGGGTTCATCTTTATCTGATTTGTTTACCATCCGGATACTGCCCGGACAGACCATTTTTTAAAATTATTTACCAGCAGCTTTACCAGCTTTCTTACGTACGATCTCACCAACATAACGCACACCTTTTCCTTTGTACGGCTCGGGCTTACGGAGGCTGCGCAGTTTTGCGGCTACCTGTCCGATCAGTTGCTTATCGATACCTTCCAGGGTGATCAGGGGATTCTGACCTTTCTCCTGTGCAGTAGTTACTTTCAGTTCGTTGGGAACTTCAAAGATGATATTGTGCGAATAACCCAGTGACAGGTCGAGCACATTACCCTGGTTAGCGGCTTTGAAACCCACACCGATCAGCTCCAGCTTGCGAATGATACCTTCAGTAACACCTTTCACCATGTTGGCTACGAGTGCGCGGTACAGACCATGCAGGGCGCGGTGACGGATCTGGTCGGTCGGGCGTTTTAAATGCACATGACCATCCACAACTTCTACTGTGATATCGCGGTCGATCTGCTGCTTCAGTTCACCTTTCTTTCCCTTCACGGTAACCACGTTGTCTTTACCAACGGTTACGGTTACACCTTCCGGCAGCGTGATCGCTTGTTTACCTATTCTTGACATACTCGTTCTTTTTTATTTTATGATTGTTACTGTACTGACCGGTCAGCCTGTTAGGTAACGGCTTAATGTATCAGCACCATTCTATTAATATACATAACACAGGATCTCACCACCCACGTTCTGAGCTTTGGCTTCTTTATCGGTCATCACTCCTTTGGAAGTGGATACGATCGCGAGGCCGAGACCATTCTTCACACGGCGGAAATCAGCAGGCTTAGCATACTGACGCAGACCGGGACGGCTGATGCGCTCCATGCTCTGGATAGCAGGCTGTTTCGTAGCTGCATCATACTTCAGGGCGATCTTGATGACACCCTGTTTGTTGTCGTCTTCGAATTTGTACTTCAGGATATAACCCTGGTTGTACAGGATTTCCGTCATACGTTTCTTCAGATTTGATGCCGGAATATCCACAACACGATGCCCTGCCATCTGGGCGTTACGGATTCTCGTCAGGAAGTCTGCAATAGGATCTGTTACCATTTTATTTCAATTACTCGTTTATACAATTTTGTTTACAGGTTGGCCGGATTACCAGCTAGCCTTTTTCAGTCCGGGGATCTTTCCGTTCAGTGCCATGTCCCGGAGTGCGATCCTGGACAGACCGAAGTAACGTACATAACCTCTCGGGCGGCCTGATAACTGGCAACGGTTCTTCAGACGAACACGTGAAGAGTTTTTCGGCAGTTCATCCAGCGCTTTCCAGTCGCCGGCTTTCTTCAGCTCTTCGCGTTTTGCGGCGAACTGTTCTACCATTCTTTCTCTTTTACGTTGCCTGGCTTTTACTGATGTTTTAGCCATATTGTTTGTGCTTTAATTTAGTTTAAACTTATTTTTTAATGTCGCGGAAAGGCATACCGAGTTCTTTCAGGAGCTCATATGCTTCTTCATCCGTATTAGCGGTGGTCACGAAAGTGATATCCAGACCGGTGATCCTTGATACTTTATCGATATCGATCTCCGGGAAGATGATCTGCTCGGTCACACCCAGGGTGTAGTTACCGCGGCCATCGAATGCTTTTTCGCTTACGCCTTTGAAGTCACGTACACGGGGCAGTGCTACGGCGATCAAACGATCCAGGAATTCGAACATTTTATCGCCACGCAGGGTCACACGCGCACCGATGGGCATGTTCTTACGCAGTTTGAAGTTCGAGATGTCTTTTTTGGACATGGTAGAAACCGCTTTCTGGCCGGTGATCGTTGTCAGCTCATCCAGTGCGATGTCAACCAGTTTCTTGTCGGTAACTGCTCCGTTCACACCACGGTTCAGACAGATCTTCTCCAGTTTGGGAGCCTGCATCATTGTGGTGTAATTGAATTTCTTCACCAGGGCAGGAACAACGTCCTTCTTATATTTTTCCGCCAGCCTGGGGGCGTATGCTTTCGTACTCATAATTATTTACCTCCCTGCGTTTTTTTTGTTTTAAAAACCAGTGTTGTTTTGCCGTCCTTGCGTTCACGTGTTACACGTGCGCCGGATTTTTGTGCGGCATCATACAGCATCACGTTGCTGATATGGATCGGGGCTTCCTTCTTGATGATACCACCCTTGGTATTCTGAGCCGAGGGCTTGGAGTGCTTGGTGATCATATTCACACCTTCCACGATCACACGGCTTTCTTCCACCAGCACCTGCTTCACCGTACGGGGTTTGCTGAGGTCCTTGTCGTCGCCGGAAATGACCACTACGCTGTCGCCTTTACGGATGTTGAATTTGGGTTTGAATCTTGCTTTCATGTTGCTATCATTATTGGGCTATGCCCTTTTAATCAATTATAATACTTCCGGTGCCAGGGAGATGATCTTCATATAACCCTTGTCACGCAGTTCACGTGCAACAGGTCCGAAGATGCGCGTACCGCGCGGCTCGTCTGACTGGTTCAACAATACCACCGCGTTGTCGTCAAAGCGGATGTAAGAACCATCCTTGCGGCGCAGCTTGTTCGTGGTGCGCACGATAACGGCTTTGGCTACTGTACCTTTTTTGATACCACCCTGCGGTAAGGCGTCTTTAACGGTTACAACGATCTTATCGCCGATACGTGCATAACGCTGACCGCTGTTGCCGAGTACACGGATACACAGTACCTCTTTGGCTCCACTGTTATCCGCCACATTTAACCGGCTTTCTTGCTGAATCATATTTTTACACTTTGAGCTCTCAGCTTTTGCTTTGAGCAGATTTTACACTTTTGTTATCTGTTGTTGCAGCCTTGCAGCTTACCGCTTGAGGCTTGCAGCTTATTTCACTTTCTCCACCACCTCAACTAAGCGCCACCTTTTGGTCTTGCTCAGCGGACGGGTTTCCATGATCTTCACTACATCACCGATGCTGCACTCATTCTTATCATCATGGGCATGGAACTTGGTAGTTTTTTTAACGAACTTACCATAGATAGGGTGCTTCACTTTACGCTCAACCGCTACAGTGATGGTCTTCGCCATCTTGTTGCTGGTTACAACCCCGATCCTTGTTTTTCTTAAATTTCTTTCCACCATTTTTTTAAGCTTTGCGCCGTTTGCTGTTGCTTGGGCGATTTTTAAAACGCTTTATTGTTTCCGGCTTACGCCGTTGTTCTTTATGCCGTAGCCCTGTTCTTCAGTTCAGTGATCAAACGGGCAATGTCGCGGCGCAGACCACGGATGGTCATCGGATTCTCCAGCGGAGAGATCGCATGAGCGAACTCAAGCTTTTTCAGGCGCTGTTTGTCCTCCTCCAGGCGCGCCTTGAGGTCGTTCTCATTCATCCCGTGGATGCTCTTTACAAATTCTGATTTCTTAGACATCGTATTGACGATTTATTATTTGTTGATTAGGCAGTGATCAGATCCCTGCGCATGATGAACTTCGTTTTGATCGGCAGCTTACCGGCAGCCAGTGCCAGGGAAGCGCGTGCGGTCTTCTCATCCACACCGTCCACCTCGAACAGGATACGGCCCGGTTTTACTACGGCAGCCCAGAACTCCAGGTTACCTTTACCCTTACCCATCCTCACCTCTGCAGGCTTGCGGGTGATCGGTTTATCAGGGAAAATGCGGATCCATACATTACCTTCCCTTTTCATCTCACGGGTCAGTGCCTGACGGGCAGCTTCGATCTGACGGTCAGTGATCCAGTGCTGATCCAGGGCTTTCAGCGCATAAGAACCAAAAGAAATGGTAGCGCCTCGCTTGGCATCACCTTTCATGCGGCCCTTCTGCATTTTCCTGTGTTTCGTTCTTTTCGGTTGTAACATGTTATTTCAGCTTTGAGCTAAGTGTCCGGGAACAACCCATTCAATTAGCAATTAGACTCTATAATTTATTTG
>JAKPSI010000045.1 GCA_029555415.1 Bacteroidota bacterium | reverse complement strand
CCTCCGCTGCCGCCACCGCGATAGCCGCCTCCGCCGCCACCCTGGTAACCACCACCACCGCCGCCGCCGCGATAACCGCCGCCGCCGCCACCTCCGCGGAAGCCACCGCCTCCACCGGAAGAACCGCCACCGGGACGATCTTCAGCTTCTTTCAGAACAAGGGGTTTTTTGCCGAGGGAAATACCATTCAGACTTTCGATCGCATCACGCGCTTCAGCTTCGTTCGCCATATCGACGAATCCAAAACCCTTGCTTTTGCCGGTCTCACGATCCATGACAACTTTGGCGGAATTAATAGTACCGAATTTTTCAAAAATTTCTTCCAGTTCCGCGTCGTCGAGGTCATAAGGAAGGCCGGCTACAAATATCTTCATGATGCAGTCTTTTTACAAATTTATGATTTATGCCTTGGTTCAACGATCCACGTGGATATGTTGTTCAAAGAATTCAGGACCGTAATTTCCGCAGCAATAGTGGCGATCAGCCCAGATCTCCGTCGATCTTATGACCAAGGAAATATCCGGCAACTCCCATTACAACAGTCCCGGCAGCCATCCATACCCAGTTGCCATCTGTTGCGATGAAACCGATACCCAGGCCAGCCAGCAGACCCGCGATCGTCAGGGTTACGACCGTACTTCCGCGGGTTGATTTTTCTGCAGTTTCACTGTGATCCCTGAATTGCTTCAGGTGTTCCTTGTGGTTTTTGCGGTGATGGGAACGAGCCATGATTTTTTTCTTGAAATTACTGAATACCTGACCGAAAAAGAAGGTAATTGATGAAAATCAGAAAGGAAGGCATTGCCGCATGACCAGCATCAGCCCTTTATTTTACCGTTACTGCGATCCTGGAATCAGCCGTTCCGTAATACAGGAACCAACGGCCGTGATATTTCACCAGTCCTTCAATGAAACAAACCTGATTCACCTGACCGCTGATCTCAAAAGCTCTGTCAGGCCTGATGAAACAGGTGTCCATCCGCTGCAACACCTTAGCAGGGTCGTTCTTATCAAAAAGGATCTGTGAAGCTGCATACGTTCCTTCTGCCAGTGTTGTATCACCTTTGGAAGGCACATTGCGGCTGTTATAGAGAAGAAGGATCCCTTCATCTGTTATCATCGCTGGCGGACCGGATTCAACAAGATCACTGTCGAATTTACCTTCCCGGGGACCGAACACGGGTTTGATAGCATAGTCTGAGTTTGCAGAAGTCATGGGCTTTTCAGTAACGATATTCCAGCTGAGCAGATCATCTGACCAGGCCATGTAAATATTCGTATCGCCCCAGTACATCCAGTATTTGCCATTGATCTTCACTGCAACAGGTGTGCCTTTTGAATAAGTACTCACTATGGATCCCGATTTACTCCAGATATCCGTGAATCTGCCATTCATCTGTTTCGCGAATGCAGGGCCGTCCTTGATCCAATGCATCAGATCGGAAGAATGAGCCACCATCAGTCTTGCCAGGTTGCCATCATATGCCGTATAGGTCATGATATAGTTGCCGCTGCTGTCCTGCACCACACGCGGATCTTCGCATCCGCCTTCCCACTCATATACATTCTGAGCGTCATTTTCCGGATATAAAACAGGAGCGGCGTATTTACTGAAATGAAACCCATCTATGCTCCATGCCAGACCGATCCGTGATGTACCTGCGTATTTGCCAATGCTGTCTTCCGCCCTGAATAACAGGAACACCGTATCGTTCCTTACAACAGCTGCGGGATTGAATACATCCTTTTCCGCCCAGTGCACCACACTGTCCCGTACCGGACAAACGAATTGCAGGGTTCCGTCCGCGATCATCACCGGATTCGCACTGTCCGCTTTTTGAAAACCTTTCATCGTCCAGTCGCCGGACGTATCTACTTTTGTCTGTTCCTTACATGCAAAGAGCAGCAGGCAACAAAGCATCACAGCGATGTACTTCATAAATAAAAATATTTGATGAACTGAATATTACCAGGCTGAACGCAGCGGCCATGCTTTGAAACTTTCAAACACACTGGAACCACCATGACTGAAAAGGACCAGCTGATCTTCTCTCTTACTGTTGAATAATTGCATGGTGAACACCTGTTCTCCGTCATTCACGAATACTTCCGCGATACTGTTATCGTAGAAGATGCGTACCCGGAGCTTGCCTTCCTTTAATTGTACGGGCGCTTCTGCCAGATGTAAACGGCTGAATTCCGGCGAGAAATCCTGGACCGCCGTTTTACCACGATCGAGGTACAACACACCTTTCCAGGCATCATAACCGATCTCCAGTTCATGTCCCAGACCTGCAGCGATACGGATACCACTTTTATTGGTGGTGCCCGGACGAATGACGAATTCGATCTCACATTGTTTGGAAGTGAATCCTAACAACTGTTCCTTTTCTGAAATGTTCTTTGTATCGAAATGATAAGGAGGAAGTCTGAGGCTGCGCATGGAAGCGACCGGTTGCTGTAACAAAACCCACTTTCCTTTTTCTTTCCTGACCGTGAGTTCCCGGGGAATGGACATCGCACTTTTCCAGGGACTTGTAGGAATAGCATTGGCGTAGTTCCAGTTATTGACCCAGCCGATCGCGAGCGGTTTGGAGGCAGCGGGTAATTGATTGTAAGTGATAGCTGCATAATAATCCAGACCATAGTCTGGCCGCATCACTGTTGTTTCCGTGCTTTCCGGAGTAAAGGTCACGCCGTTGAATTCGCCTACGAAATACTGCATCGAAGCATTCTGGGAAGTTTGCAATACCCATTTGTAAGTACCGGATTCATTTTCCACCGGAACGCGGGAAAGATCCGGACATTCCCAAACGCCGCTGGTATCACCGGCAGGACCGAAATGGCTGAGCTCTTTCCAACGCAGCAGGTTATCCGATGAATAAAAATGAACTTCATGTTCCACCGGATACATCAGGGCCATGACCCAGTATTTCAGAGGTTCATACCAGAATACTTTCGGATCGCGGAAATCCTTTTTATGCAGATCCAGGATCGGATTAGCCGGGTATTTCGTCCAGTGAATGCCTTCATCATTGCTGTAGGCCACGCATTGCGATTGGTTCTTTCCTTCCACATGACCGGTGTAAATGGCTACCAACGGGGGATGGGAAGTGGTGCCCAGACCGGAAGTATTCTTCGCATCATAAACACAGGTGCCGGAAAAGATCATGGTATCCCTTTCTTCCGGAATGGCGAGGGGGAGATGTTTCCAGTGAATGGCATCATTGCTGACCGCATGACCCCAACTCATATGTCCCCACACATTCCCGAAAGGATTATGCTGATAGAACAAATGATACTGATTTTTGAAATAAACAAGACCATTGGGATCATTCGTCCAGTTCACGGCCGGAGAAAAATGAAATCGCGGTCGGTAAAGTTCTTTATAGGTCGCCTGCTGAGCAGCCGCAGCTGTTGTGATCAGCAGGTAAACACAAAGGATATTCAGTTTATATATCATGCGGATCAGGATTCTTTGATCAGTTTCTTTTCCAGGTCTTCAAGGGATATCCCTTTCGTCTCCGGCATTTTAAACACGACCCAAATCAGCTGCAACAACATCATACCGGCGAAGAAAGCAAAGATCGGCCATGGATTCTTACCGAAGATACCTTTTTCGGCATCCAGAAATACAGGTGTGATCAGCGTGATGATGGCCGCAAATACCCAGTGAATGCTTGCCCCGAAGGATTGACCGATGGCACGCGTCTGATTCGGGAAGATCTCCGAGATGAATACCCAGATGACAGCGCCTTGTCCCACCGCATGTGCCGCAATGAACAGCAGCAGGGATCCCAGCAGGAATTCCGAACCCGCATGGGTATAAAATGCCCAGGCGACCATAGACAGACTGAGAATATATCCGATCGATCCGATGAACAATAAGGTCTTTCTGCCCAGCCGGTCGATCAGGTACAAACCAACGAAAGTGAAGATCAGATTGGTTCCGCCGATCGCGATGGAATTGAAGAGTGACTCCTTTGCGGCCAGACCGGCACGTTCCATGATCTCAGGTGCGTAATATAAAATGAAGTTGATGCCGGAGAGCTGGTTGAAGAACGCAACGAAGAAAGCCAGGAACATGACTTTCCTGTATCGCCCGGAAAATATGCTTGCTAATCCTGATTCCAGATGCATTTCCTTTTCCGCGTTCACCAGTGCTTTGATCTCAGCGTCCGCATCATCCACGCCCAGTTGTTCCATGACCGCTTTGGCTTTTACCAGATCTTTTTTACGGGAAACCAGCCAGCGCGGACTTTCCGGAACGGCCATCACCATAACGGAATAAATGATGGAAGGGATCGCCAGCACGCCGAGCATCCAGCGCCAGTCATTGATGCCGTCAAATCCTTTCAGGAAATAATTGGAGAGGAATGCGATCAGGATACCGAATACGATATTGAACTGATACATGGCCACCATCCGGCCTCTTGTTTTTGGGGTAGATATTTCTGAAATATAGGTAGGGGCCACAACAGAGGATACGCCAATGCCGATGCCGCCCAGGAAACGGAAGGCGGAAAAAGTATAAGGATCCTGCGCCAGCGCGGAACCGAATGCGGAAATGGTATAAATGATACCGATCCAGAGTAATACTTTCTTACGACCATACACTTCAGTGGGGAATCCACCGAAAATGGAGCCGATCACGGTACCCCATAAGGCCATGGACATGATGAAGAAACCGTGGAACCAGGGTGAAGTATGCCAGAGATCCTTGATGGGCTGATTGGCGCCTGAGATCACAACGGTGTCAAAGCCGAAAATGAAGCCAGCCAGCGCTGCTACGATGGACCAACGGAATAATAGATTCTTATTCATAAGCGATCGTTTGAAGCAGGAAGATAAATAAAAGCATGATACAGAGGTGTTTATTAAAGCCGGAGTTATCCCCTGCAATCGGTTGAAAATGACAGATATGAGAAATATCCTGTTTTTTTTCAGTAAAGTGGTTACACCGGCTTCCTGTGCGCTGACTCATTTATGTACACGCAATCGGATAACAACTTAAAAAACACCAGTTATGAAAAAGATCATTTTCCTTCTCGCTATCAGCTTCGGGCTGTTCACTTCCTGCAAAAAAGAATCCTTATCAACTAATAATGCTGCTATCACTGTGGTTCCGGCTTCCAGTGTTCCTGCATCAACTATTGCAACACTGACCACTACATTCCCCGGTGCAACGGAAGTGGAATGGCATAAAAGCGGTAATCACTTCAGCAGCCAGTTCAACTTCAACGGTCAGCGCCATGAAGTAGGTTTCGATGATAACGGACACCAGTCTTCACATGATGTGATCTGCCTGTCCGGCACTGTTCCTCAGGTCGTGCTGGATGCATTCCGTACCAATTACGCGACAGATAATGTTTACGAATGGAAATTACAGAATGATGGTTCCTGGAAAGCACATTTCATGCGCGGAACCATTAAATGGGAAGTGACCATTAGTGCGGCGGGAGTGATCCTGAAAGCAGAAAACGCTTAAGTTAGTTAATAGGTAAGAGGTGAAAGCTAAGAGGTAAGAAGTTAGTCATCATACGGATTAAGATATCCATCCTAAAAAACCGCAATACTTGAAAGCCGCATCGATTGATGCGGCTTTTCTTTTGTTCAAAAAGACTATGTATTCACCTTTTACCTTCTAATATTATCTTGAGATAAATACGCCCGGGAATATATTCATCACCTGTTTGTCCCGGTACACTTCTTTGCCATTTACCCAAACCCGCAAAATGCCGTCAGACAAAGCTTTGGAGTCGCCGATGCCTGAGCGGTCTTTCACCGTTTCCGGATCGAAGAGGACGAGGTCGGCAAAATAACCGGGCGCAACGATGCCCCGCCTTCTGATCCCTGTATGCTCTGCGGAAAGCGATGTCATTTTCCGGATCGCGGTCTCCAGTGTGAAGAGATGTTCATCCCTTACATATTTGCCAAGGATCCGGGTGAAGCTGCCGTAACCCCGTGGATGTCCGCCATTCGCTCCGTCGGAACAGATATTGGTATTCGCCCAGGCCAGCAGATCACTCACATCAGATGCTTTCATGGATTTCCCCATGATCGCTTCCACACCTCCCGCATCCGGATTCGCTTTACGGTAAGCTTCTGATTCAGCCACTAAATGCAATAATGTTTGCGCCGGCGTTTCATTCCGGAGCTTTGCGATCGCACCGATCGTTTTGCCGCGGTAACTCGTATCCGGTGCATAGCGCACCAGCACCGAACCATCCGGGTCGAATAAATGATCCACCGCATATTGCCCGCCCGCGATACTCGTGAAATCCTTTTTCGGGAATAAAACCCGCAGTGTGCTGTTCCAGAAATCATACGGATAACAATCCGCGGTGATATCAATGCCCATCTGACGTGCTTTTTCAAGTTCTGCCAACAGGGCAGGAGCCGTACCCCAATCATCACGCATGGCGATCTTGATATGTGATATCTGTACAGGCAGTTTCGCTTCTCGACCGATCGTGATGATCTCGTCGATGGCATCCGCCTCTGTAATGTCCTCACTGCGGATATGACTGATATAACGGGCATGCTCAGCTGCAGCTACTTTGGCCAGTTCGATCACTTCATCCCTGTTACTGTAGAATGCACCTTCGTATTCCAGTCCGCTGGATAAGCCCAGTGAACCTTTATCGAGATCGGCTTTCAGCAATTGTTTCATTTGTTCCAGTTCGGTGGAAGTGGCGATACGCCTGACATTCCCTTCACCCATTACTTTTTCACGGAGACTGGCCTGTCCGGTATACGTCGCCACATTGATCGCGGGCGGAACTCTTTTGAACATAGCTTTTAAAGTATCCACCGGATCACTGTCACCGTCTTGTCCCGAAACGATAGTGGTGATACCCTGACTCACCGCGGCCAATGCATCCGGAAGATCTTCCAGCGAACCTGCCAGGTGACTATGCGAATCAATGAATCCGGGTGACAGGACTTTCCCATTTCCTTCAACCACAATTTCGCCCGGGAATGCGTTCAGGCTGCCGATCGCTGAGATCTGGTTACCCTCGATCCTGACATCTGCTTTGCGGGCCGGAAGACCAGTACCATCCACCAGCTGCACATTCCTGATCAGTGTAGTGGGGGTGGGTGTATACGGCTGATCGTGCAGGATCGCTTTAGCGGCCTGATTGGCTGAACCATTCGAGCCGCTGCTGAGTACGACCAGTGTTCTTTTCAGTTTGGTATCGCGGAACAGCAGGTTGATGAATCCGGCCCAGCCGCCTGTATGCCAGTATAAACCCAGACTGTCACTTTCAATGAACCAGCCGAATCCATATGGATATGTTTTGCCATCATTCAGCCTTACCGGCTTGAAAGCCTCATCCAGTGTGGCTTTCTTCAGGATCGTCGGTTTGTACAGACTTTGTTCCCAGGTAAAAAGATCTTCCACGGAAGAGTACAGATTCCCGTCACCGATCACTCCGTCAACATTGGTCAGGTCATTCAGTTTCTTTGCACCGTTATCTTCTGAAAAACCGATTACATGATTCGCAGGAACACTGCTCATCAGATCACTATAGATATAGGTATCATTCAGTTTGAGCGGTTTTGTGATATGCTCAGAAACATATTGCTTTATTGGTTGCCCGGAAACGCGTTCAATGACTGAGACCAGCAGGGCATAATTGGTATTGCAATATTGCCAGGTACTGCCGGTCTTGAAATCAAGTTCCGGTTTATAAGTGGCGAACATCTTCAGCAGACCATTATTATCCAGTGTATCGAGTGGCCCGCGGTAACGATTGAATACATCGAAATATTCCGGAATGCCACTCACGTGATTCATAAGGTTGCGGATGCTGATGCCGTCATAAGGCAGTTCGGGGAGGTACTTTTTACAATCATCATCGATGGACAAAGCGCCTTTTTCTGCCAGTTGCAGAATGCAGACATCAATGAATTGTTTGGTCACTGATGCAAGATTGAAAGCCGCATGTGTGTTCAGTGCGGTCTTGCCATCCGGCCCGGTCACGCCAAATGCTTTCCGGTACAATACTTTACCGTTTTCCGCGTAAAGAACGGTGCCGTTGAACCTGTCCGTCTGATATAATTCAGTCAGCGCTTCGTCCAGCTTCACTTCAGTGCGCTGAGCCGTAACCGTTAGACAGGTCGTTGATATGAAAAATAAAAATAAGATGTGCCGCATATATTCACTTTATCCTTAAAGATAGGAAGCTGTTGAATATGATCTGAAAATCCCCATTTTCAGGGACGAACAATTCAACCTGGTTCGTACCTTTAATTGACCACTCTCACCAAAGAATCCGACATGAAAAGAACGATCTGTACTTGCCTGTTCCTGCTCACCATGCTCTTCACAAAAGCGCAATCCGAAAAATATGACCTCAGCAGTTTTGTGATCCCCAAAGACTGGAAGAAGGAGATCAAACCAGGTATGGTCACCTATACCAAACTCAATGGAAAAAGTTATTGTATGATCGCCGTATATCCTGCAAGAACAGCGGGGAAGGATGTTGATGCTGAATTCAAAACAGAATGGGAAACACTGGTGGTGAAAGCGTTAGGCGTTACAGCAGCACCCGCCATGTCGAAAGAAATAAAGAAAGGCTGGAATGTTATTTCGGGTTCAGCAACTGCAACGACAGCGGATGCAGGCGTTTTCGCCGTGATGCTGTACACACATATCGGATATGATAAACTGGAAGATGCGATCATCGTTTTTAACGCAGATGATTTCAGGAATGAACTGGGCGGCTTTTTGACTTCATTCGCCGTTCAAAGTTCCGGAAAGGTCACAACGGCTTCTACGCCGGTGCTGGCCACTCAGTCCAAACCCGGCACCGGAAGTCCATTACTCAAAGGCAATAATCTGGCCGGGGTCTGGATGGGATTTCAGACCGGCGGATTCGGATTCGGAAAAGTGAGTCATGATTATGTGAATAATAAGGATAACTATGGCACGCGCTATGAAATGGATAAAGTGGTGACAAAAACCTGCGTATTCCTGAGCAATGGCACCTATTACGACAAGCTGCCATACGAAGGCATGCATCAGTTCAATATGAACGATCCCAAACATGATGAGGGAGGTACTTACAGTCTTTCGAACGGAATGGTGACCGCGAAACTGACGCACTATCCTTCAACGGACAGACTGTGGTCTTTCAAACCACCCGGCGATCTGAAATATGGTGGTAAGTTCCAGTATGTACGCTGCAAGTCGGTTGACGGATTCAGACTGGCCGGAACCTTCATACCTGCCGATCCCACCAGTGTGATGTATTATAATTCGCTCAAAGTACAGGTTCCATCCATCACCTTCGCGTTGGATGGAACATTCAGGGATGATAACCTGGTCGGTGATTATGGTCGTGATCCGGAAGATGCGCCGGGAGCAGGAACTTATGAAATGCTCGACTTCTCACTCATCCTTCATTATTCAGACGGCCGTATCATCAAACGTTCCTTCAATGCATTTCTGGATGTGGAACCGGCAAAAGCACAGAAATATTATATCGGTGGAACGGATGTGAAACGGAAACCGCTCTAGCTTGCACAATACTAACAATCGTTATCTTTGAACTTCAATCAAGCTCATATGAAAGAAGTTGTCATTGTTTCCGCCGTCCGTACACCGATGGGTAGTTTCGGAGGCAGTCTGAAAGATATCTCCGCTACCAAATTAGGTGCAGCTGCCATCAAAGCCGCTGTGAGCCGTGCCGGTATTCAGCCGGAACAAGTGGAAGATGTGATCATGGGATGTGTGATCCAGGCCAACCTGGGTCAGGCACCTGCACGCCAGGCCGCTAAATTCGCGGGACTTCCGGATGCAGTGAATTGTACTACGGTCAATAAGGTCTGCGCCAGTGGAATGAAAGCCATCGCACAGGCTGCTCAGAGCATTGCGCTGGGTGATGCATCCATTGTTGTAGCAGGAGGGATGGAGAGTATGAGCAATGTCCCATTTTATGTGGAATCACTGCGTTGGGGCAATAAATATGGCAATACGAATCTGATCGATGGTCTGGCGAAAGATGGACTGACCGATGTATATGATGGTAAGGCCATGGGAATTGCTGCGGAATTATGTGCCAGCACTTGCGGCATCAGCAGGGCCGATCAGGATGCATTCGCGATCGAAAGTTATAAACGCAGTCAGGCTGCATGGACCAACGGAAAATTCAATGCGGAGGTCGCACCAGTTGAGATCCCGCAACGCAAGGGTGACCCGGTCATCTTTGCAAAAGATGAAGAGCCTTTCAATGTGAAATTCGATAAAATTCCTTCCCTGAATCCCGCATTCCTCAAAGACGGAACGGTCACAGCAGCTAATGCCAGCACCATGAATGATGGCGCTGCTGCACTGGTACTGATGAGCCGCGAAAAAGCAGCTGAACTGGGTCTGCAGCCGCTGGCTGTCATCAGATCATGGGCAGATGCGGAACAGGCTCCTGAATGGTTCACTACAACACCTTCACTGGCCGTGCCCAAAGCAGTGGCCAAAGCAGGATTGAAGATGAGTGATATCGCTTTCGTTGAACTCAATGAAGCATTTTCCGTTGTTGGTATCGAGAATACAAAACGCATGGAACTGGATCCGGCGAAAGTGAATGTATATGGGGGCGCGGTTTCACTGGGACATCCGCTGGGGTGCAGTGGTGCCCGGATCATCGTCACCTTACTTCATATTCTGCAGCAGGAAAATGGAAGGTACGGCGCAGCCGGCATCTGCAATGGTGGTGGCGGTGCCAGCGCCATGGTGATCGAGAAATGCTGAACATTCATCAAAACTCCAAACGAACAATTATGACCGTAACCATACGTATGGCCGGACCGCAGGATGCTGCGCTGATCGCGGACATGAGCCGCAGGACCTTTTACGACAGCTTCGCGGAAAGCAATACGAAAGAAGATATGGACCTGTTCATGAATGAGGTCTTTACCCGTGAAGAGCTCAAAAAGGAAGTGTATGATCCCTCGAATATATTCTTCCTGGCCTTTGACGGAGAACAGCCGCTGGGCTATGTCCGCATGCGTGAAGGTGAAGAACAGGATGTTTTCGGAGGTGAGCCGGCTTTCGAGATCGCGCGTATCTATAATGAAAAGACCGCGATAGGAAAAGGAGTAGGGAGTGCGCTGATGCAGGCCTGCATAGACACGGCCCTTGCCCAGGGTAAAAAATGGATCTGGCTGGGCGTATGGGAAAAGAATGACCGGGCCATCGCATTCTACTCCAAATGGGGTTTTGAAAAATACGACACGCACGATTTCATCCTGGGTAAGGATGTGCAAACCGACTGGCTGATGAAAAAACAGCTACTTTCCTGACCTGTTACTGGATCAGGATCTTCCCTTTCTGCCTGACCACATGATCCGCATCGGACACCTGATACAGGAATGTTCCTTTTTGCCCGTTCAGGAATGAAACGGAGAAAAGATCCTTGTCAGTGTTGATGGAACCCGCGGTCTTTCCCGCCAGATTGAAGAATGTGATCGTAAGGTCTTCATGACCGTTATTACTGATATGCAGATTCTGCCCGCTGTTCAGTGGGTTCGGATATAACTGGAATGATGATCCGCCACCGGCTCTCACTGAAACGATGGTAGAATATTTATCGAACCCACCGGCACCTGTCATGTGTAAACGGTAGAAGGTAACGGGTTTGAGCGGACTGGCATCCGTAAAAGTATAGTCGGAATTACCAGGCAGATTTTTAGGCGTGATCTTACTCAGCAAAGAAAAATTCCTGCCATCTGGAGAACGTTCCAGATCATATTTATCCATGGCAGTTTCATCGGCAGTGACCCAGTTGATGACGTTGCCGCCATCGCGGGGTCTTGCACTGAAATCGGTGAGATCCACAGGTAATGTGATGAACGTATAATAAACGACGATCTGGATATTATCGATCTTTCCGGCGGTCGGCAAGCCTGTTGCGCCTCGTTGCATGGAGATGGCAACTCCGAAATCAACCCCGAAATCCTTGGGCGCCCAGGCCGTACCCCAAAGGTCATTATCGGAACCGTAATTCGCTGTCAGATCGGAATTGGGCAGAAGGGCGATCTCCGCACGGTCGGTCAGCAAAATGCTTCCTTTACGTATAAGCCGCACACGGTAATCAGAGGTCTGACTGTTCGGATCGGCTTGCTCTACTTTGACCATGATTCCTTTGATGATAGCACCGGAAGGGATGCTGAATCCGAAATTCGTAGCAACAAGATAATTGGTGAAGGAGCCGCTCGGACCTGTCAGGTTGCCGAAATCAGCATATACATTATCACTCGCACCTGCATTCGTGATATTGTTCCAGGTGGCATTGGCACCTAAAATAAGATTGGTTGAAAAATTGCTGGCGCTGAACGGGCCCTGTGAGATGGATTGGGACCGGCTGCAAATACTGCATAGCAGCATGGCAGAAAGTAAATGAATGGCTTTCATAGTTGGACTGGATTGGTGGACATTAAAGGTAATACCTGTTTGAAACATTTGCAAGTACCCTTTTTAAAATATTGAATATCATATAGATGTGGCTGTTTGTTACAGTAATATCTTAAAGTGTGTTATCCCTTTGAAATTCGTTTATATATGACTGTTAGAAACCGTGTTCAATGCTTCATTTTCGAATTGTATTCCCTGAACAGAACAGTTATTAATTAAAACCCTGCATGGATGCATCTCTTGTTTATTTATTTTCAGATGTAAAGCTGAAAACCTATTTTGTCGCTTAAACATATAAGCATGAAAAAAATGATCCTTCTGCTGCTTGTCGCCGGACTTGCAGTATCCTGTAAAACCAAAGGCTGGTCTGTCGCAGACCGGACAACTTTTGTGACCACTTGCACAACCGAGGCCAAAGGCGCCATGGGAGATGCCAAAGCGAAATCTTACTGTGATTGTATGCAGAAAAAGCTGGAAGCGAAATATCCCGATCCCAATAAAGCGAATGAAATGAAACCTTCTGAGTTTCAAAGTGAAGCCTGGATAAAAGAGATCAAGGATTGTCTCAAATAAAGCACCGAAAGCCTCTTCAAAGAGGCTTTTTTTATGCCCGGAAGCGCCTGCCGGGTGATTTTAGGTTTTATCCCCCGCCTGACCTATTTTTGCCGCTCTAAAAACCGACAGTAAAGATGGCAAGATCAATCGCATTCCGTGAGGCCCTTCGTGAAGCACTTTCAGAAGAAATGAGAAGGGACGACCGGGTATTCCTGATGGGAGAAGAAGTAGCAGAATACAATGGCGCTTATAAAGTCAGTCAGGGTATGCTGGCCGAATTCGGCCCCAAACGTGTGATCGATACACCGATCTCTGAACTGGGCTTCACCGCTGTAGGTGTGGGCGCTGCGCAGAACGGACTCCGTCCCGTTGTGGAATTTATGACCTGGAACTTTGCCGTACTGGCGCTGGATCAGATCCTGAACACCGCTTCCAAAATGCTGGCGATGAGCGGCGGTCAGGTTTCCTGCCCGATCGTTTTCCGCGGACCCAATGGTTCGGCCGGCCAGCTCGGTGCACAACACTCCACCGCTTTTGAGGCCCTGTATGCCAATATCCCCGGTATCAAAGTAGTATCACCCAGCAATGGTTATGATGCGAAAGGATTGCTGAAACAGGCGATTCGCTATGAAGAAGATCCCGTGATGTTCATGGAAAGTGAAGTGATGTACGGTGATAAATGCGAAGTCCCTGAATCAGAATACTATATCGAACTGGGTAAGGCCGACGTGAAAAGGATCGGGCGCGATGTGACCATCGTTTCTTTCCATAAAATGATGAAAGTGGCACTGGGTGCTGCAGCTGAGCTCGAAAAAGAAGGCATCAGTGCTGAAGTGATCGACCTGCGTACCATCCGTCCGCTGGACTGGATGACGATCCTGGAAAGTGTGAAAAAGACCAACCGTCTGGTGATCGTGGAAGAACAATGGCCCTTCGCATCCGTATCATCCGAGATCACATACCGTATCCAGAAAGAAGGATTCGATTACCTCGATGCCCCGATCCGCCGCATTACGGCCGCTGACGCGCCGCTGCACTATGCACCGAACCTGGTGAATGCAGCACTGCCCGATGTACCCCGCACCGTGAAGCTGGTAAAAGAAGTGATGTACGCCCGGAAGTAATAATGATTATCTCTTTATAATGGAAAGTCCTGCCCCGCAGGACTTTTTTTATTTTTCCCCCTTTTTCCCGTAATTATTTTTCGTTTATACTGCAACGTTTCAAATATTAACCCCATCTTTGTTATGGTTTTTCATAGGATATTGGATTTTAAAACG
>JAKPSI010000029.1 GCA_029555415.1 Bacteroidota bacterium | reverse complement strand
GGCTTTGACCATGAGCGACATCGCATCAGGCGCGTTTCCTGCGGGGGCCGGTTTCGCGTACAGTGAATCGATCCTTCTGGTCAGTGCGGGGATCCTGGTCTGCGCGGTATAGGTCTTTCCATCCACCACGATGCGTAAACTGTAATCATGCGCGACCTGTCCGATAAATGCAGTGGCAGGTGATGCCGGATCATTGCTGTAGAAATAGAAGAATTTTCCGTTCCCTACAGGCAGTCCGTATTCTTTCAGTTTATGCGTCAGGGTTCCGTCAGACACATATACTTCCGCGTTATGAACGAAACTGGAGGTGAGGGTATCCAAAGTGATATTCGAGAAATAACCCAGACTGCGGGAAAGATAAACAACGGGGGCCTGACCGTTCTCGATGGTGGCTTCCACCACCAGTTTCGGCGGCACCGTTTCAATGCTGAAGTGCACGGCTTTTTCACAGCCGGCCAGCAGGGTCATAACAAGAGAAAGGAAAAGGATAAGTCGGGTCTTCATCTGCCACAAATTTATATCAAAGCACCTGAACGGGTTGTTAAAAAAAACTCCAGCCGGTAAAGGCTGGAGCACTTATCATAACCCAATAGATTCCGATTTGTTTAACCGAGGTATGCTTTCAGCGCGCTGCTGTACCTGGCTTTCTGAAGGCGTTTGATCGCCCTTTCTTTGATCTGGCGGATACGCTCTTTGGTAAGGTCGTATTTCTGACCGATCTGTTCGATGGTCACACCATTTTCACCGTCAAGACCAAAATAAGCGTTAACGATCTCGGCTTCGCGGGGACTGAGTGATTTCAGTACGCGGCGGATCTCGTTTCGGAGTGAATCTTTCATCACATCGTCATCGGTATCGTCACCACCTTCCAGCAGGTCACCCATGGCTACGTCTTCTGCTTCGTGCACGGGTGCATCGAGTGAAGTGTGGCGGGTATTGCTCTGGAAGATATTGTTGATCTCGGTTTCGCTCATTTCCAGCAGTTCGGCCAGCTCCTCGGTTGACGGCTCACGCTCGTGTTCCTGTTCGAAGGCCATATATGCTTTGTTGGCTTTATTATATGTACCGATCTTGTTCTGGGGCAGACGGACGAGACGTCCCTGTTCAGCCAGCGCCTGAAGGATCGACTGGCGGATCCACCATACAGCGTAAGAAATGAACTTAAAACCCTTGGTTTCATCGAAACGCTGAGCGGCTTTGATCAGACCGAGGTTACCCTCATTGATCAGGTCACTCAGGGATAAGCCCTGGTGCTGGTATTGTTTGGCAACTGATACCACGAAACGAAGGTTGGCCTGAACCAGTTTGTCCAATGCACGCTGAGAATCCACCGGATTCCTGTTGAACATCTTAATACGCTGAGCCAGAGTCGTTTCTTCCTCGGGGGTGATCATGGAGATCTTTGAGATTTCCTGAAGATATTTTTCTACCGCCTGGGAGTCCCTGTTCGTGATCTGTGTAGCAATTTTAAGTTGCCTCATAACTTAAGAAGATTTAAATAAGAACGATTAATAGACTGTCTTTGTTTGCAGTTGGCTGCAAAAGCCTAGTTAATACAGGGATATTAAATTTACCGTCGAAGTCCGTCTGCAAAAGTAGCAAACGTTAGCCGTATCTCATAATGATCAGGGTCAAAAATTACTCACAAATCTTACGCAATCGTTTCCGAATCAATAAAATACCTGAAAATACTGACCAGCAGCGTCTTTACATAAGAAAATACCATGCTATGTTTCTGCTGAATTCAGCTAATTAAGAAGAAATTGTGGATTTCTTCGCCGCATCCCTCTTTGAAAGGATCACCCAGATCAGGAGTCCTGATATAAATAAAAGTGTTGATATGACCTCAGCCTGAGTCGGATGAAAGCCAAAAAGGCTGATCGTTGTGTTCACCCGGATCTTTTCTATGAAAAAGCGTTCCAGACCATTCAGCATCAGGTAGAAACCGAATAAGGTACCCGGCACCTTGAATTTCTTACGGAATGACCAGATAATGATGAAAAGAACAAGGCACATAATGGTTTCGTAAAACGGGGTCGGATAAACCGCGTGCGGGAGTTCCGTACAGAATTTATCGACGCAACCCGGGATCGGGTCCCCTTCACGGGCCACATTATGCGGGAAGGTAAAACCCCACATCCAGTCGGGCAACCAGCCAAAAGGCTTGGGGTGCGTGCTGGCGATACCCCAGTCGCCGTCACCGGACACCTGGCAGCCGATACGGCCAATGGAGTAAGAGATCATCAGTGCGGGCGCTGCCGCATCGTTCAGATGCCAGAAACCGATCTTATGGCGCTTGGCATACCACCAGATGGCAAGAGCGGCACAGATGAGGCCTCCGTAAAAGGTCAGGCCTTCCGCAGAGAAAATATATGAGGCGGGATCCTTGATGAAGGCATCCCATACTTCAAAAGCGTTGAATAGTTTGGCACCGATCAGACCGAAGATCAGCGCAATAATGGTGATCTCCCCTACCCGGTCATGCGGCCAGATACGCACCGTACGGCGTTCGGGTTTATCCAGTTTCTGTTTGTTCTTCTCGGCCCATTTGAGCGCGGCGAAGAAAAGTCCCAAAATGATACCAACCGGCCAGGAACCATTGGCGGAGAAAATGAATGCCTGCGGGTCTTCCGTGGCGGCACTGTTCATGATGAAGAGGGCGATGATCTTATATCCGAGCAGGAATCCGAGTAAGAAATTGAGGAGCAGATCGGTGAGGGTGGCGGGTTGACCTACCATGACCTGCATTTCAGTGGGTACGAGCAGTCCCTGTTTGCTTTTACGTCTGAGTTCCGCGACCAGCACCATGGCTGCCACGATGAATGCGATGGCCACGAAAAATCCGAATGAATTGACAAAACGCAGAAATTTCCAATCCAGTCCGAAAAGGTCCTTAAAAGCGTAGTATAGATTAGGATACATGCAGGGCAAATTGATAAGTCACGAATATACAGGATGCAGGGGCAAAATCCTGCGGATAATTTACGGGTAAATAAAAAAGGCAGCCGGCTGTAAAGCGGGCTGCCTCCAACTATTTTACCGGGATCAGTTACAATGTTCTTCGAAAGCGCTGATCAGGTTCCGGGCGATCACCTGAGCGGGACGGCCTTCGATCTGATGTCTTTCGATGAAATGTACCAGCTGGCCGTTCTTGAACAGCGCGATGGCCGGAGAAGAAGGCGGGTAAGGAAGCAGGTGCTGACGAAGGGTCTGAATGGCCTGTACATCAAAACCGGCGAAACTGGTTGTCAGGAAATCCGGTTTGGGGTTGGCATTGGCAACGGCCAGCAGCACACCCGGACGGGCGGTACCGGCGGAGCAACCGCAAACGGAATTGATCATGACCAGGGTGGTCCCTTCTTTGGAAAGTTGTGCTTCCACATCGGCGGGTGTCAGTAATTCAGTGAACCCGTTCTCAGTGAGCTCTTCTTTCATCGGGAGTACTATTTCTTCAGGATACATATCGTTGTTGTTTTTAAGTAGGATACAAAAGTAAAGAAAATGTATGAAGGATACCGGCGCTCCGGCCGGTACGGTTAATCTGTCAGCAGAATTTCCTGCTTTCGGAAATAATGTCTCTTCCGTTCGCCTGAAACTGTCATCCTTGTCATGAAAAAACCGGTTGGTACGCCCTTTGAAAAACCATTCCGGAACAATTGATTCAAAAACTTTAAAAAACTAAATAACCATGACACTCGTAAAATTCAACAGAAAACCTTTCGACAACAATTTCAACAGCTTCGTTGAAAACTTCATGAACGAATTTCCCGGCTTTCCGCGTGGTGGACATCATCAAAGTAACTGGAAAGGATCCGTACCGGTGAACATCAAAGAAACGGAGAAGAGCTATGTGCTGGATGTGGTCGCTCCCGGTTTCGAAAAAACAGATTTCAAAGTGAATCTGGATCAGAATATCCTGACCATTACCGGTGAAAAGAAAAACGCAGAAGTGAAAGAAAATGAAGCGCCTAAAAGCGATAAGTGGGTCCGCCGTGAATATGGCTTCCGTGCTTTTAAGAGATCTTTCACAATTGACGAACAGATCGATGCAACAAATATCGAAGCTTCTTACGTCAATGGTGTATTGACATTAAACCTTCCGAAGAAAGAAGCAGTCAAAGCTTCAGCAACGGAAATTTCAGTGAAATAAAATATTCAGAACGATTTCTCATAAGCAGTTGGTTTTGGTTTAAGCTCCCCGTTTCCACGGGGAGCTTTCTTTTTTAGGTTTCCCGCAGATTACGCAGATGCCCTGCGGGCAGCAGAATACGCAGATCTGCTCACACGTAACGGATCTGCCTTAGAATACACTTGAAGCTTGAAGCTTGCAGCTCACAGGCTTTTATCAGCCATTCACCGATTGTACTATTACCCGCTCATAACTATCCCCTACTTTTATCCTGTTAAACCAACCATCATATGCAAACGATATTAGGATCAGGCGGCGGCATCGGAACTCCATTGGCCAGGGAACTGAAACAATACACGGATAAGATCAGGCTCGTGAGCAGGAACCCGAAGAAGGTGAATGATACGGATGAATTGTTCCCGGCTGATTTCAATGATCTCAGCCAGATCGATCAAGCCATTGCAGGCAGTGAAGTGGTGTATCTCACCGTTGGGTTTGAGTACAAGCTGAGTGTCTGGCAAAAAACATGGCCTGCCTTTGTGCATGCTGTGATCGAAGCCTGCAAAAAACATCAGGCGAAACTGGTATTCTTCGATAACGTTTATATGTATGCAACATCGGCTATTCCGCATATGACCGAGGACGCGCCGCTGGATCCTCCCAGTAAAAAAGGACTGGTGCGGAAACAGTTGCAGGATATGATCATGCAGGAAGCCGGTAAGAATGGATTCCATGCGCTGATCGCCAGGTCGGCGGACTTTTATGGCCCGGAGAACAAGAACAGCGGACTGGGTATCATGGTCGTGGAGAATCTGAAAAAAGGAAAGAAGGCGCAGGCTTTCGGCGATATCGATAAGATCCACACCTATACTTATACTCCGGATGCGGCCAAAGCCACAGCCCTATTGGGCAATACCCCTGATGCGTATGACCAGGTATGGCATGTTCCCACCACCAAAGAAAAACTCACGAACCGCCAATGGGCGGAACTGATCGCGAAGGAAATGAAGGCTGAATTAAAATTCCAGATCGTTCCGGTGTGGATGATGAAAGTGCTGGGCTTGTTCATACCCATCATGAAAGAATTCCCGGAGATGGTGTATCAGTATACACAGGATTATTATTTCGATTCATCCAAATTCGAGAAACGGTTCGGCTGGGGCGCAACGAAGCCGGAAGACGGGATTAAGAAAATGTTGAATTGAGAATTTTGAATGAAAGGGCACAGAGGGAAAGCTTAAACACATAGGAACATAAGGCACACATAGATCAGAAAGGGCACAAAGAATTTATCTCTGTGCCCTTTTTATGTGAATCTTTGTTTCTATTTGTCTATTCATCCGAATTCGGTTAACGACTTAGCGGGTGGTCAGCACTCAAAATTCAAAATTTCACAAACATCCCGTTCTCCTCCTCGTATCGATCAGATACTGGATCTTCCACTCCCCTTTAATCCTGACCAGCTGATAGGAATCCACACCGCAGTGACTGAACTTTCCTTTGTACCAGAACTGATAGGGCGTCCAGGCAATGGCGAGTGGTCCATCGATCTTAACGAGATCGAATGTGATCCGTTCATCCGCATCACCGGCCGGGATCTTGCTGATCGTTGCAGCGAAATCCGCCACCGTTTCGTTTTCGATCCCATTGGGTCCGACGGATTGCAGGATGGCACTGTCCGCGAACGCGCTTTTCAGCATCACCGGATCTGCTTTCTTCATGCCTTCGAACAGCCGGTTGATCGTGGCTTTGACGGAATCCTCAGCGGACTGAGCGGAAAGTGTTGCGGATGAAAAAAGTGCGACTGTTAAGACTATGAAAAAGTAGCGCATGTGAAAACGTTTTAAGAGTTTATGGCAAATGAATTGGATGGTTTTACGTTGACAACGTATTGCTAATATAAAAACAACCGTCCATGCAAGCAGCAAGATTGGTACAAGCGGTCATCCTGATGTTACTCCTCGCCATGGCGGCCAGTTGTGCCACGGGCAAGCAATACATCGCTACCGTATTCCCCAACAAGAACATCCCGCAGAAAGTGCCGGTGATCAAAGACAGCAGCGAACGCAGATTCCTGGCCTTTGATACGGCCGGTGAAAAGGAAGCCTGGGTGAATGACTGGCTGAAAAAGGACAGTACGGCTCTGCCTGCAACGGATGCAGAACTGGCATCGCTGAAAGCGGCCACTGTGGCGGATCCACCGGTGGTAGCGAAATACGTTCCCTCCGGTCCTGTCCGTAATAAACGAAAAAGGAATTAGCCCCTTATTTATACCCGAGGATCTTGAGCATGCTCTGAGCGGTCTGCTGTTTGGCATACAGCCAATCCACCAGCTTACCGTTCCGGTCATACCCCACGATCACGTGTTTGGGTGAAGGGATCAGGCAGTGCTTGATACCTCCGTAGCCGCTGATCTGGTCCTGGTAAGCCCCGGTGTGGAAGAAACCCACATACAGCGGCTCCCCGTTCTGGATCTTGGGCAGGAACACTTCATTGATATGTTCTTCGGAGTCGTAATAGTCATGGCTGTCGCACGTGATCCCTCCCAGTACCACCCGCTGGTATTCCGTATCCCACTTATTGACCGGCAGCATCAGGAACTTCTCCCCGATCCCCCAGGTATCCGGTAAGGTGGTGATGAAAGAAGAATCGATCATGTA
>JAKPSI010000016.1 GCA_029555415.1 Bacteroidota bacterium | reverse complement strand
TTTAGTAACAAACTTCAAACTACAAATTAGAATATGGCAGCAGTTAAAGATTACTCGGTTGAAGAAAAACTTTCTTCGCTTGTTAAATTGCAAAAGGTTGATTCTAAATTAGATGAAATTAAAATCCTGAAAGGTGAACTTCCGATGGAAGTGGCTGACCTGGAAGATGAGATCACCGGCCTGCATGCACGTAAAACGAGGATCGAAGAAGAGATCAATGGTGTGACCGAGTTCATTTCCCAGCGCAAGGAAGCCATCAAGGAATCCGAAGCCCTGGTGAAGAAGTATGAAAAGCAAAGCAGCAATGTAAAGAACAACCGCGAATTCGAAGCGATCAATAAAGAGATCGAAATGCAGCAGCTGGAAGTTAAACTGGCTGAGAAGCATATCAAGGATGCAACAGAAGAGATCGCTGAAAAAGCCGTGTTGCTTGAAAAAGCACAAAAGAACATTGCGGTGAAAGAAGGCGTTCTGGCCACCAAAAAAGGTGAACTGGAAAAGATCATCGCAGCCAACGAAAAAGAAGAGAAACATTTCAATAAAATGGCACAGGAAGCCAAAGGCCATGTGGATGAGCGCCTCCTCGCCAGCTACGAAAAGATCCGCCGCAGCTACCGTAATGGTCTGGCTGTTGTTCAGGTGGAGCGTGATGCTTGTGGTGGTTGCTTCAATGCCATCCCCCCGCAAAAGCAAAGCGAGATCAAACAGCACAAGAAGATCATGATCTGTGAGAACTGCGGACGTATCCTGGTGGATGAAGACCTCCACGCCGCTGTAGAGATCAAATAAGCGTTTTACAACTGCACATATTGCCCCGACGGTCACCGTCGGGGTTTTTTTTGCCCTCGTTTTTTTAAATCACTTAATTTGCGGGAGATGTTACAACGACTGTCCATACAGCATTACGCCATCATCGATGAACTGGAACTGGTCCTTTCACCGAAGATGAATGTCATCACCGGTGAAACCGGTGCCGGTAAATCCATCCTCATGGGTGCCCTGTCACTCATTCTGGGCGAAAGGGCGGATTCTTCCGTCATCAGTTCGAACGGGAAAGATGGCGGCACACAGAAATGTATCGTGGAAGGTCAGTTCGATATTGCAGGCAGGTCCGACATCCGCGAGTGGCTGCGTGCACAGGAGCTGGATGAGGAAGCGGAGCTGGTCATCAGACGTGAGATCGCTCCCAGTGGAAAGTCACGCGCTTTCATCAATGATACACCGGTATTGCTT
The DNA here is from genome assembly GCA_029555415.1 of Bacteroidota bacterium. Lineage (GTDB taxonomy): Bacteria > Bacteroidota > Bacteroidia > Chitinophagales > Chitinophagaceae > JAKPSI01. The sequence goes on along the minus strand of JAKPSI010000016.1, from coordinate 19,515 downwards.
TCGCAACTGCAGCAGGTCTGTTCTTTCCTTGTGGACCTGCACCAGCAATTCGATAATCAGGAGATCAGTGAAACGGATTTTCAGCGTACTGTGATCGACGCGCTGGCCGCTAATCAGACGCTGCGTCAGGAATATGCATCGGTGTTCAGCCTCTGGCAGCAACACCGGAAAGAAGGTGAAGAAATGCTGCGCACCAAACAACAGTTTGATCGCGAAGCGGATTATAACCGTTTCCAGTATCAGGAACTGGCGGATGCTGGTTTCAGGCCGAATGAGCTGGAAGACATTGCTGCGGAACTGAAGCTGATGAGCCATGCGGAAGGCATCAAAGCCATGCTGGACAAGACTTGTATGGAACTGGAAGGGAATGACCAGCCGATCGTGCAGCAGCTGAAAAGTCTGCTCAATCAATTAGCTCCTTATAATACCATGCATCCCGCTTTGCCGGCCATCTATGAACGATTGGCCGCGGCACAGGTGGAGATCAAGGATATCGCCGGCGATCTGGACCATCTCGCACAACAGGTGCATTTCGATCCGGAAAAGAACGAACAATACAATGAACGGTTATCGCTAGGTTATAAGTTGCAGAAAAAACATGGCGTTCAATCCACTGATGAACTGATCGCGATCCAAACCGGTCTGGAAGAAAAATTACAGGCCGTACTGCATATCGATGAAGCGATCCGTGCGAATGAAATAAAAACAAAGGAGCTTTACGACAAAGCGGAAGCACTTGCCAAACAGATCCATGCATCCCGCAAAAAACAAGTGAAGCCACTGGAGGACCATGTGAATGCGTTGCTGGTCCGTGTAGGGATGCCCAATGCGCGGTTGAAAGTAGAGCTGACCCCAACAGAACTTCATGCAACAGGTGCTGATAATGTAGAATTCCTGTTCAATGCGAATATCCCAGCAGGCTCCAATCTGAAGCAGGCGAGTTTTCAGCCTGTACGGAAAGTGGCGAGCGGCGGGGAACTGAGCCGCCTGATGCTTTGCATCAAATCGCTGGTGGCGGCATCCGTTGATCTGCCGACCCTGATCTTTGATGAGATCGATACCGGTATTTCAGGAGAAGCGGCCCGGCAAGTGGGTGCCATCATGCAGGAACTCGCTTCCAAACGTCAGGTGGTCTGCATCACGCACCAGCCACAGATCGCGGGGCGCGCCGATACACATTTCTTCGTCTATAAACAGATCGAGGGCGACAGGGTAGTGAGCCATATCCGTCAGCTGACTAAAGAAGAAAGGATCACGACGATCGCGCAAATGCTGAGCGGCGAAAAGCCCACCGCGGCTGCATTACAGAATGCGAGGGAAATGGTCATGAATTAAATCAGCCGGTACGCGATCCATGAAACACTCCATTGATTTTTCCCTTGTACTACTGGTAACTGTAATCCCGATCTATTTCATCAACAAATGGCTGAAGAAAATCACCCGGCCAAGGGAAAGCTCCCGCGGATTCCTTCTTTATTTTATCTTAAGTCTGGCGCTGATCTTTCTTTACACTTTCCTGTTTATTTTCCTGCTGGCGCGCTTTTATCCCCTGCCCAAAAAATAACTTCTTATTTTTACGCCCATAAAACAAAAGGCTATGTCAAATAATCTACTGAAAGGCAAGACAGGTATCATCTTCGGTGCACTGGATGAAAAATCCATCGCCTGGAAAACGGCATTGAAATGTCATGAAGAAGGTGCCCGTATCGTACTGACCAATGCACCTGTTGCCCTGCGCATGGGTGAGATCAATAAACTGTCGGAAGCCTGTGGTAATGCACCCGTCATCGGCGCGGATGTGACCAATATGGATGACCTGAAGAACCTTTTCGAAAAATCCATGGAGCATTTCGGCGGCAAGATCGATTTCGTGCTGCACTCCATCGGGATGAGCCTGAATGTTAGGAAGGGTAAGCATTACACCGAAATGAATTATGAGTGGAACCAGAAAACCAATGATATTTCAGCTACCAGTCTGCATAAAGTATTGCGTACCGCATGGGACATGGATGCGCTGAATGAATGGGCAAGCGTGGTGGCACTGACCTATATCGCCGCGCAGCGTGTATTCCCTGACTATAATGAAATGGCGGATGCCAAATCCCTGCTGGAAAGTATCACGCGTATGTTCGGTTATTATTATGGCGTGAAGAACAAGGTCCGGGTCAATACCATTTCACAATCACCCACCCGTACCACTGCCGGTTCCGGTGTGAAAGGATTCGACGGCTTCATCAATTATGCGGAGAAGATGAGTCCGCTGGGTAACGCGAGCGGAGAAGATTGTGCGAATTATATCGTGACCATGTTCAGTGACCTTACCCGGATGGTGACCATGCAGAATCTGTTCCATGATGGCGGATTCAGTTTCACCGGTGTAACACAGGCCGTGATCGAACAAATGGAAAAATAAAAGACCTTCCAGTGATATAAAAGAAAATCCCGACGTTACAGTCGGGATTATTTTTTTGTAAGCGAACCAGGTGGTGGCTTAATATTCGTCTTCGTTAAAAAGGAAGTCATCCTGCGTCGGGTAATCCGGCCAGATATCTTCGATGGTTTCGTAAACATCGCCTTCATCTTCCAGTTCCTGCAGGTTTTCCACCACTTCAATAGGTGCACCGGAACGGATCGAATAGTCGATCAGTTCATCTTTTGTGGCAGGCCACGGTGCATCTTCCAGGTACGACGCTAATTCTAAGGTCCAAAACATCTCTTCAGGATTTTATGTTACGGATCAGGGCTCCCGGAAGGCCCGGGGATACGCCTAATTTTCCGCAAATGTAGTTGTATTAGGCAATATTCCAAATCCTTCCTTTAGGGCCTGATTTTGAATGTTTTCTTAAATGTCTCCCGGCCGGACCGGCCTTTTTTGCCGGACAGCCCCTTTTCAGGATATTTGATACTTAAATACCCGAACAGGCTGCATGATCACCGGAAAAAACATCAAAAAGAAGTATGGTACTGTTGAAGTACTGAAAGGCGTGGATATCGATATCGCCCGCGGAGAGATCGTTTCCATTGTCGGACCCTCCGGTTCGGGAAAAAGCACCCTGCTGCATATCCTCGGCACGCTGGATAAGGCGGATTCCGGATCGCTGGTCATGAATGGTCAGTCCGTCCCGGCACTCAGTGGCAGTAAGCTATCATCTTTCCGGAATGACCATATCGGGTTCGTATTTCAGTTCCATCATTTATTGCCTGAGTTCTCCGCGCTGGAGAATGTCTGCATTCCGGGTTGGCTGGGCGACCGCAAAAAGCCGGAAGTCCGCAAAAGAGCGGAAGAACTGCTGAACATGCTGGGCCTTTCCCATCGCATGGAAAACAAACCGAATCAATTGTCGGGCGGCGAACAGCAACGTGTTGCTGTTGCGCGCGCGCTGGTGAACAGTCCCGATATCGTATTTGCTGATGAACCCACGGGGAATCTGGATTCAGCCAATGCGAAAGAACTGCATCAGTTATTCTTCGATCTGCGCAAGCAATTCAATCAGACCTTCCTGATCGTGACGCATAATGAAGAGTTGGCATCTCTCAGCGACAGGGTACTGCATATGAAAGACGGGAAGATCGTATGAAGATCAGTTCACTACTTTCGCCCTGAATTTACCTTCTATGTCCATGTAATAGGTTTCTGCATGCGCACTCTGGCTTTCCAGGTTGGCTTTGAAGTAACCGGTGATGTAACCGTCTTTCCCGAACACCAGTTGGTCGATCTGAATATAACCGCCATTACAGGTAGGTCCTTTCTCTCCGTTCTTATCGCGCTCCGCTTTCCAGGCAGGGTCGTCATTACAGCCACAAGCGGTATTCATCATCGGTAATGTCACCGCAACGGAAATGTTCTGCTTATTCTTGATGATATATCTGTCCATTGATCGCCCGGGTACGGACAATACGATCATGAAATTATTCGGAGTGGCTTTCTTTGAACCATTGACCATTTCATGCACACCACCCATGAGCGTGATGGCGGTCGTCTTTTCTTCCGGTGAATACACGGCTTTGCAGTTGGCCATGGCCGCATCGAGGTTGAAATTCATAGCGGCTGCCTTTTTCTGAGCCTGCGCCAGCTGGATCCGTTCAAGTGCCGCTTTCTGACGGGCATCAGTGGCCGCAGCATTATTTGCCGGGCCGGTTCCGGGTATGGGAACATTGCTGAGAGGCGTAGTCGCATTCTCATTGATGACCCATTTCTCATGGTGAATGTCCAGGAACGGGCAGTTCACGAAAAATACATTCTCGTGCGATTCCAGATAGATGGTGGCACGCAGGATCGTTTCCGGATAGTTCTTGTCGAGTGCATGCATCGTCACTTCCACGATCACACATTTCCCGGGTGGCATTTTCTCCGGGGCAGTGAGGATGGCGAAATAGTCATTGCCACTCCGCGGGTTCGACTGCAAGGTTCCGCCACCTTCCACGATCTTCCAGTTCTGAACGAACCAGGGTGCTGTTGCAGGATCTTCCGGCCGGTAGTCCAGTTTTGCAGGATTGCCTTCTTCGTCTGTGACCACGATCGTGACCGCCAACTCTACTTTTTCACCCAGTTCAGCATAATTTTTATTGGGTGTAATATCCAGCAGCGCGGCCTGCATTTCTTTTTTGTATGCAGAAGTTTTAAAAGGGGTATTGATCCGTGGCTGCGCCATCACAAACCTGATGAGCATGACTGCCATCAGCAGTAAGAGTGTTTTTTTCATATTATTCAAGGGTGAATTTTGCATGGTTGATGATCAGGACAGAGCCTTTGTGTACATCATGGCTGCCTGCTCCGGGCATGATGCCGAATGTGGTGCGGATCGATTCGGCCATGACATCGTCCGGGCAATTGTAATTCCTGCCATCCGGATCGAAATTGACGAGGCAGTCCATTTGCAGCCCGGTACCGGCTTTCAGGGTTCCATCCTTATTGCCATTATAGTTGAAAGACGCGCTGAGGGTATTACCCGCAGCATCCCTGACGTCTGCGAGATCGATATCGATACTCACAAAAGCGGCATCATTAGAGACCGGTGTCCATGAGTAGTCAAAGCTGATCCGCACTTTTTTATTCTTCTGGATCTTCGCGCGCAGGTCGTCATAGTTCAGACTCACATTATTACTTCTGTCCTCTTTTGAAGGATCGAAGCAATGCATAACGGTCAGTTTCGCGCCGCCACTGAGCTTATCCGCCTGGGTTACTTTTCCGCGGCAGTCCGCATCGTTGTTACAATACCAGGACGCCGGACAACCATCCACCCATTTTTTGAAATCACCATTCGGTATCTGTTGGGCATGCAGCGCTGCGCTGAACAGTAATGGCATCAGCAAGGCGGTTATACTGGTTGAGTTGTTTTTGCTTCGCATGGTCACATCTTTACGAATTCAACCCTTCTGTTGTTGGCACGGCCTTCCAGGGTGCTGTTGTCGCCGATCGGTTTGCTGTCGCCAAACCCTTTACTGGTAAGCCTTGCGGGATCGACACCCATTTTGATCAGCTCTGCTTTCACGGATTCTGCCCTTTGCTGGGATAAGGTAAGGTTACGTTGCGCGGTACCGGTGTTATCGGTATGGCCGTCCACCTCGAATTTTAAATCGGGGTTGTCTTTCATGATCTGAACGATCATGTTGAGTGTGCCCATGCTTTCCGGTTTGATGGTCGCTTTGTTGATATCGAAGTTGATCCCGTGCGTAACGATCTTTGCATCCGTGAATTTTTTACCGAGCATATTCATACCACCGCCATTGGCGATCCGTACGTTCTTGAATACGATCGGTTCCTTTTCGTCACCGATGCCCCCGAAAATGAGATGTGTAAAGGTTTCCTTCGTATCGGGAACCACCAGTACGCGGTACTGGTCCACGTATACTTTGAGCTGATGATTCTTCATGGCGATGGCCACATGGTGCCAGCGGTTCTCGAAATCCGTCTTCAGATCCTGCGGAAAATCCTTCTGCAGAATAACGCCTCCGATTTTGCCGTTGAAGCTTGCAAAGTAATTACTGACCTGAAGAATGGATTCCTTTTCCATGTCACCATCCCGTCCGATCAGCAGGATCAGACTGGGATATGCGCCCTGCACGTAATAATAATCATACTCGATCGTGAAGGAATCGGTGAGGTATTTCGGCACTTTGATGCGGGGGACCAGTCTGGCATAGTTGCCATCCGTTACTAGGAGTGCTTCTTCGCCATCTGTCTTGTTCAGCACCGCCTGGCCTTCTTTCAGTTCCCAGTGTGCGGGGAATTCGCCATCCTGATCATCAGTGAAATTATCTTCAAAAACGATCTTCGTTCCGGGAACGAAATCATAATTGGCATAAACTTTCAGGGAAGGAGCTGCGGCGGGCGTGCCGGTGATCGCCGTGTCTTTTGGCGCGGCTTCGGATGCAGGTGCTGCAGCAGGTTCCTGTGCAGGCGGGGGAGGCGGAGTATCCTGTTTTGTTTCTTTTTTATCCGCGACCGACTTCACTTTATTGCCGATCTTCTTGATCAGCTGAGCTTGTAAGGACGTTTCAGTGAATACAAAAAGAGAACAGAGGAGCAACAACTTTTTCATGACGCTTTGATTTGCCATAAAGGTGACAAATCAGGCAAGGCGTGACAATCACAAAAAAGTGTGAGGCGGTCAGTTGCGGCCAAAAACCTTGTTGAGTGCTTCAGTGCGGCTTTGTACCTGAAGCTTTTCATAGATCCTGCGTGCATGGCTACGGATGGTTTCGATACTGACATCCAGTTGGGCTGCGATCTCCTTGTAACGTAGTCCCTTTGCAAGTGCTTTCAGTACTTCTTTTTCCTTGGGTGTAAGGATATCGTTATCATCGATCGAATCTTTTTTCCGGAAAGAGTCGATCACTTTTCGCGCGATCTGTGAACTCATCGGGCTCCCTCCCTGCGTTACTTCTGTGATCGCCTCCATGATGCGGGAAGGGGCGGTCTTTTTCAGCAGATAACCACTGGCGCCGGCCTTTAAGCTTTCGAAGATATTCTCATCATCTTCATATACCGTACTCATGATAAAAAGTGTAGCGGGACATTTTTCTTTCAGGATACGGACCGCCTCAATGCCGTTCATGCCTGGCAGGTTAATGTCCATCAGTACCACATCAGGTCCCAGCGAAGGCACCGCCTCCACAGCGAGTTCAGCACTTGGAAAACTGTGCGTGCATGTGAATCCTTCACAGCTGCCGATCAGCAACTGGAGTCCTTCCCGGATCTCACGTATATCTTCAACGATGATGACATCGATCATAGTACCAAATTTAATGCACCTGTTCACAAAGAGGGTCCCCAAAAAGTGTTAGACGGGCATTTGTAAGTTGACGTCGGTCCCGTGACCCGGCGCACTGCTGATATTTGCGGTCCCTCCGGTTTGTTCCATCCTGCTTTGCAGGTTGAGCAGGCCATTCCCGAAGGTCCGGATATTGCTGGTATCAAATCCGCGTCCGTTGTCGTGTACGTTAATGATGAGCTTGCCATGTTCCGGATGCATCGTTATTTCCACCCGGCTGCACTGTGCATATTTTGCCGCATTGTTCAAAGCTTCCTTGACAGAAAGGAATAGATTCCTTCGCTTTTCCTCAGAGAGGTGCAGATCCGGGAATTCATCCGGGTAGTTGAAACTTATTTCCGTTCCGGAGCCTTCGAAGAATTTCAGTGCATACTCGCGGATATATGAGGAGAGGCTTTCCGCGGTATCATTCCGGGGATTCAGAACCCAGATGATATCCTGCAGACTGTCGACCAGTTCGCGTGAAGACACGGAGATCTTATCCAGTTGCTGTGCCGCCTTATCCGGTTCCCCGATCTGTTTTTTGACCACTTCACTGAGGATAGCGATCTTGGTAAGACCACTTCCAAGGTCATCATGCATGTCCCGGCTGATCCGGTTACGCTCTTTTTCAACCGCTTGTTCTTTTTCCAGCCGCAGTAGTTTCTCTTTCAGGTTACGTTGTGAAATGTAACGTACGACCGCATAAAACAGCAATGCTGCAGCCATTATGATCAGCACCAGGAATCCTGTTGTTTTCCAATAGGGTGGCCGGATGATAAAACGGACCTCTATGATGCCTGACGCGTTATTGCCATTGGCGGATGATCCTTTCAGCAATACTTTGTAGGTGCCTGGCGAAAGATTCGCGTATTGTGTTTCTCCTTTGTTGCCCACATAACGCCAGTTGGTATCGATCCCTGCGAGCATACAGTAGTACTGATTCCTGACCGGATTCGTGAAATCAGGGATCGCCCATCTGAACAGGAAATTGGTGGAACGATGGTCGAATGTAAGTGAAGATATATTCGTGAGATCGACCGGCTGATCATTGACAAGCAGACCGGTCAGTGTCAGCGATAACGGATGAGCGGTCGTGCCCATGAGTTCTTCCGGTCTGAAAGAGGTGAAACAGGTAGGAGTGCCGAAGATCAGGGTCCCGTTTGAACGGCAATACAAGGTGCCATCCATATCATTCGTCACTAAACCATCCGCGGTCGTGAATCTCCTGAAGCTATTTTGTTTTTCATTGAAAACGATCAGACCATTTCGGGTGGCCAGCCACCAGTTGCCTGCCAGATCATGGGTCATATCATATACGAACTTGTTCATTTCGGGTGGCGGGTTGAACTGTTGCAGCACACGGGCTCCGGGATCCCATTTCAGGATCGTGGTACTATTGACCGCATAACAGGATCCTTTGTAGAAATAAATGCAGGGAACATGGAGTGATGCGCCCAGTTCTTTTTCAAAAGGTTTGGAGAATTTGCCGGTACTGCGTTCGTAAAGGATGATGCCCTCATCCAGGTCCGCCATCCAGATATTCCCTTTGTCGTCTTCAACAGCATCTGCGATCACCAGTCTTTTCAGATGATCCGGACCCTGCAGGAAGCCTTCCCATAAACGTTGACATGCGCCGGTATTTCTGTCCATTTGCCAGATCCCTTCCCGCCACGGGAAGATCCAGAGTTGATTTTTTGAATCAAAGAACAAGTGCGAAATGAAATTCCGCGGCATGCTGCTGCTGTCATGTTCATCATGCCGGAACCATTTCGTTTTACGCGTTCTTTTATCATAGACCGCTATCCCTTCAGAACTCCCGGCCCACAGTTCCTCTTCATTTGGACTGGCGAAACTCAATGCAGCCGCGTAACGCAACTCACCTTTGCCCGAGTTGAAATTGGGTGTGGAATCGGATCTTTCTTTCCAGGGTATATTCCATGCTTTGGCAAAACTGGTACTTTGAGCACCTGCCAGCAGTTGATGTTCCCACTCCGTGAATACAATGGTTTGCGATGTCAGAGGTTCGGGAAAGAACTGGTGGTGGAAGTGTTGCCGGCCCGGATCGAAATAGTATAGTCCCTGTTCACTGCGCAGCCAGATGCCTCCATCCGGACCAGTATAACAGGGTGCCATATTCGGCCAGTCGCGGGCGTCAAGTGGTCTGGGGAAACGAAAGAATTTACCGGTCGCGGGATTGAAGCCGGTGAGCCCCCCATCCAGCCAAAGAACTTTTTGATTTCCGGGCAGCTGCATTTGCAGGATGCTGTATACATTACCCGGATGGTCAGGTACATGAAGAAAATTACTGACCCTGCCGGTGGATGGGTCGAGCCGTTTGAGACCAAATTGCCAGTTGCCGGCCCAAATGATACCGGAGGGATCTTCGTATACACAAAGGAACAGGTCTTCAAAGTGATCATCATTCTTTTCACTGATGCGCGACGTGAAACGGCGGGTGGACGTTTCAAATGACCAGACTCCATTCGCGGTACTCATCCAGAGTGATCCTTTGACGGATCTGATCATGCCTGTGATCTTATTGGCATGAATGGAAGAACGGGCAGAAAGAGTTCCGGTATTGATATAGGGTGTGAATTTTTCTGTTTCCGGGTCCAGAGCGATCAGTCCGCCATCCGTTGCAAGCCAGATCAGATGAGGGTTCTCAGGGATTATGGCATTAATGATCGCAGAGGAACCATAAGAACTGGGCGGCGGATGAAAATTCCGGAAGTTCATCCGTTTCGGATCATATACACTCAACCCATCGATTGTCCCGATCCAGATGCGCCCATTGGCATCCATGGACAGAGAAAGGATATTATTGTTGCCAATTGAAGTATTGTCGTTGTTCCGGTGCCTGTGGATCGTGATGGCGGATCCGTCGATACAATTCAAACCATCCGCGGTGCCGATCCACATGAAGCCGCGATCATCACGCAATACGCAATTCACGTGATCATCACTCAGTCCGTTCTGCTCAGTGATATGAGTGAAGATGAGCGGGTCATTACTTGCCTGCTCCTGGCAAAAGGCAGGAATTATCCAAATGAGCAAAAGGGATAAGGTCAGGCAGCGCATAGTGCCTGAAATTACAAATTATGGTCTTGTAAAGTATGCGGTCACACTCTCGGCTTCCACGGTATTTCTTCTGAACCGGTTTCGTGCGAGGCGTAGCGGGAGAGCACGAAAAGATAATCGCTCAGGCGGTTGAGGTATTTGATCACCAGCGGATGCACTTCCATTCCTTTTTTATGCATCCGGACACAGCAGCGTTCCGCACGGCGGCAAACACAGCGGGCGATATGCAGGGTGGAAACCAGTACATGTCCGCCGGGCAATATGAAGGATCTCATTTCCGGAAGCACTTCATTCATGGTGTCGATCTCTGTTTCCAGCAGCTCAACATCGGATTCATGCAGGTCGGGGATCTTCAGTCCGGATTCCTTATCAGGATCACAGGCCAGGGAAGACCCGATCGTGAAGAGGCGGTCCTGCACTTCAGGTAATACGTTCCGGATATGTTTGGCCCGGAGATAATCAAGGCTTAACCCGATGAATGAGTTGAGCTCATCAACGGTTCCGTAAGCTTCGATACGAAAATGGGATTTGAGCACTTTTGTGCCTCCGATGAGGGAGGTTTTGCCTCCGTCGCCTGTTTTGGTGTAGATCTTTGCTGCCATGTATTACTGGTAAACAGTTACATGCTCGTTTTGTTTATCGGTTTCCACATTTCCATCACGAAGCCTTACGACCCTGCGGGCGTGGTTGGCGATATCTTCTTCATGGGTAACGATCACGATGGTGTTACCGCTTTTATAGATCTTGTCGAAAATACCCATGATCTCATAAGAGGTCTTGGTGTCCAGGTTTCCGGTGGGTTCATCGGCCAGGATGATCGAAGGGTCATTCACCAGTGCACGGGCAATGGCAACGCGCTGGCATTGTCCGCCCGACATCTCATTGGGCTTGTGGTGACTTCTGTCGGTCAGGTTCACCATATCCAGCACATGCATGGCTTTTTCGGTCCGGGCTTTTTTGCTGACGCCGGCATATACCAGGGGCAGTGCTACATTTTCAATGGCGGTCAGACGGGGAAGGAGGTTGAATTGCTGGAATACGAATCCGATCTCCTGATTGCGTACCGCAGCCAGTGAGTTATCGGTCATCTTGCTTACGTCGTGCGTATTGAGGATGTAAGTTCCATTGGTGGGGGTATCCAGACAGCCGATGATATTCATCAGCGTGCTTTTACCTGATCCGGAAGGGCCCATCAGTGCCACATATTCGTTCTTATAGATATCAAGGGAAATGCCGAGCAATACGGGCAATTCCATTTTTCCCATGAAATAACTTTTCCGGATACTATCCAGGTGAATGATGCCCTGTGCCATAGTTTATTTCTTTATCACTTTCGGAACCTTGAAAAATTGGTCATCATGAAGCGGTGCATTGCGTAAAGCTTCTTCGCGGCTGACAGATCCCTTCACTTCATCTTTACGCAGCACATTGATCTCATCACTGACATGCAGCAACGGAGCCACACCGGAAAGATCGGGTTCATTGAGTTTTTCAACGAACGCGATCATGCGCTGCAGGTCGGCCTTGATCTCCTGCTTTTCCGCGTCGCTGTAGGCGAGGCGGGAAAGGTGGGCCAGTTTGTCAACCAATGCGTCGTTCACTTCCATATCACAAATATAACCCATCAACCCGGCTTTCCCGGCTATTCTTGTGGGTTGGTTGCCATGGCTTACAGGCGGTTGTAAACCGCGCGGAATAAAGCCAAACTTGGATTATCTTCGCCGCCATGTCAGGCAAAAAAGATATCGTTATGAGCGGGATCCGGCCCACCGGATTCCTCCACCTTGGGAACTATTTCGGGGCTCTCCGCAACTATGTGCGTATGCAGGATGAATATAACTGTTACTTCATGGTGGCGGACCTGCATTCGCTGACCACGCACCCGGATACGAAGGAACTGAAAGCGAATGTGGAAAGGGTATTGTCGGAGAATATCGCTTCCGGACTGGACCCGGACAAAGTGGCGCTGTACTGTCAGAGTCATATCCGCGAGACCACTGAACTGTATCTCTACCTGAATATGATGGCTTATAAAGGAGAACTGGAAAAGACCACCACCTTCAAGGATAAAGCGAGGCAGCAACCTGATAATGTGAACGCTGGTTTGCTGACCTATCCGGTTTTACAGGCCGCCGATATCATCCTGCATAAGGCTACACTGGTACCGGTCGGAAAGGACCAGGAGCAGCACCTGGAAATGGCGCGGACCTTCGCGAACCGTTTCAATCATCGTTACGGGAATGTTTTCCCTGAACCCCAGGCATTCAACTTTGGGAGTGAACTGGTGAAAGTCCCTAGTCTGGATGGCGCTGGCAAAATGAGCAAGAGCGAAAATCAGTATGCCACCATCTATCTTTCTGATGATGATGAACTGATCCGTAAAAAGGTCATGAAAGCCAAGACTGACAGTGGCCCGACCGAACCGAACACCCCCAAACCGGATTATATAACGAATATTTTCGGACTGATGCAGCTTGTCAGTCAGCCGGATGTGATCCGGAAATTCGAAGAAGATTACGATCAGTGCCGGATCCGTTATGGTGATATGAAAAAGCAGCTGGCGGAAGATATGGTAACCTTTATCACCCCGATCCGCAGGAGGGCGGATGAGATCCGTAACGATGGCGCCTACCTGAAAAAAGTGATGGAACAGGGGGCCGAAAAAGCCAGCCAGAGCGCCCGGGCCACGATGGCTGAGGTCCGTCAGGCGATCGGCCTCAATTATTATTGATCACGGCCGGGGGATATTCAAAATTCCCTTACTTTTAGACCGGTTCCTTAATCAAATTCCATGACCAGACGTATCGTTTTTGCCGCCATTTCAGCCTGCGCTATCGCCGGCACTGTTTGGATGTACCAGGCCAGTCATGGAGAAGGATCTGACCCATACATGCAACCATTCTGGTGGATACCATTGCCCCTCGCATTCGTTTGCCTGGTGACCGCAGCGGCACCTTCACGCAGAAAGAAATAATTCATCATACCAACTCCGTTTTCAATAATGGCGAAGAGCAAAAAACCAAAACATATTGCAGTGGCCGGTAACATCGGTGCCGGAAAGACGACCCTGACCGAAATGCTGAGCAAGCAATATAAATGGATCCCCAATTTTGAAGACGTGGACCATAATCCATACCTCATGGATTTTTATGAGGACATGCCCCGCTGGAGCTTCAACCTGCAGATCTTCTTCCTGAACAGCAGGCTGCGTCAGCTCGTAGAGATCCAGCGCGGAACAGAGACCGTCATCCAGGACCGCACCATTTATGAGGATGCGAACATCTTCGCCCCGAACCTGCATGAAATGGGACTGATGAGCAAAAGGGACTTCGACAATTATTATCAGTTCTTCCAGACGCTGAAGACCATGGTTCAGCCTCCGGACCTGCTGATCTATCTCAACGCTTCCGTACCCACACTGGTAGGACAGATCCAGAAAAGGGGACGTGAATATGAAGAGAACATCCGCCTCGATTACCTGAAACGACTCAACGAATACTATAACAAATGGATCGACGGCTATAAGGAAGGCCCCTTGCTGATCATCGATGTCGATAAGAACAAATTCGCGGAACGCGATGAGGATTTCGGCGAGATCATCCGCAAGGTGGACAGCCAGCTATACGGTCTGTTCTGACACCCCCAAACATGAAAAAAATTTTATTTGCAAGCCTGCTGCTGATGGGCGTTACAGCCGCATTCAGTCAGGCAGAAAAGAATTACATCCTGGAAATGAATGGTGATACCATCCATCTTTCTCTGGGTGAATCCGCCACTATGCGCCTGAAGAACGGGCAAACCATCCCGGTTAAGCTCACGAAGAAAGAAATGTCTTCCTATAAGAATGATTTTGTGAGCTTCAGCTACCCTTCAGAGTATTCCGTATCCACCACCAAACTCGACGAGGATATCAATCAGATCCTGCTGATGTCCGCCACCGGTAATGGCATCATGGTGCAAACCTACAGTACCATCAATCCGGATATGGTCGTTGACATCATGCTGAAACAGATCACTGAAGATGATATCGCTGCCGGGTACAAAGGCACTACATCCCCGATCACAAAAACGCTGAACGACGGGATGGTGCTGAAAGGTAAGAAAGCGGTACTCACCATGGACAAGGACCGGGAAGAGTTCACTGTTATGGCATACGGAGTCAGGAAAATGGGGATCGTGATCGTTGAGATCCATAATGATTTTGAGAATGCGGACTCTGAAAAAATATTCAAAACTTTCTGGGGTTCATTGAAAGTTCTTTTTCATTGATACCATAAAATAACAGAAGCCCCCTCACATCAAAGTCAGGGGGCTTCTTCTTGTACAGCAGTTAGTATCAGCTACGGGGTGCCGCGGCCAGCACTTCAGGTGCAACGCCACTGGCATATTTCTCAAAATTCTTCACGAATAATCCTGCGAGGTATTTCGCTTTCTCCAGGTATGCATCTTTATCCGACCATGTATTGCCCGGATTCAGGATGGAATCAGGTACACCGGGACAACTTGTCGGGATCGCCATGCCAAAAACAGGATGCGATTCGAAAGTTGCTTTTTCCAGTTGTCCTTCCAGCGCCGCGGTGATCATCGCGCGGGTATATTTCAGTTTCATACGGTTGCCGGTCCCGTATGGTCCGCCGGTCCAGCCCGTATTCACCATCCATACATTCACTTTGTGCTCGGTCATTTTCTTACCGAGCATCGATGCATACTTTCCCGGATGCAGCGGAAGGAATGGTGCGCCGAAACATGCACTGAATGTGGGTTTGGGCTCTGTAACGCCTGCTTCTGTACCCGCCACTTTCGCGGTATAACCGGAAATGAACTGGTACATGGCCTGTTCCGCCGTGAGTTTCGAGATCGGCGGTAATACACCGAATGCGTCACAGGTCAGGAAGAAGATATTCTTCGGAAGTCCGGATACCGCAGGCTCCATGGCGTTGCTGATGAAATGCAGCGGATAGGAAACACGTGTATTTTCAGTTATTGATGCGTCATCAAAATTGATTCGGTTCGTTCCCGGGAAGAACGTGACATTCTCGACCAGCGCGCCGGGACGGATAGCATTGAAGATCTCCGGTTCTTTTTCTTCGGTCAGGTTGATGGTCTTGGCATAACATCCGCCTTCAAAGTTGAAGATGGAATCTTCTGTCCAGGCATGCTCATCATCACCGATCAGTTTACGGTTGGGGTCCGCACTCAATGTTGTTTTGCCGGTACCGCTGAGACCAAAGAAGATGGCGGTATCACCATCCTTACCGCAGTTGGCACTGCAGTGCATGCTCAGTACATTCTTTTCATGCGGTAAAATATAGTTAAGGATCGTGAAGATCCCTTTCTTGGTCTCGCCGGTATAACCGGAACCCGCGATGAGGATCAGTTTGTGTTTGAAGGAAACAACCGTCGCGTTGTGTTGTCGTGTACCACAAGTGGCAGGGTCCAGTTTCAGTCCGGGAACCGCGATCACCTGCCATCCGGGTTTGAAATCTTCCAGTTCTTCATCCGTGGGGCGGAGGAACATATTATAGGCAAACAGATTGTTCCAGGGTTTTTCAGTGATCACCCTGACCGGAAGGCGGTAACGGGGATCGGCACAGGCGAAAGCATCCCTTACCCATACTTCAGGAAGCAGTTCAAGGTGGTCGGTCACTTTTTTGAAAATGATATCGAAATGGGCGGGCTCCATCGGAATATTGAATTCATTCCAGTGGATACTGTCGGCCGTGGTTTCGTCTTTAACAGTGAACTTGTCTTTAGGCGAACGTCCGGTGAATTCACCGGTCCGGATCACGAGGGCACCGGAATCATTCAGTTCACCCTGACCTAAGCGAAGGGTGTCCTGCACCAGTTCTTCAGGACTTAATTGATAATGAACGTTTTCTGTGTATCGTATTCCCAGTTTCCGAAGGTTGTCAACAGGGATGGCGATCGTTGGTACTGACATATATGCCTGGTTTTTGTTGAAGCGGCAAAGGTATAAAACAATTCCCGGCTTATACAAACGAGTGTTAGTTCGACACATTAAAAACTGACCAATAAGGTCAGGGTTAAATTGATTGCTGTTCAGGATTTTGGAGGGTGTTTAGACCCTTTTGAATAAGGGGCCATTTTTTTTGAAAAAATTCCAAATCTGAAAGGATTTTATAAGATTATTAAGGCTACCGGCCCGGGTCGGACTTTGCTCGTTATCTTTAGCCACCTAAATCATTTGGTATGAAATACCTGCCTCTGAATTCCGCTCTTTTTGTGCAGAACCGTGAGCGTTTTACCGCCCGGATGAAGAAGAACTCGATCGCCATTTTCGTAAGTAACGATGAAGTGCCTGTGAATGGCGACGCTATTTATCCCTTTAAACAGAACAGTGACCTTTTCTGGCTTTCGGGTATCACTCAGGAAGACAGCATGGTTGTTTTATTCCCTGATAACCCGGATCCGAAGTACCGCGAAGTGCTGGTACTGGTACGACCCAATGAACTCAAGGAAAAATGGGATGGTAAAAGACTGCGTGTAAAAGAAGCACAGGATACCAGTGGTATCAAAACGATCGTATGGCTCGACAGTATCGATGGATTACTGCAACCCTGGATCCATCTGGCGGATACCATTTACCTGGATACGAATGAGAACGACCGCAAGGCCAATCTGGTACGCAGTCGGGATTACCGCTTTGTCGATGAAATGCAGGCGCGTTATCCTCTGCATCAGTATGAAAGGGCTGCGCGCATCATGAAGGATCTGCGTGGGATCAAGACCGCACTTGAAGTGGAAGTATTACAAAAAGCGATCGATATCACGGAAGCGACTTTCCGCCGTTTGCTGAAATTCATCAAACCCGGTGTGATGGAGTATGAGATCGAAGCTGAGATCTTCCATTCATTTTTAAGTCAGCGCGCGACCGGTCCGGCTTACGGCAGTATCATCGCAAGTGGTGACCGTGCCCGGACACTGCACTATGTTTCCAACAGTGAGGAGTGCAAGGACGGTGAACTGATCCTGATGGATTTTGGCGCGGAGTATGGTGGCTACAATGCGGACCTGACCAGGACCGTACCGGTGAACGGAAAATTCACTCGCCGTCAGCGTACCGTTTACAATGCCTGTCTGCATCTGCATGATTATGCCAAAAGTTTACTGAAGCCCGGCATCAGCATCATTGATTATACGGACAAAGTGGGAGAGGAGGCGACACAGCAGTTCCTGAAGATCGGCTTGCTGAAGAAAACGGATGTGAAGAATGAAGATCCGGAGAACCGCGCTTACCGCAAGTACCTGTACCATGGCATCTCCCATCACCTGGGTGTGGATGTACATGATCTGGGTACGCGTACCGAGCCGATCAAAGCCGGTATGGTATTCACGGTGGAACCCGGTATCTATATCGAAGAAGAGCAAATGGGTATCCGCATCGAGAATAATATCTGGATCACGAAGAACGGTAACAAGGATCTTTTTAAGAACATACCCATCACAGCGGATGAGATCGAAGCGCTGATGAAAAAATAAAATTTATCTTTCCGGCATGAAGCAAGTCCCGAATATTTTCACCCTGCTCAACCTGGTCTTTGGCTGTATGGCCATCATTTTCATCCTGCAAACGGGTGAGTCGATCGTGTATGTCGACGGACAGGGTTTTCCCAATATCAGTCTCCCGGAGAAGATCACCTGGGGCGCGCTCTGCATTTTTGCGGCGGCCATTGTTGATTTCCTGGATGGTTTCGTGGCACGTTTATTCAAAGCGACCTCTGAAATGGGCAAGCAACTTGATTCACTTTCCGACCTCGTCAGTTTCGGCGTGGCGCCGGGTATGATCATGTATCAGTTGCTGCGACTGAGTTTTGCACGTCAGGTGGACGGACTGGATGTTTCTGTTATCTGGTTGTTGCCGGCTCTGCTGGTGCCCTGTGCAGCCGCATGGCGACTGGCAAAATTCAATCTGGATGCGGAACAGGCTTTTGCATTCAAGGGAATCCCTTCGCCTGCAGCAGGACTGATGGTCGCTTCGCTTCCACTGATCATGTTCTATCAGCAGATGGATCTTCAGGATATCATGCTGAATAAATGGCTCCTTTACGGGATCATTGTTTTCCTGAGCTACGGCATGGTCAGCAACCTGCCCCTGCTCAGTCTGAAATTCAAAAGTGCGGGTGTGAAAGAAAACCTGCCGAAATACATCCTGGTGGCCATTGCCATTGTTGCCGCGGTAACGGTAAAATGGATCGCGGTGCCGGTCATTTTACTGGCCTATGTTTTGGTATCTTTGATCTTTAAAAATAAAGCAGCATGACCTATACAGTAGAAATAAAAGTGATGCCCCTGAAAGAGTTACTGGATCCCCAGGGTAAAGCGGTAATGGGCGGTTTGGCCAATCTCGGTCTTGGCGGTGTGGAAGATGTACGCATCGGAAAGAACATCACCCTGCAGGTGAACGCAGGTTCACCGGAACAAGCCAAACAGATCGCGGAAGAAGCCAGCCGTAAACTGCTGACCAATCCGGTCATGGAATATTTTGAAGTGAGCGTAAACTAAAACGGCCGGTCAGCTGAGGTTTTCATGATCACCTCTTCCGGCGAACCAGCCCCTCATGCTTTACTTAGTTCCTACTCCCATCGGTAATCTGAAAGATATCACCCTGCGCGCGCTGGCCGTGCTAGGAGAAGTGGACCTCATCCTGGCGGAAGATACCCGCACGACCTCGCATCTGCTGAATCACTACCAGATCAATAAGCCGCTTTCACCATATCATCAGCATAATGAGCATAAAGTGTTGTCGCACCTGGTGGAACAATTACAAGCAGGCAAAACCATGGCCGTTGTTACCGATGCCGGTACACCCGGCATTTCCGATCCGGCATTTTTGCTGGTGAGGGAATGCATACGCGCGGGTGTGAAAGTGGAATGTTTGCCCGGTGCTACTGCATTTGTGCCGGCGCTCGTGAACAGCGGCATCCCTTCCAATCGTTTCGTGTTTGAAGGATTCCTGCCTCCGAAAAAAGGAAGGATGACCTTGTTGAAGAAGCTGGCGGAAGAAGAACGGACCATTATCTTCTATGAATCGCCGATGCGGCTGGTGAAGACACTGGAAGAACTGGTCACTTATTTCGGCGCGGAACGTTATTGCAGCGTGAGCCGTGAACTGACCAAAATGTTCGAAGAAAATAAAAGAGGCACCCTGCAGGAAGTGGCC
>JAKPSI010000003.1 GCA_029555415.1 Bacteroidota bacterium | reverse complement strand
TCCCGGATAGAGCGATGAGTATACCCAGGCCGATCTGAATGATGAATTTATACCGTGCGGAAAGATCGCGCAGGTCATCCATGATCCCGAGCGCGAAGAGCACTGCGATCGAGAAAAAGAAATAGATCAGCGCTAATTCATTGGAGAAGGGAAACCAGAACAAGAGTGCGGCCATCATTCCCGCCATGATCGCGATACCACCCATGGTGGGAACAGGCGTAACATGTTCTTTGCGCGCATCCGGCACATCATACAATTTGTATTTGCGGATCAGCAGGATGATGGGAGGGATGGTGATGAGTGTAACTACAAAGGCTGTCACGAAACTGAACAGGGCGAACTTGTACTCATGTAAGTACAGGTTGATCTGCAGGAGGTGGAGGCCTTTCATCGATGAAGTGGTTTGTCGTTCGGTAAAGGTGAACTTAAAAATAGCGGTAAAATGCCTAAAAGGCAAGGAATTTTTTATTGCAGGGACGCTGTATTATTTTGTCAGGGCCTCATTTGCGGGCTTTCCGCGGGAATGAGTTAATTTTCCTTTTTTGCGGCATGGCAGTATATTATTACATATTCTGGATCAGTTCGGGCCTGCTTTTCTTCTGCTATGCGGGTTATGGAGGCATTCTGTTCATCTTTAATGCCATTGCATCCATTTTTAGTGGAACAAAAAGGTCTTCTCAAAAATCAGCCTTGCCGGATGTTACACTCATCATCGCCGCTTATAATGAAGCCGCTGTTCTTGACAGTAAGATCAGAAACAGTCTGGCACTGAATTATCCGAAGGGGTCATTGAGGATATTGATCGTCACCGATGGTTCAACGGATGGTTCATTTGAATTGGTAAGCAAATACACTGGTGTTGATGTGCTACATGAAGCCATGCGAAAAGGGAAATCAGCCGCCATCAGCCGGGCGATGAAAGAGGTCCGTACGCCGCTGGTTGTGTTCAGCGACGCCAATACCATGCTCAATCCGGATTGTATCCTTGCCATGCTGAAGCACTATGATGACCCGGGTATCGGAGCAGTTGCGGGAGAGAAGAAGATCCTCAGTGCTGAACAGTTATCCGCAGTTGGTCAGGCGGAAGGGCTTTACTGGCAGTATGAATCCTTCCTGAAAAAACAGGATGCCGTTTTTTATACCGTGATCGGTGCATCCGGGGAACTGTTCTCCATTCGTACGGAATTATTCCCCGGTATTGAAGATGATATCATCCTGGATGATTTTGTGATCTCCATGCGGATCTGTATGGGCGGACACCGGATCGCGTATGAGCCGGGAGCCTATGCCACGGAAGCGCCTTCACTTACATTGCGGGAAGAGGGGAAAAGGAAAGTGCGTATTGCAACAGGAGCCTATCAGGCGGCTCAGATCCTTCATGTCTGTTCGCGTTTTTTTAAACAACCCCGTCTCGTCTTTCAATATTTCACAAGGCGATTGCTGCGCTGGTATGCGGGTCCTTTCCTGTTGCTCACCTATGGCTCCAGTATTGTCCTCGCCTTTTCAGCACATGACCAGCTGTACATGATATTCTTTTGGTTTCAAACCGTTTTTTACGCGGCTACCATTCCGGGCTGGATGCTGGTAAGTGCCGGAAAAAAAGCGGGCTTGCTGACCATTCCTTTTTATTTCGTCTTCATGAATTATTGCCTGCTCAAGGGTTTTTTCCGGTATCTGGGAGGCAAATACAGTGTTCTCTGGGAAAAATCACTCCGGCAAGCCGTTGAATGAACCAGACAACCTGCGCGCTTTCTTTTAAATTTGCGGAAAGCGAACTTATCTCCTCCGTCAATCATATACTGACCAGTCCTGTTGAGTACCTGAAAGGTGTGGGTCCCCAGCGTGCGGAACTGCTGAAAAAGGAACTCAATATTTTCACTTTCCGTGATCTGCTGGAACATTTCCCGTATAGGCATATCGATAAAACGAGGATCAGTCCGATCGGAGAGATCAAACCCCAGTTCGATCCGTTGGGCGGACAGCCATTCGTTCAGGTAGCCGGGAATCTGCATAGTCTGGAACTGATCGGACAAAAAGCGGGGAAACGGCTGGTAGCTACGCTACGGGATAAGTCCGGCGAAATGGAACTGACCTGGTTCCAGGGCATCAACTGGGTGCAGAAATCACTGGAGATCGGTCAGGCTTATCTGGTGTACGGACGTGTTGGGTTCTATCAGGGGCAGGCGCAGATCGTGCATCCGGAGTTCGAGATCTATACGCCGTCAAAAGCGGATGGCAAGGATTTTCTGGAACCGGTTTATCCCACCACTGAAAAATTGAAGGCGCGGGGTTTGGGCGGACGGCAACTGGCCAAACTGAGTTTTACGTTATTCACGATGCTCACGGAGCGGGATGTGCCGGAGAATATTCCGGAACCTGTTTTGAAACAACTGGATCTGGTCAATCGCTTTCAGGCATACAAGCAGATCCATTTCCCCTCCTCTGTTTCGCAGCATGAATCTGCTGTGAAACGACTGAAATTCGAAGAGTTCTTCATCGCGCAGTTGCGGATGGGATTATTGCGGAGTGAGCGTCATCGTTATTCCAAAGGAGTGGTATTCGATAAAGTGGGTGATGTATTCAATACATTCTATAAAGATCATTTACCATTCGAACTGACCAACGCGCAGAAGAGGGTATTGCGTGAAATACGAACCGATACCGCTAAAGGTCATCAGATGAATCGTCTTTTGCAGGGTGATGTGGGCAGCGGTAAGACGATCGTGGCATTACTGACGATGTTACTCGCTGTTGATAACGGTTATCAGGCCTGCCTGATGGCACCGACGGAGATCCTTGCGCAGCAACACTTTGCAACGCTGAGCCGTTTGCTCAGTAATATGGATGTGCCGGTGGAATTACTGACCGGTTCCGTTAAAGCAAAACCCCGTAAAATAATTCTACAGGCATTGGCCGATGGCAGTCTGCCGATCCTGGTGGGTACACACGCTGTCATCGAAGATGTCGTTCAATTCAAAAATCTGGGCATCGTCATCATTGATGAACAGCATCGTTTCGGCGTGGCACAACGCGCCAAACTATGGGGAAAGGCCAAAGTACCGCCGCATGTGCTGGTGATGACAGCTACTCCGATCCCGCGCACACTGGCGATGACCGCATATGGTGATCTTGATTACAGTGTGATCGATGAATTACCGCCGGGCAGGCAGCCGATCACTACGGTTCACCGTTATGAATCACAACGGTCGAAGGTGATGGATTTCATCCGGGCGGAGATCGAAAAGGGAAGACAGATCTATATCATTTTCCCGCTCATTGAAGAAAGTGCGAAACTGGATTATGAAAATCTGATGAAGGGATATGAGAATGTGAAAGCATATTTCCCGGAACCGAAATACTGGATCAGCATGGTGCATGGCCGGCAGCCGCATGAGCAAAAGGAACTGAACATGAAACGGTTCAAGGAAAAGGATACGCAGATCCTGGTCTCCACGACCGTGATCGAAGTGGGGGTGGATGTACCGAATGCTTCGGTGATGGTGATCGAGAGTACGGAAAAATTCGGGTTATCCCAACTGCATCAGTTGAGGGGCCGGGTGGGCCGGGGGGCGGAGAAAAGTTATTGTATCCTGCTTTCCGGATCCAAATTGGGTAATGACGCGAAAGAGCGCATCAACATCATGGTCAGCACCCAGAACGGCTTCGAGATCGCAGAAAAGGACCTGGAGCTAAGGGGGCCCGGTGATATTGCCGGAACCAGGCAGAGTGGTGAGTTAAACTTTAAGCTGGCAAGTCTGGTCCAAGACCGGGATTTGCTGGATCTGGCCAGAAATCTGGCAGCTGATATCCTGGAAAAGGACCCGGAACTGGGTTCGGCCGAAAATTTGCAGCTGAAACAATTCCTGCGGCAGGAGAAAGGGAAACTGGCCTGGAGCAAGATTTCCTGATCCTGAGTGCATTAAGTCCGGAAAATCCGGACCTAAGTGTTCATCAATGGGAAATTCTTAACAATGGCATCAGAACCGAAACCCGGAAAAAATCGTTATTTTAATCTAAATAATTTCACCCTGAAAAAGTTACTGCTTTTCACCCTGCTTTTTTCCGCCCTTTCTTCGGTGGCGCAGAATCATAGTAACATTGAATTCGTTGAAAATAAAGGGCAGTGGGACAGCCGGGTGCAATACAAAGGGATCGTGGATGGTGGTGCCTTCTTTATCCGTCAGGGCGGGTTCACGGTGCTGCAGCATAATCCGCAGGACCTTGCGATGGTAGCCCGTTTTTTACACGGACAGAATCAGCAGGGCGAACCGGTGAAGGCCACCGACAGGATCGTTCTTCGTTCCCATGCATATCATGTCGATTTCCTGGGGGCGAATCCGGTGGCGAAGAATGCACCTGATAAATCCCTTCCTACCTACAATAATTACTTCATTGGAAATGATCCGTCCAAATGGGCGGGCGATTGTCATATTTTCCAGACCATCTCCGTGCAGAATCTTTATCCGGGTATCGATATGCGGTACTATACTGATAACGGTTTCCTGAAATATGATCTCATCGCTGTCCCGGGCGCGGATATCTCAAAGATCGCATTCAAATATACCGGCGCGGACCGTGTTGTGGTAAGGAATAAAGAACTGGTGGTTGCAACTTCAGTGGGTGAATTGAAAGAAGCATATCCCTATACTTATCAGGCGGAGGATAAAGGTCGCCGTGAAGTGAATTGTAAATATGTGGTAAAGGATAATGTAGTGCGATTCGATATCAAGGATTATGACCGTACAAAAACACTGGTCATCGACCCCACCCTGATCTTCTGTTCCTTCTCCGGCAGTACTGCGGATAACTGGGGCTTCACTGCAACCTATGGTCCTGATGGTGCCATGTATGGCGGCGGTATCGTATTCGATAATGGAGCATTCCCGACATCTCCCGGTGCTTTTCAAACCATTTTTCAGGGTGGTAGTACAGCAGGGTCCGATACGGGACCTATCGATATCGGTATCATCAAGCTCACGCCTTCCGGAAACAACCGTGTATATGCCACTTATATCGGAGGATCCGGTAATGAGCAACCGCATAGTCTGGTTGTGAACAGTGCCGGTGAACTGATCCTGGCTGGTCGCACGAGTTCCACGAATTATCCGATCATAACTCCGGCCGGTCAATACGGGCAGGGGGGAGGATTTGATATCGTTGTTACAAAACTGAATGCAACCGGTACCGGTTTGATCGGTTCCCGTAAGATCGGTGGTACTGGAGATGATGGGGTGAATATTTCTGTAACACGCGGGTTGCAGTCACTGCAAAGGAACTATGGTGATGACGGGCGCAGTGAAGTGATCCTGGATGCTGCCGGAAATATTTATGTGGCATCTTCCACACAGTCAACAGCAGGAGCTGTCAATACACAGTTCCCTGTAACAGCAAACGCATTCCAGAAAACGGCCGGAGGGAATCAGGATGGTGTGGTCATCAAACTTGACCCCAGTCTGAATACGGTTTTATTCTCTTCTTTTTTAGGGGGCTCGGAAAACGATGCGGCATATGTGTTGTCGCTGAGTCCTGCAGGCAATATTTATGTTGCGGGCGGTACCGAAAGTGCGGATCTTTTCCATGGATCTGAAGTCGGCGCATTACAACCAGCGTATAAAGGATCGATCGACGGATATGTCACGGAGATCACTAATAATGGTAATACGGTCTTGCATTCCACCTATTTGGGAACGATCGATGTTGATCAGGTATTCGGTGTGCAGTTCGATGCGCATGGTTACCCTTATGTGATGGGGCAGACAACGGGCGACTGGCCGGTTGTAAATGCACCGTATAGCAATGCAAACAGCAAACAATTCATCGCGAAATTGCAGCCGGATCTGAGTGCCTGGGTTTACTCCACGGTCTTTGGTACCGGTTCTGCCACTCCCAATATTTCTCCCATCGCATTCCTGGTCGATAAATGTGAGAACGTTTATATTTCAGGCTGGGGTGGTTTCTTCTTTAACTCTAATGGATTCAACAGCGCAGGCACGAACGGACTTCCGGTGACACCGGATGCGATCAAAAGCACAACAGATGGTAAGGACCTGTATTTTTTCGTATTGAAGCGTGATGCGCAGGGTCAGTTGTACGGAAGTTTCTTTGGAGAAACCAACTCGATCGCACAGGGCGGATGTGATCACGTGGATGGTGGTACGAGCCGGTTTGACAAGAATGGGGTCATTTATCAAGCCATATGCGGTAACTGTAAATTGGGTAGTCCCGCAATTTTCCCCAACAGTACAACGCCCGGTGCCTGGTCTACTTCGAATAATTCACCGAACTGTAACCTGACGATGGTTAAGATCGCATTGAATCTTGCCGGCGTGGGTGCAGGTGTGCAATCAGCCATTGGTGGCGTGCCACGGGATACGGCCGGATGTTTGCCGCTTACGGTGACTTTCATTGATACGGTAAGGAACGCGGTGAGTTATGAATGGAATTTCGGTGATGGCTCTCCGACGGTTCCGACCAATAATTTTTCGATCTCACATACGTATAATACAGTTGGATTATTCCGGGTGATGCTGGTAGCGATCGATCCGAATACTTGTAATGTGCGGGATACTTCCTATCTGAATATCAAAGTAGGTGATCTGATCGCCAACCTGGCGTTCAATCCGGTTAAACTATTGCCGTGTGATCAGTTCAAGTACCGGTTCGATAATAATTCTGTGGCGCCTCCTTCGAAACCCTTTACGGCGCAATCCTTCATCTGGGATTTCGGTGATGGATCACCGAGGGTCGTTTCTGGTCCTGCGCCTGTGTTCCATAACTATGCCGGTCCGGGTACCTATACTGTGAAACTGATCCTTCCGGATACCTCATATTGTAATGCACCTGATTCGATCACACAGGTGGTGCGTGTGGCTTCATTGGTGAAGGCGCAGTTCAAAACACCGCCCATTGGATGTGCCCCTTACAAGGCGGTATTTGAAAACACGTCACAGGCCGGGCAGAGTTTCGAATGGAATTTCGGGGATGGTGGAACTTCTACTGCTACCAGTCCGACACATACCTATAATCTGGCAGGGACTTATATTGTGACGTTAGTGGCGAATGATCCGAATACCTGTAACCTGACGGATACGACAAGGTTCATGATCAATGTATTCAATAATCCAACTGCGGCATTCACCTATTCGCCGAATCCGGTGCCGGATAATATTCCGATCACATTCACGAATAATTCCTCTGCAGATGCCGTGCAGTTCAAATGGGAATTCGGTGATGGCGATACGTTACGTACCGCTTCGCGTTTGCCGATCCAGCATCAGTTCAACAAGACCGGTACTTTCCAGACTTGTCTGACAGCTTATAATGCCGCGGGTTGCGCCGACAGTACCTGTCAGCAGGTGAAGATCACCATCATCCCGCTGGTGGATGTGCCCAATGCATTCACGCCGAACAGTGGCAATGAGAATGCGGTTCTGAAAGTGCGGGGATTCGGTATCGCCAAAATGAAATTCATCATCTGGAACAGGTGGGGGCAGAAAGTATTCGAATCCGCCAGCCGTTTTGATGGATGGGATGGGAAGGTAAAAGGGGTATTGCAGCCCATGGATGTGTACGCGTATACACTGGAAGTGGAATTCTTTGATGGAACAAAAGCTTCCCGTAAAGGAGATATCACGTTAATTCGTTAAGCAGATAAAAAGGTGTTTATGAAGAAAAGGATCATCATCGCGGTATGTGCCGGCCTTCTGTGCAGCCTGAAAAGCTTCGCGCAGGATCTGCATTTTTCCCAGTTCATGAATTCGCCTTTGCTGACCAATCCCGCCAATACCGGTTTCATGCCGGAGGGGGATTACAGACTGGGCGTGAATTACAGGAATCAGTGGTCTTCAGTGATGGCGATACCTTACAAGACCATGAGCGCGTTCGGGGATGTCAAGATCGGACAACGTGAAGAGAATACCGGATGGCTCGGTGCGGGTGGTGTGCTGCTCCGTGATGTGGCAGGCAGTGGTAACCTGACCTCCACCAAAGTGTATGGATCGGTAGCGTATCATCAGATGCTGAACGCGGGCAGTTTGCTGAGTCTGGGTTTCAATCTGGGGTGGGTCAATAAACAGATCAATGTATCCAATCTGAAATTTCCGGATCAGTTTGACGGGAAATTCTTCGATAACCATTTGCCGACTTCCGCGATCCTGAATACGAACAATATCAACTATGCGGATATCCAGGTGGGCATGAACTATGCTTACTTCCCGGACAATAATACGTACATGAATGCCGGTTTTTCGGCGATGCATGTGAACCGTCCGAAAGAGTCCTTCTTCAATTCCGATCCTGCGATCGACAACCGCATTCCGGTCCGTTATACCGGCTTCCTGAACGGAAGTTTCAAAATGAACGATCAGGTGATCGTGAATCCGAATGCTTATTTTTCATTGATGAGTAAATCGTGGGAAGTAGTGGCCGGTGCCAACCTGCATTATAACTTATCCGGTGACGGTGAAAAGGTTCTGATCGCGGGTGCGTATTACCGTTTGAAAGAATCCATCATCCCTATGATCGGATTGGGCCTGAAGGATTATTCCTTCACGTTCACCTATGATGCGACGATGTCCACACTCAAAACTTACAATAATGGACGCGGAGCCTTCGAGTTTTCCCTGATCCGGGAAGGGGCATTCGACCGCTATCTGGGCAACCGCCGTGAGTCGATGTGTCCCAATTTCAAAAATTAGGCCTGTAGCGGGTTTCTTCTGGCTGATTATTCCGATTTTTGCGGCTGGAATTTAAAAGACAAGCATGGAGAAAACCAGCCCATCTGCACTTGGTGTTGAACACATAGAAGCCTTCAAAGAAATTTTGGGTGCGCAGTATGTATTCGTGGACGAAGAGACACTGAATTATTACTCGCATGATGAAACCGAGAATCTGCATTATTTACCGCAGGTGGTGGTTAAACCCCGCACCGCTCAGGAGGTCAGTGCTATTTTAAAGATCTGTAATGCCCATCTGATACCGGTCACGCCAAGGGGTGGCGGTACGGGCCTCAGCGGCGGCGCATTGCCGCATCTGGGAGGTGTGTTGTTATCGACAGAAAGAATGAACAGCATCCTGCAGATCGACGAACGTAATCTGCAGGTGACGACCGAACCGGGAGTGATCACGGAAGTGTTGCAGGAAGCGGTGAAGGAAAAGAAATTGTTCTATCCGCCGGATCCCAGCAGCCGCGGCTCCTGTTTCATCGGTGGTAATATCGCAGAAAACAGCGGCGGACCCAAGGCCGTGAAATACGGCGTGGTGAAGGATTATGTACTGAACCTGGAAATGGTATTGCCGACAGGCGAGATCATCAGGACGGGTTCGAATGTGCTGAAGAATGTTACGGGTTATAACCTGACACAACTGGTGGTGGGTAGTGAAGGAACGCTGGGTATTGTGACGAAGATCGTGCTGAAACTGATCCCGCTCCCAACCTTTGAATTGCTGATGCTGGTGCCGTTCCGTGACCTGGAGCAGGCCGGTGAAGCGGTGAGTGCGATCTTCCGTGCGGGATTCACGCCAAGCGCCATGGAACTGATGGAGATCAATGCGCTGAAATTCGTGAGTAAGTTCGTGGATAGTACCGCGGTGCCGATCACGGATGATACGGCAGCACATCTGATCATTGAAGTGGATGGCAATAACATGGATGTATTGATGAGTGAGATGGAGTCAATCGGCAACCTGCTCACGCAGTATGATATCGGTGAGATCTATTTCGCGGAGGATGCCGCGCAGAAAACGGAATTGTGGAAACTTCGCCGCAGGGCTGCGGAAGCAGTGAAATCGATCGGCTTCACCATTGAAGAAGACACTGTGGTGCCTCGTGCGGAATTACCCGCCCTGATCAAAGGTGTGAAAGCGTTGGGCGTGAAACATGATTTTGAGGTGGTCTGTTACGGGCATGCCGGTGACGGCAACCTGCACGTCAGGATCCGGAAGCAGGGCATACCTAACAGTTATGGCAATGAGCCGATGAATAAAGTGCTGCGGGAATTGTTCGAACTGGTGCATAGTCTGGGCGGAACGATCAGCGCGGAGCACGGGATCGGATTAATTCAGAAAAGTTTCACAGATATCGTGTTCGATAAAGCCAACCTTCGGCTGATGAGAGCCATCAAGTTAGGGTTTGACCCGAATAATATCTTAAATGCCGGGAAGATATTCGACCTGGCTGACTAAAACCTTTTACCATGAAGAAAATGATCTTTTCCGGCCTGTTCCTGCTGATCCTGGCCGGTAACCTCTCCGCACAGGGAAGCAAAGAAGAAGACGAAGAAGAAAAGAAGGGATTCAAAAAAGAGAATCTGTTCACAGGCGGAAGCATTTCCCTGGCGTTCTACAACAATACATTTGGTGTCGGCGGAAGTCCGGTATTCGGTTACAGCGCCACGAACTGGCTGGACCTTGGACTGGTGGTGAATTATAATTATACTTCTTACCGGGATTATAATAATGTGTTCAACGATAAGCTGCGTCAGACCAATTACGGTGGCGGCGCGTTCCTTCGGTTGTATCCGGTACGGTTCATTTTCCTGCAGGCTCAGTTAGAGCATAATTTTTTGCGTGAAAAATTTATTCCTGCAACGGGTGATGTGATCAGCAGGTATAAAAATGAAGCGAACAGCACACTGTTAGGTGGTGGATATACCTCCGGAAGATATGGCCGCGGTGGCGCACCGTTCTATTATCTGTCCGTATTATTCGATGTATCGGGTGATGTGAATTCGCCTTATACTGATAACTACGGCCGCAGTATCCCTATTATCCGCGGAGGCATTCAGGTGCCTTTGTTCCAGGGTCAGCAGGGCCGCGGGCGCTGAGTTGCATTACAGATGCTTCAATAGTTCTGCCGGTTCATTGATCACGGTGATACTTTTATCCGCTTTTTCGTAAAGGAATTTTTCTTTCCGCATTTGTTCCAGGTGGGCGACCAGGTGCGAATAGAATCCGCCTGAATTCAGGATGAAGATATGTTTATCGTGTATCGACAGCTGGTTCCATGTGAGCATTTCAAATAATTCGTCGAGGGTTCCGAATCCGCCGGGCAGGACGAGCGCCGCATCGCTTTTTTCATAGATCGTGCGTTTGCGGGAATGCATATCATCGGTTACGATCAGTTCGGTGATGCCGGTATGCTGGCGTTCCCAGTCCAGCAGCAGAGAAGGGATCACCCCGGTCACTTTGCCACCTGCTTCCATGACCGTATCGGCGATAGCGCCCATGAGGCCGACATTGCCACCGCCGTACACCAATGTGATCTGCTGTTGTGCGAGCAGCTTTCCCAGCGCGATCGCATCTGATTTGAACACAGGATTCAATCCTTCATGTGAGCCGCAGAATACCGCAAGTGAATGAATTTTCATGTTGATGTAATTACCGGCAAAGGGAAAACAAATTTGTTTATCTTCAAAATCAGTTCCTGCCTTATTTTTGGCAGCTTCATCAAACAGCAACCTGTATGAGTCCCGCAATTCTGTTCAGTTTTGTCATTGGTTATTTCCTTTTGTTACTGGGTGTGGCCTGGTATACCTCCCGTAATTCCGATAATGATTCCTTCTTCATCGGGAACCGGAACAGTAACTGGATGCTGGTGGCCTTCGGAATGATCGGTACATCCCTCTCGGGCGTAACATTCGTGAGTGTGCCGGGTGGTGTGGGAACGGGTAATTTCTATTATTTCCAGGTGGTGCTGGGCTATCTTTTTGGCTATGCGGTGATCGCTTTCATTCTGATCCCGTTGTATTATAAAATGAATCTGACCAGCATTTATACCTATCTGGAACAAAGGCTGGGTGTGAATGCGCATAAGGCGGGTGCCTTTTTCTTTATCCTGTCAAGGATCGTAGGCGCAACCGCCAGGTTATATCTTGTCATTAATGTATTACAGATCTTCATCCTGGATAAAATGCATATCCCCTTTGAAGTAACGGCATTGGTCATCCTGCTGATGATCCTCCTGTACACTTTTGAAGGTGGGGTGAAGACGATCATTTACACCGATACTTTACAAACCACCGGTATGCTGGTGGGGCTGGTCGTCTGTATCATTGTGATCGTTAAGACCCTCGGCACTGATTTCTCCGGTGCCTGGTCCATGATGCAGGCGAAGGGTTACACTAAAGTATTCAACACGGATGTGAACTCGCCCTCATTCTTCATGAAGCACCTCCTGGGTGGTATGTTCATTGCCATCGCCATGACCGGTCTTGATCAGGAAATGATGCAGAAGAACATCAGTGTGAAAACACCGCGTGATTCACAGAAGAATATCATGACATTCACCATCGTAATGATGATCGTGAATCTGCTGTTCCTGGTCCTCGGTGGTGTATTGTATCTCTATGCCGGTTCCAAAGGCATTACAGCCGCGCCGGATGATCTTTTCCCGACACTGGCGCTGAGTGACGCGTTCAGCAAATCGCTGGGTGTGATCTTCATCATTGCGCTGATCTCGGCGCTGTTCCCGAGTGTGGATGGTGCCATCACGTCACTGACCTCCTGTTTCTGTATCGATATCCTGGGCATGAACAAAGCCGGGAAAGCTGAATTATATGCTGATCCCGCGGCGGCTGAAAAAGCCAAACGGAGGACTAGGCTGAAGGTCCACTTCAGTTTCGCATTCATCTTCTTCATCATGGTGCTGATCTATAAAGCCGTCAATGATAAACTCATTATCGATTTCATCCTCAAATTCGCTGGTATCACATATGGTCCTTTGCTTGGTATGTTCGCTTTTGGTATCCTGACCAAACGCAAACTGAACGATCAGCTCATCTGGGCCGTTTGTATCATTGCGCCTTTGCTTGCATTAGGCATTGATGTACTCAGTAGTCCGGAGTGGTATGAAAAGAAATTGCACATGTCGATCGGCCTGAATGCACTGTCAGAGAGCATCTTTGGCGGTTACAAGATCGGTAATGAACTGATCCTCATCAATGGTATTCTGACGTTCGCGGGATTATGGTTCATATCCCGTAAATCTGCCGGCACTTTGCGGGCAGTACGGGCCTGAGAAATTATCTTTGCAAAAAATCAACGTGGAACTCATCCATCCTCTGGTACAGGCCTATGCGGAGCGCTATACAACTGCGGAGAATGACCTGCTGCGCGAGATCGCGGAGTTCACACTGACACAACATGCCGACCCCAATATGCTCAGCGGCCACCTGCAGGGCGGACTGCTGCAGATGATCAGTAAAATGATCCGTCCGCGCAGGGTCCTCGAGATCGGCACCTTTACCGGTTACAGCGCATTGTGTCTGGCGGAAGGCCTGACGGATGACGGCCAACTGCACACTATTGATATCCGGGAAGCGGATGTGCAACTGGCAAGGTCTTATTTTGACAGGTCCCCACATGGTAAAAAGATCATATCCCATTGTGGCAATGCGAAGGACATCATTCCCGTTATAGATGAATCGTGGGACCTGGTGTTCATAGACGCGGATAAACCGGCCTACATCGATTATTTTAACCTTGTTTTTCCGCGTGTGCGGACAAACGGCTTTATTTTAGCGGATAATATTTTGTTCCACGGCCAGGTGCTGGAAGCGGAACCCAAAGGCAAGAGTGCGAAAGGTATTCAGGCCTTCAATGATTATATTAATAACAGAAGTGATATTGAAAAACTGGTGCTGACGGTCCGTGACGGGTTGTACCTGCTCCGGAAATCATAAAAACCATCCCATGCAAAACAGGCTTTTTGTTCTCGTATTCCTTTCATTTATTTCCATTCAGGCAATATCGCAGTCTCCGGATGTGATCCGGACCTATATCGATACGTATAAAGATGTTGCGATCAGGGAAATGCAACGCACTGGTGTGCCTGCGGCAGTGAAACTGGCACAGGGGATCCATGAAACATCAGCGGGTACCAGTGATCTGGTACTTTCATCCAATAATCATTTTGGGATCAAGTGTAAGTCTGACTGGAAAGGAGAATCCGTAAGACATGATGATGACCTGAGGCAGGAATGTTTCCGGAAATATCCTTCTGCTGAGGATTCTTACCGGGATCATTCCAATTTCCTGAAAGGAAGTCCGCGTTACTCTTTTCTGTTCAATCTGGAACCGACCGATTACAAAGGTTGGGCGAATGGATTGAAGCGCGCCGGGTATGCGACCAATCCGAAGTATCCGCAGATCATCATCAAGCTGATCGAGGATTATAATCTGGAGGATTATACCCTGATCGCGATGGGGAAGGGGAATGAAATTTTGCCGCGTACCGTGATCAGTTCGGAGCCCATTCCAACGAATATTCAGCAACCGGTAGAAGAGCCGGTTCGTCAGGACCCGCCAGTAAAAACCATCAATAAACCTGCGCCGGCTATTATAACGTCCGGCACAAAAGTGATCGAAGAGCCCATAGTGAAGAGTGACGATCAGCAGCATGCCCGGGACGACGAACAAAAGGCTCCGATGGTGATCGCGCCCATCACGATGCCGGCACCTGCATATCCGGGTGGGGTTTTCCGGATCAATGAAACGCCGGTCGTGTATGTAAGTAAAGGCACATCTTATCTCAGTATCGCAACGCAAAACAATTTGTCGCTTGCCAGGGTATTTGAATTCAACGATCTTCCGGAAACAGAATTCGTGGATAAGGACCGTCTCATTTATCTGCAGCGTAAAAGGAAAACGGGGGATCATGAATTTCATAAAGTAGAAGCCGGGGAGAGTTTGCATGATATTGCACAGAAAGAAGCATTGAGGCTGGAAAGCCTGCTGGAGTATAACCTGATCAGCGCGGATCAGAAACCAGCTGTGGGCGAGATGCTGAATCTCCGCGCCAAAGCGGATCATGCGCCGGTACTGATGCTGAAAGAGAATTATGCATGGAATACCAGCAAGCCTGTAAATAACACGGCCAGCCCGATCGTGTATACGGTGCTGCCGAAAGAAACCATCTATGCGATCGCAAAACGATTCCAGGTACAAATTGCCGATATTGTGAAATGGAATAACCTGTCCGGATATGATCTGAAAAGCGGGCAGCAACTTAAAATCTATAAATAAAAGGTCATGGCAGTCATTACGGTAAAGGATAAGCAATTCGAAACCTATCTTTCAGATGAAATGATCCAGTCGCGTATCCGCGAACTGGCTGCCGAGATCAACCGTGATTATGCTGGCACCAAGCCTTTATTCATCGCCATCCTGAATGGGTCATTCATGTTCGCGGCGGACCTGTTCAAGAATCTGGACATCGAAGCGGAGATCTGCTTCATCAAACTGGCTTCTTATAAAGGCATGAAGTCGACCGGGAAGGTGGTCACTTCGATCGGACTGGAAGAGGACCTTTTCGGAAAGGATGTGATCATCGTTGAGGATATCGTGGATACCGGAAAGACACTGCACCATTTTCTCCCGAAACTGAAACACCAGCAACCCCGGTCCCTTAAGATCGCGACACTGCTGCATAAAAAAGAAGCCACACAATACCCGCTGCATCCGGATTACACGGGTTTTGAGATCCCCAATAAATTCGTTGTGGGCTACGGACTGGACTATGATGGCCTGGGACGAAACCTGAAAGAGATCTACCAGCTGGTATAAGGATTGGGTTAACGGGTATAATTTTTGTAATTTATACGGACGATTTGCCCTTGAAGTCCGCTTGCACCATATTGTTTGCCCTTTTTTACTGTCTCAATGCCTGCTCCCAGCAGTTCTACATACGCGGGGAGGAC
>JAKPSI010000125.1 GCA_029555415.1 Bacteroidota bacterium | reverse complement strand
ATGCGCACGGACTGGAAGGCCAGACATATCCTGATGTGAATACGGCCCTGAAAGCCGCGCTGGGCAAGGCACATGAAAAGGACCTGATCCTTGTTTGCGGAAGTGTTTTCCTGGCCGGTGAGGTCAGTATTGAAGCGCATTGAGTTTTTCCAGCGCATAAAAGATACAGGCCACATGCATCGCCTGCTCGATCTTGTTCTCTCTTAACGCCTGTTTCAGTTCATCTATCGTCATCTCCACCACTTCGATCTCTTCACTGTCGTCCAATTGCTGCTGCCCCACTTTTACCCCGCCAGTGGCGAGATAGATATGCATGAGGTTATTATTCGTGGAGGGATTGGGGGAAATGATACCGAGACTGGTGATGGTATCGAACGCGTAGCCGGTTTCTTCTCTCAGTTCACGGGCAGCGGCCGCCGCGATATCGGTATCTCCTGCATCCACACAACCACCGGGCAGTTCGAGACAAACATGGCCGATGGCATGGCGGTACTGACGGATCATGATCACTTTGCCTTCACGCGTAACAGGCAAGGCCGTGACCCAGTCGGGAAATTCATACACGTAGTAAGGTTCAACGATCTTACCGGAAGGCGTTTGGTATGATTCCTGGCGCAGGCGGCACCAGTCGTCCTGAAAGATGTATTTCGAAGAAAGTACTTTCCACTCGTTCGGTTCATTCATAGTTTGGATCTTTTATCGCCAGCCTTTTTGTTCACGCAGGCGGTTGATATGGGCCACGTGATGACGGCCGTGCCAGGCATACAATCCGAGCATGAACCAGAGACGCAGGGTCTTGTTCATCCCGGGATGAAATAAAGTGCGGTTATTCCAGTCATCATCCTGCACATCCTTCAGCGCCTCATGCCAGCGCAGGTGCAGCGCGTGCAATAAGGTGACGGATACATTGACGGGCAGTTTCTGCACATCATGCATATCGGCCCATAACTGTTCTTCGTAAGTTTTGATGGTGGGATTCTCCTCCGTCAGTGCCAGTTTGAAGCGGATATACGCGTTCATGTGACTGTCGGCGATATGGTGCACCAGCTGATGGACCGTCCAGCCACCGTCACGGTAAGGCGTTTGCAGTTGTGCTTCATCCAGGTTCTGGATAGCGGCTTCGAGCTGCAGCGGCAGGAATTTGAGATCGGAAAGCCATTCCACTTTCTGTTCAATAGAGAATGGCTGCGGCTCATACTTGCCGATGGGATAACTGGGATCCGCGCTGAATTGGGACATGGGAATTATTTTAAGACTTCAATGAGTTCCACTTCAAAGATCAGTGTGGCACCGCCGGGAATGCTGCCGCCCGCGCCGCTGTCGCCATACGCCAGATGCGAAGGGATCCACAAACGCCAGTGACTGCCTTCTTTCATCAGGGGCAGCGCGATCTGCCAGCCTTTGATAAGATGCAGTAACGGTGCACTGAAGGGCTGACCGCGTTTGAAGGAATTATCGAATTCCTTACCATCCAGCAGACTGCCTTTGTAGTGCGCCTTCACGGATTGTGTCAGTTTCGGTGAGTTACCGGTGCCTTCTTTGATCACGAGGTACTGGATGCCTTCGGGCAGTTCCTGTACACCTTCTTTCGTTTTGTTGGCAGCGAGGAATTCAACACCCGCTTGCTTTTCCTTGTCGATCTTTCCGCTCATAAAACTTTTTAATTTGTCTTGTATACTCATAAAATTATTCTTCTCGTAAGGAGTGGCCGGTCAGCTTGATGAATACATCTTCCAGGTTGGCGAGTTTCATCTCTTTCGGCCTTTCGAATCCGGATGCCACCAGATTATCGATCAGTTTATCGGGTGTTTCCATGGCTACGATATTGCCGGAGTCGATGATCGCGACACGGTCGCACAGATATTCCGCTTCATCCATGTAGTGTGTGGTAATGATGACCGTAGTGCCGCGTTCGCGGATGGTCTTCACCAGTTCCCAGAGACTGCGCCTCGCCTGCGGGTCGAGGCCCGTGGTCGGTTCATCCAGGAAAATGATGCGGGGGTCATTGATCAGTGTGGTGGCCACGGAGAAGCGCTGTTTTTGTCCGCCGCTCAGTTCCTTCACTTTTGATTTGGCTTTATCGCGGAGGTTCACCATATCCAGCAGTTCCATCGCATCCACATTGCGGTTGTACAAACCACAGAAGAGTTCGATCAGCTGTACGAGGTTGAGGCCGGGATAAAATCCGCTGGTCTGCAATTGTACGCCGATGATCTTTTTGATCTCGGCGGGTTGTTTATCCAGATCATAACCATCCACGATCACTTCGCCGCTGGTCTTTTCGCGCAGGGTTTCGATGATCTCGAGTGTGGTGGATTTGCCGGCGCCGTTGGGACCCAGCAGCCCGAAGATCTCCCCTTCATGCACTTCAAAGGAAATGCCTTTCACGGCGTGGAAATTGCCGTAATCTTTCACGAGGTTCTTTACAGAAATGATGGAGGTTGCCATGTTCAGGGATTAGGCGATAAAGATAATTCCATTTTTACATCCGCCGTTAAAAAGGGGGCGCCGGTGGCCGGAATATGCCGGAAGCCGTATTGTTCATATAAACGGAGTGCGGTGGTGAGCTGACTGTTGGAATAGAGGATCAGTCGCGTGGCTCCCAGTTCACGTGCCTTTTGGATACAGGTATCGAGCAGTATTTTGCTGATGCCCCTTCCCCGGTAAGCCGGGTCTACGGTCATTTTGACGAGTTCATAGGTGGTA
>JAKPSI010000115.1 GCA_029555415.1 Bacteroidota bacterium | reverse complement strand
AACCCGCAACCCGCAACCCGCAACCCGCAACCCGCAACCCGCAACCCGCAACCCGCAACTTTCAAATCCTTCCTTCATCAGCAAACGAATAATACCCCTCATCACTCACTATAATATGATCCAGTACCCGGATGTCGAGATAGCGGGCGGCTTCTTTGATCTTGAGGGTGAGTTCCTCGTCGGCGCGGCTGGGCAGGAGGGAGCCGGAAGGGTGATTGTGGCAGAGGATGATGCTGACAGCGTTCTCTTCGAGGGCTTTTTTGAGGATGATACGGGGATCGGCAACGGTGCCGGTGATGCCACCGCGACTGATGATCTCAAAGTGGTTGATCTTATTGGCCCGGTTGAGAAAGACCACCCCGAATACTTCATGGCGGTAGTCCTTCAGCGAGGCCTGGAGGTATGCGGCTACGTCGGCACTGCTGCCAGCCGTATTTTTAGCAAGGGCCGCACTGCTGCCCCGTCGGCGTCCCAGCTCCAGGGCGGCAAGCAATGTGACTGCTTTGGCAGGGCCGATCCCTTTGATCCGGGTGAGGTCACGGAGACTGAGTTTTCCCAGCTCAACCAGATTTTCTTTGCTGATTTTCAATACTTCACGCGCCAGATCGATGGCGGTTTTGCTCAGGGTGCCATTCCGGAGTAGAATGGCCAGCAGCTCGGGGTCAGAGAGGCTGTCGACCCCCCGGGCAAGTAGTTTTTCACGCGGCCTTTCATCTTTTACCCACTCCTTTATCGAGTATTTCTGCTCTTGCATCAGGCAACGTTATAGAATAATTTTGAAGCTTCATATAACTCCGGTTATGTGAAAAAGCGGTCGCCTGAAAGAAAATCCACCTGTTAAAAACCAAAAACCCGACGTATGAAATCCAATTCCATGACATCCATGGGGGCTATGCACCCGATCATCTTCTTTGCGGGCGTTTATATCGTTGCCCTGGTATTCTCCGTTTTCATCTGTTCATCCCTGTTTTACAGCTGTAATGCCAGTCACAGCAAGCCAGCCGCGGTCCGTACGACCCAGCCTGTATCGCATGCTGATGCTCCTGTAGTTACTGCAGCCGTAGCAAGGTAAAACACTGAGCAACGCGATAAATTTTTGATGTCCACGTGGCTGAATCCTATCTTCGCCGCTCTAAAGGCGTTTTCTTTTGTCAACACATCCCTCAGCCATGCACAATGCTAAAATCTTTGCCGGAACCGGATCACAGGATCTGGCCGAGCAGATCTGTAAGCGTTACGGAACCCAGCTGGGTAAGGTCAATATCCAGCGTTTCAGTGACGGTGAAATCTCCCCCATTTTTCTTGAAAGTGTCAGAGGCGACTATGTTTTTCTGGTGCAAAGCACATTTGCCCCGGCAGAGAACATCATGGAGCTGCTCCTGATGATCGATGCGGCCAGAAGGGCCTCGGCTTACAAGGTCATTGCCGTTATTCCCTACTACGGGTATGCCCGTCAGGACCGGAAAGACAGACCCCGGGTGGCAATTGGCAGTAAATTGATAGCCAACATGTTAGTGGCTGCGGGTGCTGACAGGGTCATTACCATGGACCTTCACGCTCCCCAGATCCAGGGCTATTTTGACATCCCGGTGGATCACCTGGACAGCCATGCAGTTTTTATCCCTTATATAGAGAATCTGAAGCTGGAAAACCTTACCTTTGCGGCCCCCGATGTGGGAGCTACCAACCGTATCAGGGAGATCGCCAGCTACTTCAATGCGGAGATGGTGATCTGTGATAAGCACCGGAAGCGTGCTAATGAGATCGCGAGTATGGTGGTGATCGGAGATGTGACAGGCAGGGACGTGGTGATCATCGATGATATCTGTGATACCGGCGGTACCCTGGCGAAAAGTGCAGGTCTTTTAAAGGAAAAAGGAGCGAGAACGGTAAGAGCGCTGATCACGCACCCCGTACTGAGCGGAAAAGCTTACGAGAATCTGGAGAACAGTGTACTGGAAGAGCTGATCGTTTGTAACACGATCCCGCTGAGAAAAGAGTCGCCGAAGATCAAGGTGCTGAGTGTGGCCGAATTATTCGCGGTAGCGATAAGGAACGCATTCGAGAACAAGAGCATCACGAGTCTCTTCATCCACTCCCAGCGGAAAGGATAAGAGCAGCAAGAACGGAATTTTTAAAACAACATACAATGAACACGATTACAATCGAAGGACAACTGAGGACCGAATTTGGCAAGTCAGCCACCCGCCAACTTCGCTCTCAGGAAATGGTGCCTGGTGTAATTTACGGGGGTGCTCAGGAAGTGAATTTTTTCGCTCCTGCTGCGGCTTTCAGGCCTTTAATTTACACACCGAGCTTCCAGTACGCTGAAGTTAAAGTAGGCGACAAAACGTACACAACAATTCTCAAGGACCTGCAATTCGACAAGCTTGACGAATCGCTGATCCACATCGACCTGCTGGAACTGGTAGGCGATAAAAAAGTTGTTGCTGACATCCCTATCAAATTTACAGGTGCATCCAAAGGCGTAAAGGATGGTGGTAAACTGGTAGTGAAAATGAAATCACTCAAAGTAAAGACCTTCCCGAAACACCTGAAAGAATTCATCGATGTGAACATCGAGAACCTGGATCTGAATGAGAACATCCGCGTGGAAGATGTAAAGGAGCCCAATTATGAGATCCTGAACTCTCCCCGTATTCCCATCGCATCCGTGGTACTGACACGTCAGCTGAAACAGGAAGAAGCTACAGCTGCTCCTGCCGCTGCTGCCGCACCTGCTGCTGCCGCTGCACCTGCTGCCGCTGCCGCACCTGCCAAGAAGAAATAATCAGGAACATCTTCTTTATAGCCCCATATCAACCGGTATGGGGTTTTTTTATATCTTGAATTAACTGAAATTCGCAGCATGAAATTCCTGATCGCAGGTTTAGGGAACCCCGGAAATGAATATGCGCATACCCGACATAATATCGGGTTCGATGTGGTCAATGCCTTTGTATTGAAACACAATGCCTCGTTCAGGGTGGACCGGCTGGCATATGTTTCGGAACTGAAATGGAAGGGCAAGATCTTCATCTGTGTTTGTCCTACCACATTCATGAACCTGAGCGGAAAAGCCATCCGTTACTGGATGGAAAAGGAAAAGATCTCCATCCCGAATCTGCTTGTAGTAGTGGATGACCTGGCCCTGCCCTTAAGCAAACTCAGGTTAAGGCCTGGCGGCAGCGACGCTGGCCACAATGGCCTCAAAAGCCTTCAGGAAGAGCTGCAAACCACCGATTACCCTAAACTGCGTTTTGGGATCGGGAACGACTATCCAAAGGGTATGCAGGCTGATTTTGTGCTGAGCAAGTGGCGGAAAGAGGAGGAACCACTGGTCAAATTCAAGATCGAAAAGTCGGTTGCGGTGATCGAGCAATTTGCCGCCCAGGGCATTACGGCAGCCATGAACCAGGTAAATAATCAGGATTTTTCACTATGATAAGTCAGATTCATTACTTACTTTAGCAGCCCTGACCTGATTTCCCGGGTACCTCCGGGGGAATTCCCCAAAATCCAATAGTCATATAGATTGCCTGAATATATGGGATCAACCATCCTTTGACAGTGTATCCGATGTATTTAACAAAAACACGTTCTGTTTATGAAAATTTTTTGCGTTGGCCGTAACTATGCTGCTCATGCCCAGGAACTGGGAAATGAGGTGCCGGATGAACCGGTCATCTTCATGAAACCGAAGAGCGCATTATTGCAGCCGCATACTCCCTTTTATTATCCCGAGTTCACCAATGAACTGCACTATGAATGTGAACTCGTACTGCGGATCAGTAAGAACGGAAAATACATCCAGGAAAAATTCGCCGGTAAATATTACGATGCCGTTACTGCGGGTATCGACTTTACCGCACGTGATATTCAGGATGAGCTGAAAAAGAAAGGCCTGCCCTGGGAAAAAGCCAAAGCCTGGGATAATTCAGCCGTCATCGGTAAATGGATCCCCTTTACAAGCATCAAGAATAAAAAGGATATCAACTTCTGCCTGTACAAGAATAAAGAACTGGTTCAACAGGCGAATTCATCACTCATGATGAATAATTTCGATCAGATCGTAGCACACATCTCGAATTATTTCTCCGTGAACATCGGTGACATCATCTTTACAGGCACCCCTGCCGGCGTAGGCGAGGTGGTCGTAGGTGATGAACTGGAAGCCTTCATCGAAGATGACAGCATGTTCACCCTGGAGGTCAAATAATACCGGCTGCACCAAACAGACCGGTAGGGTCGCAACCCAAACCAACTGCAAAGAACCATCCCGCACCTGCGGGATGGTTTTATTTTTACGGTATCTGCCAACATAAAATTGTCTGTATATTGCCCCATCAATGACGGATGCTTCCATCTTATTACGCGCCTACCGGCATATGTGTCAGATCAAAACGATGGCTGAAACATATGAAGCGAACCGCAGTGTCTGCAAATATGTGCATTCCACTTCCCGCGGGCATGAAGCCATTCAACTGGCCACTGCTTTTCAGTTGCAACCTCAGGATTTTGTAAGTCCCTATTACCGGGATGAAAGCCTGATCCAGGGCATCGGGTTCACCCCTTACGAACAAATGCTGCAGTTGCTGGCGAAGAAGGATGACATCTTCACGGGGGGCCGTGCCTACTATTCCCACCCCAATTACCGCGGAACGGATAAGCCCACGATCATCCATCAGAGCAGTGCGACGGGGATGCAGGCCATCCCAACCACCGGCATCGCTCAGGGCATTCAGTATCTTGAACAGACCGGATCCCCGTTGTTACGCAAAGGCACTAATGGAGAAGCACCGCTCGTGATCTGTTCACTGGGAGATGCAAGTCTGACCGAAGGAGAGGTCAGTGAGGCATTCCAGTTCGCGGTGCTGAAACAATTACCGATCATCTATCTCGTACAGGATAATAACTGGGGCATCAGTGTTTCCGCTGCTGAATCCAGGGCCATGAATGCTTTCGAATGGGCCGCCGGTTTTAAAGGCCTCAATCGCATACAAGTGAACGGAAGTGATTTTGAAGCTTCTTATAATGTGATGCGTGAAGTATGTGATTTCGTACGTCAGCATCGTAAGCCCTGTCTGGTGCATGCACAGGTGCCCTTGCTCGGACATCATACCAGTGGCGTCAGAAAAGAATTCTACAGAAGTGATGATGATCTGTCGTACCATATGACCCACGATCCGCATCCCAAACTGCGGCAACGATTGAAAGAGTTGGGTGTTCCTGAGGAACAGATCCTTCAAATAGAAACGGATGCGGTCACGAATATTGCAACGGATTTCAAAAAAGCTGTGGCCGCTGCTGAACCGGATCCTGCCGATGCGGACACACATGTTTTTATTCCGACATCCGTGCTGGAAGAAAAAGGAGAGCGGAGTCCTGCCGGTGCTGAAAAGATATTGATGGTGGACGCAGCCCTTTTCGCGATCCGTGAGATCATGGATCAGCATCCGGAAGCCGTTTTGTACGGACAGGATGTGGGCAAACGACTGGGTGGTGTATTCCGTGAAGCAGCTACACTGGCGGACCGGTTCGGGAATCACCGGGTTTTCAATACAGCGATACAGGAAGCCTATATCGTGGGATCCACAGCAGGCATGAACGCGGTGGGTGTCCGCCCGATCGTGGAGGTACAGTTCGGAGATTATATCTATCCCGGGTTCAATCAGCTGGTGACGGAGTTGTCTAAATCC
The DNA here is from genome assembly GCA_029555415.1 of Bacteroidota bacterium. Lineage (GTDB taxonomy): Bacteria > Bacteroidota > Bacteroidia > Chitinophagales > Chitinophagaceae > JAKPSI01. The sequence continues at coordinate 2,106 of JAKPSI010000115.1, read as the reverse complement.
TGTTACCTGAGCTGCGGCAAATTCCCGGTTTCCATGGTGCTGCGAGTGCCTGTTGGCGCCTATGGGGGTGGTGGTCCTTATCACAGTGGTTCAGTGGAATCAACCTTGCTTTCCATCAAAGGGATCAAAGTGGCGTATCCTTCGAATGCGGCAGATATGAAAGGTTTGATGAAAGCTGCATTCTATGACGGTAATCCGGTGGTGATGCTGGAGCATAAAGGGCTGTATTGGGGAAAGGTACCGGGAACGGATGAAGCCAAAACGCCGGAACCATCCGCTGATTATATCTTGCCTTTGGGTAAAGGACGGATCGTGCTGCAAGCGAACCCGGCGGATATCAAACGCGGTAATAGTTGTGTGATCATCACTTATGGCATGGGTGTGTATTGGGCCAAAGCGGCTGCTAAACAATTGCCGGGATGTATTGAAGTGATCGATCTGCGTACTTTATATCCGCTGGATGAAGCCCTGATCTTCGATCGTGTGAAAGTGCATGGCAAATGCATGGTGCTGACGGAAGAACAGCAAATGAATTCATTCGCGGAAGCACTGGCAGGGAGGATCTCCATGACCTGCTTCAGTAATCTGGATGCGCCTGTGGATGTGATGGGTTCAAAGAATGTGCCCGCGATCCCCATGAATAACGGATTGGAAAGAGCAGTGTTACCGGATCCGGAACAGCTGGTCGCGCGATTGAAAAAACTACTGGAAAGCTGACTCAGTATTTGAGCAGCATTTTGATCGAGATGCTGAACATCGCATCATACTCCCATTTTGAATTCACGAATGGTTTGAAAGTATGCTGGCCGTATTCGTTTCCTACGAAACAGACGGAGTGGGTCATGCCATCCGCTGAACGGCAATCCAGCACTTCAAAACCCACAAATACCTTATTGGAATTGATCTCGGGGTTCTTGCCGGTCAGGTCAAATTCGATCTGATTGGTACTGTTGGTCGTGTACACCTGCCTGATCACATTTTCATTGAGCAGTTCCTCACCAGGCTGTTCACCGTTCACGGCGCGGATATGCAGACGGACCCAGCAGGTATCATATTTGTTATCCATCTTGATCAGGACCCGGTTGATAGTAAAACTATTGTAAGGCACTTCCACCACTTGTCCGATCTCACCACCCGTTCCTTTTGCATTCCAGGCGCGGAAGAAGAGGAAAGTCTCATCTTTCGCATTCCCGAATTTCATTTCCTTGAAGTGGGAGCTGACGATCACATTGTTCAGGTTCTGATTCGCATTCTTCAGCTTGAAATCCTTCATCGTCCTGAATTTATAGACCACGAAACCGGTCCTTTCATATCCGATCGAAGAAATGATCACACTGTCGGTGGATTTTACAAAAGCGGGGAGCGTCAGTACGAAGTTGCCTGAGGAATCGGCAACGCATCCGGCTTCTTTATTCTTGATACCGATAGAAGCGTAGGCGATCGGAGCGTTATTTTCATCACTGACCACGCGGCCGCGCATTTCAAATTGCGCCATCGCGGATTGGGGAAATAAAAAGAAAAGAAGTACGGCGACAGAAGGGTAAAATGATCTACTCATAACGACAGGAAGCTTTTGTGGTCCAAAGCGTTGCAAAGTTAGCTGGTTAAAGGGCAAAACGGTTGCCGTTCACACATGATTGTTACCGGTTTTAAGGAAGTAATGGGTAAAAAATTCCCGCAAAACGGTCCCCGGGCCGGCCGGCCATTTTTAGACGTCAAATGAAGTGAATTCCTTCACTTTTTCCCTTGATCGCGGTCATGTGTTACCAGAATTTCGCATACATCGCCATGAGCGTCAGTACCAGGATCACGATCCCGGTCAGTGTGGCGGGTTTAAGGCGGAACATTCCTTTATCCAATTCCAGTCCTTTGGGGTTCAGTTTCGGCCCGGCAAGGCTGATACCGACCATCAGCAGCACGGTCAGTCCGAATGAAAGTCCCATATTGATCAGGAAGGGGATCTCATACACCCCTTTACTGTTCGGGAATGCGGTATAGAGCCAGGTATCATGTCCGAAAACACTGACCGCGGAACCATTGAAGAATACCGATAACAGGAAACCGGAAAGGAGTCCTGCAACGGCCGCGGGGCCGGTTGTTCTTTTC
>JAKPSI010000093.1 GCA_029555415.1 Bacteroidota bacterium | reverse complement strand
AATCATATCCTTCATGAACCGATTGCAAAATTGCAGAACGGTAGGCGCTACCTGAATGCCGCATTTTACTTTTAGACCAGCCTCAAGTATTCGGCTTATTTCTTCATGGCTTAGAGACTGACGACCATTAACGTGCCTTTTCCAGAATTCGTCAACCCCATGTAGAAATTCATTGGTTATTGACTTTCGCTGTCGCAGCGACATTGTCTTGTTGTCCCAGTCGAAAAGTTCTTTCTCTGAAAGGTCATAATCGTCGGGCAACCGTTTTTCAATTTTTTTACCCCCATGGCTTACTTTGGCGTAAAGAGGTACATTTCCGGTGCGCTTGTTCCTTTTTGAAAGATTGGGATAAAAACGGAGGCGAGCTGTTGGACTTTTCATCATCTGAAAATTTTAGGTGTCAAATTTCAACCCGACTGGTGTCAGATTGGTGTCCCAAAATTTTAGAAAAGTGGTTTAAAGTGGTTCCAACTGAAAACAAGAATCCCTGTAATTGAATGAATTACAGGGATTTGAGCTAAAGTGAAAATAACTGTGTGACCCCGTCTGGATTCAAACCAGAAACCTTCTGATCCGTAGTCAGATGCTCTATTCAGTTGAGCTACGGGGCCATCTCCGCTGTTTTTCAACGTGCAGGGGTGCAAATATAGGGTAAAAACACAAAACCATAAAAGACTTAATAGCCTGATTTTCTGGCCTGTCCCCGGAAATGAAGACCAGTCCGGTTGCCAGGCAAAGCCAGACCGCCCCGGTTTGTGGCATGATTATTACTGTTAATAAGTCAACCGGAGCTGTATTCCGGATGTTAAGAAAAGAAAATGTCCGATTCTCAGGTAAGTATAACGGACAGGTAACACCCCGTAAAAACCATTAATTCCGCGGAAAGACAGGCAAGAAATTCGCAAGGCTCAATTCAGGTTATTAAATTGCTGAAGGTTAAACCATTTCGAAGGCAACGATTGCAAACATTATTCATTAGTAGTTAAAAATCCAATATGAATATCCCTGAATACTTCCTCACCGCAGTCATTTCTGTATTTACTATACAGCTACTGATCGAAAAGATCAGGGCCATCTCTGCTACCGCCACTTCCTCCCCTAACAGAGAGTTAAGCAATACTTTCATCTCTGCTTCTCAACATACCATGATATCCGGTTATTATCCCGCTACAGACCTGAGAGATGAGTCCGAAGCACCCGGCATCATGATCGTGGACGAAACCGGTAACCTGAAGATCGTTTACAATAATGGGATCACCAGGGAATACGCCGAGGTCAGCAACGAACCCGTATTCAATCCCCAACTGAACTAACCCATCTTATTTATTTGATTTGATCGCATTCCATCCGGAATGCTCCGGCTTTTGCATTCGCCTGTATTACCTCTTACCTTTTACCTTTTACCTTTTACCTTCTCTCCACTCTCCATTATCCATTATCCATTATCCATTATCATTTATCATTTATCATCTAGTGCTTATCTCTCCATCCCGGCGCATACTTATCCAACAGATCCTGATATCCCTTCATATCCTTTAAGCCCGAGAGGTCCGGATCGTTCAGCAGGTTATCCGTATTCTTATACCCACGCTGATAAGCCTGTTCCAGATATCGTATCGCCTGCTCCGGCTGATTGCTCAGCGCATAACTGCATGCCAGCTGGAAATAGGTCTTCCCCTTTGATGGATCGAGTCTGATCGCGCGCTGGATCATGACGATCGCTGAATCATACTGACGCTGGCTATGGTATAATAATCCCAGATTGAGTGAAGCATTCTGATAGTTCGGATCCAGCGCCACCGCCTTCTTCAGGTACACGAATGCCGAGTCATTCATCTCCATATCCATATAGGTCAGTCCGGCCCGGTTATACGCCGGTATATAATTAGGATCCAGCGCGATCGCTTTTTTATAATACACGACCGCCGAATCATACACTTTCATATCATTGAAGAAATTACCGATGTTCTGAATGGCAGCGGCATTCATATCCGTCTTCTTCGACAACTGTTTCTTGTAATAATAGATCGCGGAATCCGGTTCTTTCATCTGCCGGAATGCATTGGCCAGATTCAGCCAGATCCCCGGATTCTCCGGATCCACTTTGGTCGCGCGCTGCAGATAATAACCTGCGGAATCATATATCTTCAACCCCTGCATGGCCAATCCCATATTGTTCAGCAATTGCGGATTACCCGGATCCTGCCGCAACGCCTGCCGCATGTACACCCGTACCGAATCGAAACGCTTCTGATCCAGGAAAGCCTGGCTCATCTCATACAGATAGGGAACGCTGCCCGGTTCCGCCAGGGACGAGCCTTTCAGGAAATTGGTCACTGAGTCCGGCAGGTTCATCTCGCGGAAGATGCGGATCAGGTTATTGGAAGCCGGCTTATAATCCGGACGCACCTGCAAGGCCCTCCTGAAATAGTTCCGCGCTGAATCATAGTTCTTCTCCTGCCCATATATCACACCCAGATTATTCAGGATGGCCGGATTACCGGGCTCCAGCTGTACCGCCTGCTGGAAATAAGAATAGGTGGAATCCGGCAGCTTCTTATCCTTGAATACGATACCGATATTGATCAGCGCGAACGCGGAATAAGGATTCACCTGCAAGGCACGGCCATAATAATACTGCGCCGAATCCAGCTCCTTATTCAGGTAGAATGCCTGCCCGAGGTCATTGTATGCTTCTTCATAATTGGGATCCAGCGCGAACGCATTCCGGTAATACACTTTAGCGGAATCATACTGCTTCATATCCTTGTAGAAATTACCGATGTACACATTCACGATCGACTTATCCTGGTAATTCGAGAATGCGCGTGAATAATAGATCCGCGCGGAATCAAACTGACTGGTTTCAAAGAAGGTCTTGGCCAGACCATTATACGCGTTGATGAATTTGGGATCGGCCTGTATACTGCGTTTGAAATAGACCACAGCGGAATCATACACTTTCTTATCATGATACACCCAACCGATATTGTTGCTCGCATACACGTTATTGGGCTCGATACGTAACGCACGCTGATAATTGGCCACTGCGGAATCCTTGCGCGACAGTGAATAATAATAGTGCCCCAGATCCACATAGGCATCGGCGTTCGTGGGATCCACTTCCACCGCTTTCCGGTAATACTTCAGTGCAGAATCTGTCCGGTTCTGTGTCTTGTAACAGAAGGCCAGCGTTACATACGGATAACGCCACATCGGCGCGGAGAAGATGGCACGTTTCGCATAAATGATCGCCGAGTCGATACGGTTATTATCCAGATGCAGGGAGGCCAGTGTATTGAGGATATAGGCCGCGTTCTTATCAGATGAATACGCGGTATATGCATATCTGAACGCGTCATTGATATCGACCTTCTTCCGGGCCCTGCCGAAATAACCCCTTGCCTTGAAGAAGTACATGCGGCCGGTGAGCGATTGCGCGAATACCGGATCATCTTCGCTGATATACCGGATCGCTTTCTCCAGCATATTTCCCACTTCATAGAATTCTTCCCGCGCCACTTTCTCCATCCGGTCCAGACTCGTATTGATCTCATCCGTTCGTTCATCCTCATCGATCTGCGCCCGTATCCGCTGCACTGTACTCGCATCCTTACACTCCAGATACAGGTTGATCTTACTCTGAGCGAAGTTGATGAATTCCACCGCCAGCGTGGCTTTGGCATCGATCGTATAGGAGTTGCCCGGGAATTTCTTCGCCATCAGTTCATAATAATATTCCGCGGATGCTGCACCGGTCAGTTTGGATTCCTTCACCGCTTTATTGAACAAATTATAGGTTTCTACCAGTTGCGTATCCACAGGCGCCCACGCATTTCCCCTGCCTCTTGGCGAGAATGAATTGCCCGGACCTTTACCCACCAGCTTCTTGGTAGATAACCATTTGGCGAGATAAGCCGTATCCACGATCGCGACCGTATGATCATTATTCTCCTCACAACAAATGAACGGATCCTGATGTCTTCTGAAACGCTGCTGCGCGATAGCCGACACATTCTTATCTACATACGATTTCAGCTCCTTCAGTGTGATCTTGTAATCCACAGTGCCATCCGTCGTATCCGCCATACCAGTTAAGCCATCTACCAGATAATATGTGAACAGTCCGTGCCCGGTACCGATCGATGCATCTTCCAGTGATTCCTGTCCGGCACCCGTGGCCAGCATGATGATCTCCCCCGCTTTCTTTTCAGAGATCGCCGCGTTCAAAGCCTGCTGCCCTTCCTTACCACCGGGTAATTCATTACTGCGACAGGCGTCCATGATGAACATCACATCCACCCCCTTCGCGCTGAAATCCGCGATACGGCTCTTCAGGTTATAGAGCTGGATATTACCGGTCACGATATAGTTGTTCTTATCACCCGCCGGGTTACAGTCGTAGGTCAGGAAGAAGAACTCATCCTGATCGATCGCATCTCCGTGACCCGCCAGATAAATGAACAGTTTATCGCCCTTCCTTAATTGTTTGGACTTGAGCCAGGCCATTCCCTTTACCCAGAAATTGGCCGCCTTGGCTTCCTCATTCAGGAGGATGTAGATATTATCGTCTTTGAGTTTGCCGCCACCCGGGGATTTGAGGTAGTCCCGGAACAGTTCAGCGTCCTTATCAGCATAAGTCAGCGGCCGGATGTACTTGTAAGTGGAGATCCCCATGATCATCGCAAAGGTCTGCGGCCCCCTGCCGGTATCCACGGGTGTTCCCGGGGCCTGGGCGGAAGCCGGCAGCGCGCCTGCAAGAAATAACAGGCAGCCAACGATGGTGGATAAGGAAATTCGCATAAATTCGGCCAACTAATTTACAGATTTACAGCAGAATACCGTCCATTATCCCACTGACCCAAACCGGCAACATCCAACGTACAGTCAAGGAAGCAACTGTTACGATTTCCGTTGCATCTCCATTTCCACTGAGAACCAATATTCTGACCATTAACCGGCATTCATGAAAATACGGATTCACAAGCATATTGGCTTTCATTTCAAGCGGTTTCACGGACACGTGACCAAGTACCTGTATGAGCGGGATACCATTTTCGCTACCGCATGGGTATTCATTTTCATCCTTGTCCTGAAATTCGTATTCTCCCTGAATACCCATTTCCTGGACCCCATTTCCCTTGCTTTTGAGGATTTTGACCTGAACGACTTGGCTTATTCCCAACTGGGCGAAAAGAAAGACAGTATCGATAAACGGATCGTGATCGTGAATATCGGGCATGCCGACCGTGAAGAACTGGCTTTTCTGATCGAAAAAACACATGCATTGGGGCCGAAAGTGATGGGACTGGATTCTTATTTTGAAGGCCCCCGGGATTCGGTCAAAGACGCTGCCCTTCGGGAAGTATTTGAAAAAACGCCGAACCTGGTCGTGGTCAGCCGTATTCACTGGGACCATCACACGGGCAAAGGAGAACTGAGAGAAGATTATTTCCAGGAAGCTTTTCATCAGACCGGTTTCGGGAATCTGACCGGAGAAGACCTGGGGACAAAACGCCATATTTCCGGATATGAAAAGATCGATGATTCGGTGCACTACTGTTTTGCCGGACAAATAGTAAGAAATTATGATGCGAAGGCATTCCGGAAATTCGCGAAAAGAAAAGAACATAATGAGATCATCAATTATACCAGACGGAGCGACCGTTATCTGGTCCTGGAACCTGATGATGTAATGAGCCGGGAGCTCACGGACACCGTATTAAAGGACAAGATCGTGCTGCTGGGTTATGTGAATCCGGACCCCAACGACATTGAGGATAAGGTATTTACGCCCATGAACGAGAAATTCGCGGGTAAATCACATCCGGATATGAACGGTATCGTTGTTCATGCAAATTTCATATCGATGATCCTCGACAAGGATTATATAAATCAGTTACCTTTATGGGTCAACATACTGTTCGCCATCGTTATCGGCTGGCTGCATATGTCCTTCTTCATCCGGTACTATCTTGAAAATCACATCTGGTTCCA
>JAKPSI010000081.1 GCA_029555415.1 Bacteroidota bacterium | reverse complement strand
TTAACGCATGAACCGGGCTGATTACCAGCAAAAGATCATCCAGTATTATAAGGATACCGAGCATGCCTATAAGGATTCATGGGACCTCGGTAAAAGTCTCGCTATTCATTATGGCTACCGCGATGATAAAGCGCGCGATTTCCGTTCTTCATTACGACGCATGAATGAAGTGATGGCGGAATCCGCGGGCATCACTTCCACCGATCACGTGCTGGATGCGGGTTGCGGAGTAGGGGGCAGTTCCATCTTTCTGGCCACAGCGATCGGATGTACCGTGAGAGGGATCACATTGAGTGACCGGCAAGTTCAGCAGGCCAACACCAATGCCGAGACAAGAGGAGTGAGTGGTAAAGTTTCCTTTGAAGTGGCGGATTATTGCCGTACCCCATTCCCCGATGGAAGTTTTGATGTGGTCTGGGCCTGTGAAAGCAGCTGCTATGCGGATGATAAGGCTTTATTCGTGAAGGAAGCGTATCGATTATTAAAACCAGGTGGAAGACTCGTGGTTGCAGATGGCTTCGTGACAAAGTTTGAGAATAATGAAAACCCAGTGATCAGCAAATGGCTGGAAGGATGGCAGGTGAATTATCTGGAATCACCGGAACGGTTTGCGGACTACATGAAAAGGGAAGGGTTTGGAAGTATTCAATACAGAGATATCAGTATACAGACAGCGGCCTCTTCGAAACGTTTATACCGTTTCTATTTCTTAGCCATGTGTTATGTATGGTGGAGGAAGCTCTTCATGCGGAAACGCCCGACGGATATGCAACAGAAGAATATCGATGCCTGTAAATATCAGTATCAGGGTATGAAAAAAGGATGGTGGCAGTATGGGTTGATTGTGGGTACAAAATCCCCGGTGAATTGAGATTTCCCTTTATCTTTAAGCGATGCATCCCGATCAGCATATTGTGGTGACCTGCAACAATTGCCACCAGCAATTCACAGGCAAATTTTGCTCCCATTGCGGGCAAAAAGCTACCGCGGGAAAACTCTCGATGCATGAGGTCTGGCATGATCTGGTACATGCTTTCGTGCACGCCGATAAAGGCATCCTTCGTCTCTCCATCGACATCATGATCCGGCCTGCTAAAGTGTACCACGGCTATTTCAAGGGCAAACGCAAGACCTATTTCAGTCCCGTCATGTTCTTCCTGCTGCTGGCCGGTATCTATGTGATAATGGGCGAAAAATTATGGGACTGGGAAGATCATATCACCGGTCGCCATGATGAATTCGGCAGGCTCCTGCACCGGCTGGAAAAGGAGCGGTTCCTGATCTTCATGCCGGTGATCAGTTTGATCACCTGGGGGCTCTTTTACAAACGATACAATTTCGCGGAGTCACTTACATTCTGGTTCTTCTGTTCCGGCGCCACTTTCATCGCGGGCATACTCGGTTATATTCCCCAGTTCATTTGGGTACAACACCGGGATGTGATCCGCTATTGGGCGGACTGGATCGTATTCGGGATGATCCTCTGGCATGTATTCGTGGTGTTCTATAAAAAGGACTGGTGGAGTGGCATCCGTTGTGTGCTGCTGGCCGTGATATGCTATTTTTTACTCGTGTATGCTTTCGCGCTGCTTGCCTACCGCGAAGGAGTGCCGCTTGAGCTGAACCCCTGGCAGATCCTGAAAAGTATCTTCACATAATTCAACTGTTAAATATGAAACGTTCCATTTTCCTTTTGTCCCTCGGTCTGTTTGCAGGCATGATCATGCAGGCACAGAAAAAGCCCCTTGATCACAGTGTGTACGATGGCTGGCAAAGCATCGGTGAACGCATGATCAGCAACAACGGCCAGTGGGTGGTGTATGCGGTCAATGTGCAGGAAGGCGATAATGAACTGGTGGTGCAATCGGCTGACGGCGCCAATAAGACCGTGGTACCTCGTGGCTACAATGCCGTGATCACGGAGGATTCACGTTTCGTTGTATTCCGCATCAAACCCTTTTACAAGGATACCCGCGACGCAAGGATCAAAAAGAAAAAGGCGGAGGATATGCCGAAAGATTCGATCGGCATCATTGAACTCGGAAAGTCCGACGTATGGAAGACGTCCCGCGTTCGTTCCTATAAAACGCCTGCAAAAGCCTCCGGCTGGGTAGCGTATTCACTGGAGAAAAAGATCGAACAAACACCGGGCCGGCCCCGTTCTGCCGAAGGCCCGAACCCGAAAATGATCAGTGATAGTCTGAATCATATCATCGATTCATTGCAGAATGTCATCGCGACCATGCCGAAGGGTAAAAAGAAGAACCGGGATGAAGAAGATATGAATATGGAAGATGCGGATGGTGATGATGCAGCAGGTGCGGCAGCGGAAGCGGGTACGGACCTGGTATTGCGCAATCTGACCACAGGTGCGGAAACGAAATTCCCGGCTGTGCTGGAATATTATTTCAGCAAGGATGGCAGTTCATTGGTCATCGAACAATCAAAGGATCCGAAAGATTCTGCCTCGCTTGCGGGTGTGTCACTGATCACGTTGCCGTCAGGAACGAAAAAAGCGTTGAGCCGTGGTGGCAATGATTTCCGCGGATTCACTTTCTCGGAAGACGGGAAGCAGATCGCCTGGATGGCTGAAAGAGATGCGAAGCCGAAGGACCTGCAAAGGACATATCGGGTATGGTATTATAAAGAGGGGATGGACAGTGCTTCCCTGCTGATCGATAAGAACTCAGTCGGCATGAAACTGGGCATGACGGTGAGTGAGAACGGGAACCTGAATTTCAGCAAGAGCGGAAATCGTTTGTTCTTCGGTACCGCACCGATCCAGGCGCCGAAAGACACGACCCTGGTGGATTTCGAGCATCCGAGGCTGGATATCTGGCATTATAAGGATGATTACCTGCAAACCGTTCAGCTGTACCGGTTGCAGCAGGATCTGAAAGAGAATTTCCTGGCGGTGTATGATGCCAAAGCGGGTTCGATCAAACAACTCGCATCCAAAGAACTGCCGCAGGTGATCCCGACACTGGAAGGGGATGGGGATGTTTTCGTGGGCGTGACCGATTTCGGCAAGCGCATTGAAAGTCAGTGGCAGGGCGGAACGAAGAAAGATATCTATGTCGTGGATCCGAAAACGGGAGATAAAAAACTCGTGATCGCAAATCTGGATGGCAATGTGTACCCTTCTTATACCGGCAAGTACATCGCCTGGTATGATCAGGTGGCGCGTAATTATTTCGCGTGGGATGGTACAACGACCCGCAATATTTCATCCAGGATCAAAGTGCCGCTGTGGAATGAGGACAATGAAGTGCCGGACCTGCCCGGGAATTATGGTGTGGTGAAATGGGAGGAAAATGACAATGCATTCTTCGTGTATGACAGATTTGGTATTTGGAAACTGGATCCCGTTGCTAAAGAAAACCCAGTCATGATCATAGATGGAAGAAAAGAACATGTGCAATACCGTTATCTCAATACAGATCCTGAGGAGAAATTTTTGAAACCCGGACAGGTCATGCTGACAAGGGCCTTCAATATGGACAATAAGAAAGCAGCACTGACCGAAATTTTTGAAAAGCCATTAGGTGGCTGGACCGTAACTGGTCCTGTGATAAAAGAAGATGACTACGCAATCAATAGTGTGCTCCATGCAAAGGATGCGAATGTGTATTTACTGACCAGGGAGAATTTTACTCATCCGGGTGACCTGTACACTACTTCTGGTGCATTGCATTTTGTGGAGCAGGCTAATGATCCTGTGCCTTCTGTGCAGTCAGCATCTGCAAGCGCTCCGCAGCGACTTTCTGCCATCAACCCCCAGCAGCAGAATTACAATTGGGGAACTGCGGAATTGGTAAAATACAAAGCTTATAACGGGAAAGATGCTACCGGCGTAGTGTTCAAACCGGAAAACTTCGATCCTAAAAAGAAATATCCGCTGATCTGTTATTTCTATGAAACACTCAGCGATAATATCAATAACTACCTGCAGCCCGCGCCGATCCGCAGTGCCATCAATATTCCCTTCTTCGTGAGTCGCGGCTATATCATCTTTGAACCGGATATCCATTATGGTACCGGTCACCCGGGCAAGGACGCTTATGATTACATCGTGAGTGGCGCGCGTGCACTGGTGAAGAAAGGTTGGGTGGACAGCACCAACATGGCCATTCAGGGACACAGCTGGGGCGGTTACCAGGCCGCGCAGGTAGTGACCATGACCAATCTTTTCAAATGCGCCTGGGCTGGTGCGCCGGTGGCCAACATGACCAGTGCTTATGGCGGCATCCGCTGGGAGAGTGGTGTGAACCGTCAGTTCCAGTATGAAAAAACGCAGAGCCGCATCGGTGCCACATTGTGGGAAAAACCGCAATTGTACATTGAGAACTCACCTTTGTTCCATCTCGATAAAGTGAAGACCCCGCTGGTCATCATGGCCAATGATGCGGATGGTGCCGTTCCCTGGTACCAGGGCATTGAGCTGTTCACGGCGATGCGCAGACTGGGCAAGAAGATCTGGATGTTCAACTACAACGGACAGGGCCACGGCCTGACCCAGCGTCAGGATATGCGCGATTACCAGATCCGGATGCAGCAGTTCTTCGACTATATGCTCAAGGGCGAGAAGCCTACGCAGTGGATCATCAATGGGTTACCGGCGGTGAAAAAGGGGAAGGAATGGGGTTTAGAAAGTGTTGAATGATGAATTTTGAATGCTGAATGGGGTCAATAATTCAGCATTCAAAATTTAAAATTTAAAATTCATACAAGGTCGTTTAACTTTTACGGATCCCTTAAGTCAGAGTAGCGTAGAGATGTCACCTTCTTTCATTGTGCTATGGAAGGGACGACATAAGCATGAAGGCCTAACGCATATAAAATTAAATAAAGTAATCTTTGTCATGCCGAGGAACGAGGCATCTTTCTGTTTAACTGAGATCCCTCGTGCCTCGGGATGACAGTAACCATTTCTTTAAGTTATCTATGTGTGTATTCCTCCATGTCCTCGGATCTATGTGACAGACTCAATTCAAACCTTAACCACTGTTATGAAAATCCTTTTATTCTTTTCGTTCTTCCTGATCACCCTTCAGTCCAAAGCAACCGTTATACCGGTGCGACGCACATCAGACACCACCCTGAATGCCGTGAAACACTGGTCGCAGGAAGATTTCATACAACGCTATGGCACAACAGATACGGCCCGGGCGATGATCGCCTATTATTTTGATACCCGTAAAAAATCACAAAAAACGATGATCTGGAGCGGCACGGCAACTGCTGTTTCGGCAGCGGGTACCGCGATCGTGGGCAGTGTAACGAATACCGGCACCGGTGAGCCAGGTGCTTTACGCGGTGTTATACTGGTCGTGGTAGCCGGATCGGTCATTCTCACGCTCTTCAGCATTTTCGGGACCGCTTTCCTCATGAAGCTCACGGTCTCCAATAAAGCCCTTTACAAGGATCTGCTCACATATCATTCAGGCAAAAAGATCCATAAGCAATACATGAAGACGAGGAAATTTCGGATGTTCCTGCAGGCAGAGAAAGCTAGTCATTAGTCTTTAGTCGCTAGTCTGTAGTCTCAAGTCCGGAGATGCTGTTCATTAAACGGTGTTTCATTATCCATTCTCCATTTTCAATTACCTATTACCTTTCACCTGTTAACTTTTACCTGTATCACGCAGTGATATACTTGACTAATCTTCGTTTCGCGATCGGCAACAACGTTTCATCCACCGGAAAATCCAGGTCGGTTTCGATGGAATAGACTGCCGGGTTGGGCAGTTCAGTGAATGTGCGGATGAGGTCTGATTTGAAATGCTGATAGGTTTGGGTGATGCTGCGCCGGCGCTGATCCAGCAGGGATGTTTTGATGCTGCGGTAGCGCTCATCATGCTTTTCAAAGAAGGAGAGGCGGTAGGAATAGATGCGGGTCTGATGCGCGTCACTGCTGCTCAGGAAGAAATAACCTTCGCGGGTGTCGATCGGCACTAGTCCCACGGGTTCAATACTGATCTTCTCTTCCACGAATTCATAGATGCCGGTACCGTCCTCGATCACATTCCGCATCTTTCCGGCGGAGAAATGGATGATCGATTCCAGTTCCTGCATCAGTTCATCATCCTCGATCAGGCGGTCGTACAGTACCTGCAATTTTTCCATTTGGATGCCCGTGAGTTTTTTCGGGAAGTGTTCCTGCAGGTATTTCTTGTTCTCCCGGAAGGCGACGATGTTGTTGTAATGAAAGACAAGGTCGGCCAGCTGGGGATAGAGTTTGTTCTCGTTGAAGTAGCGGTTCACTTCCTGCAAGTAGGCGAGGAGCGTGTATTTTTTCAGCTCGAAGTCGATAAAGCCTTCAGCGAACCAGGTTTCTGAAAGTGATCTCATACGAACGGTTTAAAGGTTTGATATCCTAATTTAATAAAAAGACGGATAAAACCGGAAGGAGGTTTAACTTAGGAACGTTAAAATCATCACCATGCGACAGATCGTCATCCTGCTCACCCTCTTCACCTTCTGCTCCTGCAGCAGCGTCAAATATTTCATCGTCCGTCATGCCGAGAAAGCTGCACCGGGTATGGGTGGCAGCACCGATGTACCGCTGACCGCAAAAGGCGAAGCGCGCGCTCAGGCGCTGAAGAAGGATCTGCTCAACGGAAAGATCGGGTATATCTATTCTACCAATACTATTCGCACAAAAAGCACCGCGAAGCCCACGGCAGATGTATTTCAGTTACCCATCAATATATACGGACCGATGCCGGATTCGGCTTTCATTGCCAAACTGAAGAAGCTGAACATGAATACGCTGATCGTCGGTCATAGCAATACCGTGGATGATATCGTGAACAAGCTATGCGGACAGACCCTGTTACAGGACCTGGGCGATAATGAATACGATAATTTGTTCATCGTGACGAAGAAGCGGGGAGTATTTACATTTACGAGGATGAAGTATGGGTACGCAGAGTAACACAGATTTACACAGATTGGCGCAGATTAACACAGATTAATGCAGAACAGGGTCACGAATGAACACGAATCTTTGCGAATGCACACGAATGGGTCGTTTAAAGTTGAAATGACTAAAGGGATCGCACCCGCTTCAATTCGCAGTGCGTAATGTCTGAACAGGGATTTAGAAGGATGAAGGGATTGATTGGATTAAATATCTGATGAATGACTGCCACGAATATATCAAAATACTGGTCAAAAGAAAAGATCCCATCCCTGCTATCCTTTAATCTCACCAAATCCTTGTTCATACAGCTTCTCCAACATCACGCTCTCCGAAACTTTAGTAAGCCATTCGTGTTCATTCGTATTAATGAACAGAAAAGATCCGTGTAAATCCGCGCTAATCCGTGTAAATCTGCGTTAATCCGTGTATCATATTTCTTGCCCTTCTTTACGCCAGAAGAATAAAAGCGCACACTAACAAATTGGTCAGTACAACAATAAACGAACCATTCGTGTCCATTCGTACCCCTTCGTGTTCATTCGTATTAATGAACAAAATAAATCCGCGCTAATCTGTGTAAATCTGTGTTAATCTGCGTAATTAAAAATCCCGCTCTCCATTAAAATTCTCCAGCTCCTTCGCAACCGCAGTCAGGAATGTCGCCCCTAAACTACCGTCGATGATCCGGTGATCATAGCTCATGCTCAGGTACATCATATGGCGGATCGCGATGCTGTCGCCCTGCGGTGTTTCAATGACCACGGCCCTTTTCTTGATCGCGCCGACGGCCATGATGGCTACTTGCGGCTGGTTGATGATAGGGGTGCCCATGAGACTGCCGAAGGTGCCCACATTGGTGAGGGTGAAAGTGCCGCCCTGTGTGTCATCAACTTTGAGTTTATTGTTGCGGGCGTTGTCGGCCAGGTTATTGACCTGTTTGGACAGGCCTACGAGATTCAGCTGGTCAGCATTCTTGATCACCGGAACGATGAGGTTGCCGGAGGGGAGTGCGGTGGCCATACCGATATTGATATCTTTCTTGATGATGATCTTGTCACCATCCAGTGAACTGTTGATCAGGGGGAATTTCTTGATGCAGCGAACGATGGCTTCGATGAACAGCGGCGTGAACGTGATCTTCGTACCTTCTCTTTTCTCGAAATCCTTCTTCACTTTCTCACGCCACATCACCAGGTTGGTCACATCGGCTTCCGTGAAACTGGTCACGTGCGGACTCGTATGCTTACTGCGCACCATATGGTCCGCGATCAGCTTGCGCATGCGGTCCATTTCAATGATCTCCACATTACCCGAATAAGTCGTTACTGCCGTATTCTGACTTTGAACGGGTGTCTGTTCTTTGTACACAGCTACATCCTCCCGTCTTGCAGCTTGCAGCTCCTGGCTTGTAGCTGTTGCCTGCGAAACGACTGTTTTCCCGTTACGCTTCGCTTCAACATACGTGAGGATATCCTTCTTCGTCACCCTGCCTTCATTTCCCGTCCCCGGTATCTTCTCCAGTTCCGACATACTGATGCCTTCACCGGCGGCGATATTCATGACCAGGGGAGAGTAAAAGCGGTTGGTATTTTGCGCGATATGTTGTGTTGCGGGACGATGCGTGGTAACAGTGGATTCAACAACGGCTGTGGTGTTCTCGGTCACGACCGGAGCGGCCTCAACAGGTTGCTGCACCGGAGCAGCTTCAGCGGCGCCGGTACGTATGCGGGCAATGACGGCACCGATGGGTACCACATCATTTACATTGAATAAAATGGATTCGATCACACCTTCCGCGGTACTCGGCACTTCGCTGTCCACCTTGTCGGTAGCGATATCCAGCACGGTCTCATCCATCTTCACCGTATCGCCGGGCTGCTTATGCCACTTCAGGATGGTGGCTTCCATGATACTTTCGCCCAGTTTCGGCATTACCAGCTCTGCTATGGCCATAAATGATCCTTGTTTATTGTTTCAGTGAAAGGCATCCGGGGCTGTCCCGGGCCGGCAATCGTTGACCGCGCCAAAGGTAATGATTTGGACTAAATCACACTATCAACTGTTAGCAACAATGAATTTCCGGAGGAAGTCCAGCGTACTCATCACCGTCTGCCTCGTATTCCGCTCCCGGTCGAACCGGAAATGGAAGCAATGGGTAACGGTTTTGTCCTTATTCCCGACGGCCACCCACACGGTTCCGACAGGTTTTTCTTCGGTGCCGCCATCGGGGCCCATGATGCCCGATACTGCCACCGCATAATCCGTTTTTAATTGTTGCAAGGCTCCCTGCAGCATTTCCGTGACCGATT
>JAKPSI010000046.1 GCA_029555415.1 Bacteroidota bacterium | reverse complement strand
CAACACGCGCTGGCCCTTGAATTGATCAAGCGGGGTGAGGATGCCGAAGCATGTACTTTGTTCCGGGCGATCCTTGACCGGGAACCCACCTATATCGGCAGTTATTATCATCTTGGCAAATTACTGGAAAGGCAGTCAGATACCGATGGCGCGATCGCGGTCTATGAAAAAGGGATGGAAGTGGCCAAAAAGGCCGGAGATAGTCATGCACTGAGTGAATTGCGCGGGGCACTGGAGGACTTAACTTTTTAAGATGTCGTTATTCCATGACTTTACGGCTCATTACCGCGACCAGGACCTGATGCGTTCCGGCGATCCGTTGTTGCTGGCCGTGAGCGGGGGACTGGATTCCGTGGTGCTGACTTATCTCTGCAAACAAGCGGGGTTTGACTGCATCATCGCGCATTGTAATTTTCAATTACGTGCGGAAGAAAGTGAAAGGGATGAACAATTCGTCCGGGAATTGGGCGCATCGCTCAATATGCCCGTTCATTTGAAACGTTTTGATACGTTGCAGTATGCTGAACAGCATTCCTGTTCCGTACAGGAAGCAGCCAGGGCATTACGCTATGCCTGGTTCCATGAATTATCTGTTTCAGAGAAAATGAAAGATCAGGAGCGACTGATCCTGACCGCGCATCAGGCCAGCGATAATGCCGAAACGGTGCTCATGCATTTTGTGAGAGGTACGGGACTGGCTGGTTTGGCCGGTATTCCGGCAAGACAGGGAAAGATCCGCCGCCCTTTACTGCCATTCACCCGAAACAGCATTCAGCAATACGCGAAAGCGGAAGGATACAGCTTTGTTGAAGACAGTTCCAACGCCGCTGAAAAATACACCCGCAATTATTTCCGTCATACCATCATTCCTGCGATCGGCAAAGTATTCCCGGCAGTGGAATCCAATTTGCTGGACAATATCGAACGACTGAAAGCAACCGGCGCTTTATATGATCAGCTGGTGGAAGGGTTGCGGAAAAAGACCGGTCGCACCAAAGGCAAGGAATGGCATGTACCCGCAAAACAGTTGTTGTCATTTAATAATCGTGCACTGGTCTATGCATTTTATGCACCGTATGGTTTTGGAGAAAAGCAGGTGGATGAGATCCTGAAACTGGCGGTGAGTGAATCAGGAAAATATATTCGATCGCCCGACGGCCGCTACCGTATCATACATCACCGTCATTGGCTCATCACCGCTCCGGTGGAATCAACAGAAGCCGCGAACTATATCATTGAAAGGGCGGGGGAGATCATCCGTTTCGGTGACCGTGTGATCGAAACCAAAATTTCCGAGGCAACAGGAAAGATCCCTGCGGGGGATGAGTATACGGTCCATCTGGATGCGGACACAGCCTTATTCCCATTGCTGATCCGTAAATGGAAGACGGGTGATTATTTCTATCCGTTAGGCATGCGCAAAAAGAAAAAACTCGCGCGTTTCTTCATCGATCAGAAATTATCCAAAACGGATAAGGAAAAAGCGTGGGTGCTGGAATCCGCGCAGCGCGTGGCCTGGGTCGTGGGTCAGCGTATCGATGACCGTATGAAGGTCACCCCTTCCACAAAGAAAATACTAACGGTCACAGTAAGGCAGGAACGGCCTTGATGCCTGCATCTGTTCAATGAAATTATCCCACACATTCACATGTCCGAATACCGATACCATGATGATGGTAAAGGCCAGTCCGAACAAACCACCCCACAAGTGCGCGGAGTGATTGATATGTCCGCCGCCGCGTTTATCCAGATAAGCGGAGACGCCGAGATACAAAACACCATAGATATAACCCGGAATGCTCAGGTTCGGAATGAAGGGGAAGCCGATACCCATTTTCGGCAGCAGGATCACATTGCCGAAGATGACTGCGGTCACGGCGCCAGAGGCACCCAAGCTGCGGAACTGATAACTGTTGCGGTATTTGATCTGGTCGGGGATACTCGCGAAAAGCAATCCGCCCAGGTAAAGGATGACATAGAACACGGGACCGCGCATCCCGAAATAACAGGCATGGGTGAAGACCACTTTCTCCAGCACTTCGCCGAATGAATACAAAGCGATCATATTGAAGGCCAGGTGCGCCACATCCGCATGGATCAGTCCGTGTGTGAAGAAACGATAGTACTGTCCGCGTGCCACGGAAGGCGGATAGAAGATCAGATCATCAATGATCTTCTGATTACTGAAACCACCGATGGAGACCAGGCAGGTGATGATGACGATGATGAGGGTGATCGATAATTCCATTTGTTATTTTAATGCGGTATGAATTACTGGTGATGATATTTTTCGTTCTTCTGGATCGTACAGGCCCGGTACACCTGTTCCGCCAGGATGAGCCGGACCAGTTGATGCGGAAATACAAGCTGCGACAGACTCCATTTGTATTTGGCGGTTTTCAGCACCGCTTCATCAATGCCGTAAGCTCCACCGATGAGGAAGACCAGGGTCCTTACGCTTTCATTGGCGCGGGACTGGATGAAAGTAGCGAGTCCGGGGGAACTCAACTGCTTGCCGTTCTCATCCAGGGCAACAAGGTAATCGTCCTTGCCCAGCATCTCAAGAATGGCCGCGCCTTCTTTTTTCTTCAGGTCCATTTCACTCAGGGTGCCGGCGTTTTTCGGAACGGGAATGATCTTCCATTCCACCGGGTAATACCGGGAGATGCGTTTGGTGAATTCTTCCACACCTTCTTTGACATGCGGCTCATGATTTTTGCCGACCGACCA
>JAKPSI010000030.1 GCA_029555415.1 Bacteroidota bacterium | reverse complement strand
GAACAGGAAGGCATGCAGGAGTTTGAAGAACCAGAAAGAGATATGATCACCCAGGGTCATGTGCTTCAGGGGCACGGGACCGATGCGGTGCAGGAAATATTTTTTATAATCGGTCACGAACACCCACCACAGATACAGCAGGGAATAAGCCAGCCAGAAATACAGGTGCTGGTATTTGTGCATCTTGTAGAATTTCTGTGTTTCGCAGAGACGCAGGAAAGGACGTGCTTCAATATCATCATCCACACCGTCAATGTTGGTATAGGAGTGGTGGATCACATTGTGTTTGGTCTTCCACATGAAATTATTGGCGCCGAGGAAATTCAGGGAAAGGGCCGCGAGTTTGTTCACCCATTTGTAACGGCTGAAACTGCCATGCGCGCCGTCGTGCATCACATTGAATCCGATGGCTGCGGTAAGGCCGCCAAGGATCAGGCATTCAACCAACGCCAGGAATACCGGCGGGGTGAAGAATACGAGATGTATATAGACGAATGAAAAAGCGACGACAAGTATGATGGCTTTGAGGAAAAGCTGGTAGTTACCGGTTGTAGCGGCGCCTACTTCTTTGAAATATTCACTGATCCTTTTCTTCAGCTCACTGTGGAACGAGTGAGGCGTGTGTGCGAATTTAGGTATGTTCATGCTGATGCGTTCAAAGTACAAAGATAGCCCGCAAATGGCAGAAAAACCGAATTTATTATACTGCCGGATCAGGTTTCAAGCGCAATAATGGAGTCAAGGTTCTTCACACCCAGCATTTTAACAGTATTGAAGCCTTCTGCATACTTCACACCGATCATTTTGCCGGTCATTCTTGCTCTGGCAATGATACTTTCCATGAACTCCGGAGTGGAGATGTAGGTTTGAGGTCCTGCTGCATTATCCGCACCTGCGTGGAATTGTGTTCCATAAGCAGCAATGGCTTTCATCCTTTGTTCGAATACATCTGTTATATCCATCACAAAGTCAGGTTTGTGATTCCGGTCCTGTATATAATGGAATACACATTTGGGTCTCCATCTTGCCTGTTCCTTACCCTCATCATCCTGCGTTTTGATCTGTGCAAGTCCCGCCAGGAAGCACGCATCTTCAGTAAGCTTTGCAGCGCGGCCATGGTCCGGGTGACGGTCATCCAGTGCATTCGCGAAAACGATGTCAGGTTGGTATTTACGGATCGCACGGATGAGTAATAACTGATGGGCTTCATCATTCGCAAAGAAACCATCGCGCATTTTCAGATTCTCACGGACCGACACGCCCATGATCATGGCCGCTTCAGCCGCCTCCGCATAACGTGTTTCGATGGTGCCACGGGTGCCGAGTTCGCCCTGGGTAAGGTCGACAATGCCGGCTTTTTTTCCGCGTTTGATCTCCGCGATCAGTGTGCCGGAGCAACTCAGTTCCACATCATCCGGGTGAACGCCAATGGCAAGAATATCCAGTTTCATGGTTGGTTATTGAGCAGCAAAAGTAATAGAAATAAAATTGGGAGCTTAGTGACGGTAAGGATTGCCGTACCAGGAACCATCGATCTCTTTCACGATGTTCTCGATGTTGCGGTCCGTCTTGTCCTTCAGGTCGTAATCCTGTTTCATGTTACTGCCAAAGAAGAATGCGACGGTCTGATAAAATCGGGCGGTCAGTCCGTTACGGTATTCTTTCACGATATCGTAGCAGTTGTTACCGGTCTGCCGGTTGATCAGTTTCATCAGGATCTTGCCCTGATAAACGGATAAATTGGAGAGGGGATCGGTGAACTGTGATTTGAGTTCTTTTTCCCTGGATTTGATATAGGCCTTTCTTTCTTTCCGCGAACCGATCAGTGCCAGTTTCGTGTTCATGTCATTGATGGTGATACCGGCCAGGCGCGCGTAAGGATAGGTCACATACACCGCATTCCGCAAACGTGTCCATTCCTCCACCCATTTGGCGAGTTTATCCTGCGGCATGTTCGACACCCATGCCATCTCCAGTTCTTTATAAGGAAGCAGTTCATTGTGATACCAGATGGCGGAAACATAAATGGTATCGTTCGGTCCCCAGTTCTTCGCGCGTTCTGCAACGGTTGGGACCGGCGCGATGGTATCGGTCCTGGCAACGGGGAGGTCTGTGATCTGTGCAGCAGCATGGAGGGCGGTCAGCATGACCGCCACTGATAATATACCATATAGTGCCACGGGTTTCATCCGGGTATAAATTTAAAACGGGCCTTGCGCTTTTCTGCTATAAAGACAGTTAAAATCCTCTCCGCGCTGTATGAAGGACAAAAATTATGCCCCGGCCTGTTTTTTAGTTCGCTGCTGCGTAATACGCTGGAACATACTCATCAGCATACCGGTAGCGGTGACGATGACGCCCAGCCATAACAGCAGGATGAACGGGAATTTATAGGCTTTCAGGGTGATGAATTTGGAAAGCGCTGCCGATTCCTTCACACCCAGTTCGATCGTATTGTCGCGGTGCACATTCTGCAACTGGAAGATCACACCCTCGGCCGTCAGTGTATCCGGTAACGCAACGGTTTCACCCTTGGCACGCGCCATCTTCGGTGAAATGGTGTAAAGCGAACCGGTCTTCGCATGCACTTTCAGCACGGCCTGTTGCAGCGAACCATCCTTTCCGAAGATCTCTTCCGGCAGGTTGGATTGTGAAGTGACGGTATCCAGTATGATGAATCCTTTTGAATAGAAGATCGTGTCACCCGCTTTCGCGATCGATGTATTGAATTTCGCGGTGTCTTTTTCCGCGGCAGGGTTGGGGAGGAAGGTGATGTACGTGAATACATCATGGTCCCAATAGTGTTTAGCAGAAGGATTCGCCATCAATCCTTCACGTCCTTTATAATTCACGAAGGCATTCGGCTGCAGCATGAATTCCTCCTTACCGTCATTACGTTTGAAACGGATATTATAGAACCAGAGTTCTTTCTTCGGGTGCTGGGAGTCGCTTTCGTAAGTCAGCGTGTATTGTCCCATTTTGGAAGGAATACCTTCGAAAAGCGTGAGGTTATCGCGCGGATCTTCATTCGGACCAACGGCTACCGGCGCACCTTCGATATTGTTGGAAAGGATCTCTTTTTTGGAAGATGAGATCAGGATGCCGAGTAACACCATGCCGAATCCGATATGCGCGATCGAACCGCCGGCGATCTTCAGCTTGCCTTTGATGCCCAGCCAGAGATAGGAGGCGTTGGCGATGATGGCATATACAGCCGCTACCACAGCGCCCCAGATGGCGATCATGAATCCGTAAGTTTCTTTCTTGTAATTCACATCCCCGAATACGAGGATAAGAGTGGCCGCAACAGCGGCGATCAGCGTCGGAATGCCGATCTTTTTCCAGAAGAATCCGGACGTTGTCTGTTTGTATTTCAGGTACTGACCGATCGCGGTCAGCGTGCCGAGTATGATCGCAACGAATACCTGGATCTGATTGTATGCGTATTCCGGATTTTCAGGAGGCGCGATATGACTGCCGAATATTTTATTGAAAACAGGCAGAGAAGTCTTGGCGATGATCACAATGGCGGATAAGAAAAACACCAGCGAACCGATGAACATCCAGAATTCTCGGGAGGATGTGGCTTCTTCTTTGCGGATCGCAGGGATCTCGCTGTAACGTTTGAAGAACAATCCCAGTGCGGGTAAAACGAACACCGACATGAATGCGATCAGCTGCCAGTTCATGCCCTCATCCGTGAACGCATGCACGGAACTTTCGCCGAGGATACCACTGCGGGTCAGGAATGTTGAATATAAGATGAGTGCGAAACTCAGGATGAAGAACAGATGCGTCGCGCGCAAAGAATAACCCGTGTGTTTGTACACTAATAAGGTATGGATACCTGCGATCATCACCATCCAGGGTACGAGCGAAGCATTCTCTACCGGATCCCATGCCCAGTAACCGCCAAAGGTGAGCGATTCATAAGCCCACATGCCACCCATCATGATACCGACACCCAGCACTGCTCCGCAGAACAAGGCCCAGGGTAATGTATCAGAAACCCATTCTCCGAATTTCTTTTTCCAGAGACCGGCAATGGTGAATGCAAAGGGGATCGTTGTGGAAGCAAAGCCCATGAAGAGTACAGGCGGATGGATCACCATCCAGTAGTTCTGCAGCAGGGGGTTGAGGTCGTTACCGTCTTTGATGGATAACATATAATCCGGACGGAACGCTTTTGATACATCGAAATCAAGATGCAGGGCAGGAGCGCTGTCGAGCACACCGGAGTCACGCAACAGGATGAATGGATTCGAACCCATCTTCCAGCCGAAAATATAAATGCCCGCGATCATGGTCGCCAGACAGAACTGTACGAAACTCAGTACCGACATCACCGGTGCTTCCCATTCTTTTTTACGTGTCAGCAGGAACAGTCCGAGTACGCAATGCCATACACTCCATAATAAGAAGCTGCCTTCCTGGCCTTCCCAGAAACAGGCGAGCAGGTATTTCACTTCCAGGGAGCGTGAACTGTGCTGCCATGCGTATTTGTATTCGAACAGGTGATTCGAAATGATATAGAAAAGGATGCCGAAAATGGCAAAAACGGAGAACACTTCGATCAGGAATGCGATACGGCCCAAACGCTTCCAGTAGGGAGCATCGGGATGCATGTCCTTATGCGCTGATTTGAAATAGGCAAATGCGGCGACCAGCGAGGCCACCAGAGAAAGTACGAGGAAAAAGTGTCCTAACTGTCCGGGTAACCGGTGCTCGCCGATATAATCCATCAGGAAAAGCTGTTTTTGAGATGCGTTTGATTAATTAGTGGAACCCGAAGTGCTGCTGGCTGCTTCTTTCTTGGCCGCTGCCATGTTATCCTTATACTTCGAAGGGCACTTGGTCTGAATGTCTTTGCATTCAAAATGATCGTTCTCGTACCTGCCTTTGAGGACGAGTTTATCACTCATTTCCATGTTGTCAGGTTTGGCATTATGATATACCACCTGGAAACGGGCACCCGTACTGTCAAATACGGTAAAACGAAGGTAGTTGGGGTTCTTCACGGCATCGTATTCGATCGGCTGGGTCTTGTCAAGCTGCGCCATCACGTGCACGAATTTTCCGGGCTTGCTCATGGCGATGTTGATACTGTCGTAAGTAGTGGCAGTTTTTAAGAAACTGATCAGTACTGCGATCGATGCGGCGATCAGGACGAGTAAGGCGATGTGGATCTTTTTCATAGTTGTAAAATGTGCTCAAAATTATGCCAAATTTGGTAATCCTCAGTGTTTTGTGGAAAGATGGGTATTAATGAACAAACGTTAATACGGATTTCCGGGACAAGCGGCAGCCCCTTATCTTTGCCGGGCCTAAACCTATCAGCCATATGGAGTTTCAATTCACTGAAGAACAGGAGATGATCCGCCAGGCAGCGCGGGATTTTGCCCGTACTGAATGCCTGCCCGGCGTTATTGAAAGGGACGAAAAACAGCAGTTCCCCCGGGAACAGATCCTCAAACTCGCCGAACTCGGCTTCATGGGGATGATGGTGAAGCCGGAATACGGCGGAGCCGGCATGGATACCGTCAGTTATGTACTGGCCATGGAAGAGATCTCCAAGATCGATGCCAGCGTTAGCGTTTGTATGAGCGTGAACAACAGTCTGGTCTGTTACGGTCTCCAGGAATACGGCAGTGAAGAACAAAAACAGAAATACCTGACCCCGCTGGCGCAAGGCAGGAAGGACGGTGAACTCTATATCGGCGCCTTCCTGCTCAGTGAGCCGGAAGCCGGCAGTGATGCCACTTCACAAAGAACGACCGCTGAAGATAAAGGCGATCATTATCTCATTAATGGAACCAAGAACTGGATCACCAATGGCAGCAGTGCTTCGGTATATCTGGTCATGGCCCAGACAGATGCTTCCAAAGGCCCTAAAGGGATCAATACTTTCATCGTAGAAAAAAGCTGGCCCGGGGTGACCGTTGCGGCCAAGGAAAATAAACTCGGTATCCGCGGCAGTGATACGCATACCATCATGTTCACGGATGTGAAAGTGCCGAAAGAGAACCGCATCGGTAAGGATGGATTCGGATTCACGTTCGCGATGAAGACACTGGCTGGTGGCCGTATCGGTATCGCATCCCAGGCACTGGGTATCGCCAGTGGCGCGTATGAACTGGCAAAGGAATATGCAAAGACCCGGAAAGCATTCGGCACTGAGATCATGAATCATCAGATCATCGCGTTCAAACTGGCGGATATGGCCACCCGCATCGAAGCCGCGCGTTTACTCTGCCTCAAGGCTGCATATGAAAAGGACAACGGTATTGACTATGCCCTCAGTTCTTCCATGGCCAAGGTATATGCTTCTGAAACCGCCATGTGGACCGCTACAGAAGCGGTGCAGATACACGGTGGATATGGTTTCGTGAAGGAATACCATGTGGAACGACTCATGCGCGACGCCAAGATCACACAGATCTATGAAGGCACCAGTGAGGTACAACGCATCGTTATCAGTCGCAGCATTCTTAAATAATTCCCCGCAAGGATCTGTAATTTTGCAGCATGGCCGTGAATGCTGAACAATACCGCTCGCTCATACAGGAACTGGGTCCGGATGTGACCCTGGTCGCTGTTTCCAAGACCAAACCCGCGGAAGATATCCAGGCTTTATACGAACTCGGTCAGCGTGATTTCGGTGAGAACTATGTGCAGGAACTGACGGAGAAAGTACCTGCATTGCCAAAGGATATCCGCTGGCATTTCATTGGTCACCTGCAATCCAACAAGGTCAAGTACATCGTTCCCTTCGTTCACCTGATCCAGGGGGTGGACAGTCTCAAGCTTCTGAAAGAGATCGATAAACAATCCGCTAAAGCAGGGCGTGTCACTGATTGTCTGCTGCAGATCCACATCGCGACGGAAGAAACCAAGTTCGGACTGGATGGTCCGGAACTGGCGGCATTACTGGTTTCAGATGAATTCGCTTCAATGAAACATATCCGCGTACGCGGTCTCATGGGGATGGCCAGTTTTTCTCATGATCAGGAATTGCTGAAAAAGGAATTCACGGTGATCCGGGAATTGTATAAACAACATGGAAGCGGATGGGATACACTTTCCATGGGTATGAGCAGCGATTACAGGCTGGCGGTGCAGGAGGGAAGTACGATGGTGCGTGTGGGGAGCCTCTTATTCGGCGCACGTACGCCTGTTTCCTGAAATATTCGTATTTTCTCCCCTTTAATACAAGTCCATGCATTTTCGACACTACCTTTTTACTATGATCTTGCTATGCCCGGCCGTATTCACTTTCGCGCAACCGGAGCAGGACAGCAGTTTACGCCGTTGTCCGGTTTTTATTACCGATACGGTCAGTGCCAATAATTTCTTCATTGAAGGATTACCCTGTAATGTGAAGTTGTTTCGTGTAAAAGGAAAACTGACGCTGGAAATGAAACAAAAGGATCAGTACTTCACGCTCTTCTTTCATGATAAGAAACTGAAAACGCAGTCTTATTCCATCGCACGCGGAAGCAATGGCAAGAAGGAAGTGGAAGCCCGGTATTCATTCCGGTCCGGCTCACAGGTCTCTTATGTGGATGTATCCCGTGGCAGCATGGAAGTGACGCTGGATGAGGAAAAGAAGCTCTGGCATCTCAAAGTGAACGGGATGCTTGCCAATATGGTGGAGCGTTCGGTGACATGGTACCGGGTGAAGGCGGAGTTTTTTCTGAAAGCAGAATGAGGAGAGAGTCGCTACCTGCTGGCTTCTGGCTGCTAGTGTAGGTTTAAAGGAGTTGGGTTTCCTTTCTCTTGTATTGCGTGATAGGGAAGCTTTTAGCTACAAGCTGCAAGCTGCCAGGTCTGTTTAAAAGAAGTTAGTTTTCCTTTACGCCAGACAATCATTTAAGAAAATTTGAACTTTCGGAGTGTACTAGAAGCTAGCAGCTAATAGCTAGCAGCAGTTCTTAACTTCCTCTCTGCGATCCTGTATTCGCCTGTTTGCTCACAAAACCACCTTTGGGTTTCTGGATGAACTTGGAGCCACCTTTAGCGGCGAGGGCGCTTTTCTTATTTTCTTTCTTTTTATCCTTATTGTTCTTCTGATTCAGGAGCGACATAATTCTATTATTTCCGGTAAATATAATTTTTTTTGGCCATCAGCGTGAGCGGAATGCCAAAACAAATGATCAGGATACCAGCAGCGATGAGTGCCTGGTCCCATTGAAAGGGGCGTAAAGGGATGCGGGAACATGGTACGACAATAAGGTTCATGACCGACCAGATGAAGCAACCGTACAGGATCGCGGTGAAGGGAAGGGCCCGGAGCAGGCCGGGCAGCAGCCGTATGATCATGAAAAACATTCCGGTGAAGGTCAGGGCGATCAGGTAGTGCAGCAGCAGGCCTTCGATGGCTGTTGAGCTGCCTCCGGTCAATGCACTGCTGCCATGTAGCGCACTGGCGATATAACGGAATACCCGTGCCGGACTGTTACCGGTCCTGATATAGTATTGCAGGGAAGCGGCGGCCGCATCCAGCGTACCGCAAAGAAATCCTGCTGCGATGATCCTTTTAAAGACCGGGCGGTTCATTCCATTGGTTTATGGTCAGACCGGCAGGAGCAGGTGATCGCTGCTGCCCGGTTGGAAAAATCAGGTTTGGGATTGATAAATATCATCGTATCAGCCGAAAAATTCACGAACTTCATAGCAAATGCACGTGTATGGTTACAGTTAAAGCGATCCTGGAAAAGAAAAAGAAGGCATTCAATTCGATCGAACCTGAAGCACTGGTCATTGATGCACTGACCATGCTGAACTCGGTCAACCTGAGTTATCTGGTAGTGATGGAAGGTTCAGAATACAAAGGGATCTTCTGTGAACGGGATTACAGCCGCAATGTGATCCTGAAAGGACGCTCCAGCCGTGACACGCCGGTAAAAGACGTTATGACCATCAACCTCCCCATTGTACAGATGAATGATACGGCTGAGCATTGCATGATGGAAATGAACCGCCGCAAAGCCAGGTATCTGCTGGCATATGACGGACCCCACTTCAAAGGTGTGATCACGATCCACGATCTGCTGCGCCAGGTACTGGCCAGCAAAGAAGCTGTTTTTGATCAGGCCGTTGCCCAGAAATTACTGGATCATGATGAAGAAGGGAGCGGAAAGGTTTTCTGAGACCTATTCTTTCACACCGTTCTCTGACTTGCTCAGGATGTCATACATGTCCCGGCTCCAGTCCACACGGAACATATTGAACGAATTGACAATGCCTTCCGGTGGTAACTCCAGGAATACTTTTTTATCGAACAGTGAAATGTACTGGTGTTCGTTGATCTTTTTGAATCCGAAATTCTCTTTGGCCAGCGCTTTTTCCAAATAAGGCCCGATCCACTCCGCTTTCTCTGCATGTATCTTTTCCTGCAAACAGATGCCTTTATCATTGAAAGTAAAAACAAAATTGACGGTCGATGCTGCTGCTTTATTGTTCAATTGAAGTGTGATGGAAGAATCGTGATCCATGATCTTTCTTGTAACATCCTTCTCTTTTTTTGAAGTTTCCTGCTTCAGGAATTCCCTGACTTCCGCTTTCGTTTTTCCGATCTGCTCCTGTGCTTGTAATTGCAAACTCCAGGCAAAAAAGATCGTCAAATAAAATAATCTCATTTTAAATAATTTATACATTATACAAATTGATAATCCCTGTAGGCAAAACCGCTTCTAAGTGTTTGATTGCCTTGAATCATTTTGTACCTTGTAAATGTAAATTGTTCTGGTTGCAGAAAAATACGTTTTTTCTGGGACGTGGTTTTTTTCCGGCCATTCGGATATAGCCGGAACCAGGTGATGGGATGGTTTTTATTATACTTAAACGTCTTGCTCGCGGGATGATCAATTCTACTAAAAATTACAGGACACTGGTCGAATTAGCATCCGATGGATTCATCATTTATGATCTGGAAGGTAAGATCATAGATTTCAATGAAAGCGCTTGTCATTTCATCGGTTATGCTGCGGATGAACTCAGGCAACTCAGGCTGACGCAGCTTTTCTTTGAAGAGGAAATAAAAGAACGCCCCATTTATTTCGAGGGTCTGCAAAAAGGTAAAGAGACGATCGATATACGCCGTATCAAACGAAAGGACGGTTCTGGTTTTTTCGCGGAGATCAGGTCCAAGATGCTCGAAGATGGATCCATCATGGCGCTTGCCCGGGACATTACAGAAAGACGCAATGCGGAAGAAGAACTCCGGCTGAGTGAAGAACGATGGAAATTCGCGTGGGAAGGCAGCAATGACGGTATATGGGATTGGGATATCAAATCCAGGAAAGTATATGTTTCCGTTCGCGGAAAAGAGATATTCGGTTACAGCGCTGATGATGAATTCGATCATTATGATGTCTGGCGTAAACGGCTGCACCCCGATGATACCGAGGCCGTACTTGCCAAATTCAAGGAACATTTTGAGGGCCGGACCCCGTTTTATATTGCGGAACACCGGGCCCTTTGTAAGGATGGGAATTATAAATGGGTACTGGTGAAAGGTAAAGTGGTCACCTGGACACCTGATGGAACACCCGCACGCATGATCGGATCGCATTCCGATATCTCAGAAAGGAAAACGGCGGAACAGGCATTACACCTGTCCAACGAGCGATTCAGCATGATCGGTAAAACGATCAATGATGCGGTCTTTGACTGGGACCTGGAAACGAATAAGATCTGGTGGAATGAAAGTCATTATACGCTTTTCGGTTTCGATCCCGAAAAGCCGATCCCTACTCAGGTTGCGTGGTTGGAAAAGATCCACCCGGATGACAGGCATCTGCTCAGTAAGACCTATGACCCGGATCCTGTATCGAACAGACAAAGCTGGTCACAGCAGATCCGCTTCCTTCGTCACGATGGCACTTTCGGAACCCTGTTCCATCGTTCGGTAGCCTTGTTCAATGAAGAGAAAAGACCTGTCAGACTGATGGGCGCTTTCACTGATATCACAGGTGTAAAAGCAGCGGAAGAAAAACTGAAAAAGAATTATGATCAGCTGCAGGCGATCGCCAATCTGACCGAGGCGGTCAGCCGCGCTACCAATCTCCCGGATATTTATGAACTGGCATTGGACGCACTGACACGTACGATCGGAGCCGATCGCGCATCCGTTCTGCTGTTTGATGCCAATGATGTGATGCGTTTCAAAGCTTCTCGCGGATTGTCGGATGAATACCGCAGTCATACAGAAGGTCACACGCCCTGGTCAAAAGGAGAGAAAGACGCACAACCCATTCTGGTCACCAATGTGGAAGCGGAACCCTCGCTGGCCGGCCTGCTGAACGTGATCACCGATGAAGGCATCGCCGCACTGGGCTTTATACCCCTTGTATTCAATCAGCAACTGCTCGGAAAATTCATGATCTATTACAATCATTGTCATGAATTCGGTGAAGAAGAGATCAGACTGTTGAATACCATCGCCCGGGAGGTCGCTTTCGCGATCGCGGAAACACAATCACAGATCGCTTTACTTGCCAGTGAACAACGCTATCGTGATGTGATCAATAATGTCAAGGAGGTGCTTTTTCAGACCGATAAGAACGCGAATTTCCTGTTCCTGAATCCGGCATGGGCTGAGATCACCGGATATGAAGTGAACGATAGTATCGGGCATAGTATCACGGAGTTCATTTATATTGAAGATCTGCAACATTTCCTGCACGCATTCGAAGCTGTCATTGACCGGAAAGTGGATGCATGTAAACAGAATATCAGGATAAAGACCAACAGTGGAACCATCCGCTGGTTCGAGATCAATAAACGGCTCAATCTGGACGAAACCGGTAAAAGCATTGGTACAACAGGTACCCTGAATGATATCACAGAAAGGAAGATCGCCGAAGAAGCCATCGTCAACACGACCCGTCAGCTCCGTCAGTTGGCCGCGCACTTACAGGAAGTACGTGAAGAAGAGCGCACGATGATCGCACGTGAGATCCATGATGAATTAGGGCAACAGCTTACGGTCATCAAGATGGACCTCTCCTGGCTCACAGAAAGGATCATGACCGATCAGCCGCTTGTCAATGATAAACTCAACGGCGTATCCGCATTACTGGATAATGTGATCCGAACGGTTCGCCGTCTTTCCTCCGAACTGCATCCGAGTCTGCTGGATGATCTCGGACTCGTCGCTACGATCGACTGGCATTTACATGATTTTGAGAACCGCTCCGGTATCAAGACCGAATTCAGCGAACCCGAAGAAGAACCGCATTTGCCTCCTCCCGTTAAAACTGGTTTGTACCGCATCTTCCAGGAATCACTGACGAATGTTCTTCGGCATGCACAGGCCACTGCTGTAAAAATATCACTTACCAACCACGATGGTCAGATCGCCCTCACCATTTCTGATAACGGAAAAGGATTTGATTCCGCATTGGTTTACGGAAAGAAAACGCTCGGACTACTGAGCATGAAAGAAAGGACCATGCTGATGGGAGGGGAGTATACCGTGCTGAGCCGCCCCGGCGAAGGCACCACCGTGATCGTTACCCTCAACGAACAGAACCAGCAACAGCTGGCGAATGATGCGGGAAGGGTGAATTTCAATTAAGAGTTTAGCTTCTGGCTGCTGGCAATCTGCCAATGATCGTTTGATTGGTTTGATTGTTAGATGGTTCGATTGTTGCCAGTCTCTTTAGTCATAAACGACCTACTGCCTACTGCCAACTGCGTACTGCCTAAAGACTACCGACTTCAGACTAATGACTGCTTTTCGTTACCTTTGCCGCGCCTACGCCTGTCCTGTAACGCAGGAACCTGAAAATGAGGCTTTAAGAACATGAAGAAAATCCGGAATTTCTGCATTATTGCCCATATTGACCATGGTAAATCAACCCTGGCTGACCGCCTGCTGCAAAGCACCGGAACCATCAGCGACCGGGATATGATGGACCAGGTACTGGATGATATGGACCTGGAACGTGAAAAAGGCATTACGATCAAAAGCCACGCGATCCAGATCAACTACAAGCATACCGATGGTCAGGAGTATATCCTGAACCTGATCGATACGCCCGGACACGTTGACTTCAGCTATGAAGTGAGCCGTGCACTGGCCGCCTGTGAAGGCGCCCTGCTGCTGGTGGATGCTACACAGGGTATCCAGGCACAGACCATCTCCAATCTTTATCTCGCGATCGACAATAACCTCGAGATCATTCCCGTCATCAATAAGATCGATATGGACGGCGCAATGGTGGAAGAGGTGAAGGACCAGATCATTGAACTCGTGGGCTGCAAACCCGAAGAGATCCTGCTCGCCAGCGCCCGTACAGGCGTAGGTGTGCCTGAGATCATCAATGCCATCGTGGAAAGGATCCCTTCTCCGAAAGGGAACCCTGATGCACCCCTGCAGGCGCTGATCTTCGACAGCGTATTCAATTCTTTCCGTGGTATCATCGTATACTACCGGATCCTGAACGGTAAGATCCGGAAGAATGACCTCGTTAAATTCGTTTCCACCGGCCAGGAATATGGTGCCGATGAGATCGGTATCCTCAAACTGAAGATGACCGAGAAACCGGAAGTGAATTGCGGTGATGTGGGTTATATCATTACCGGTATCAAGAACGCCAAAGAGGTGAAAGTGGGTGATACCATTACGCTCGCCACCAACGAACACCCGGAAATGATCCGTGGTTTTGAGGAAGTGAAGCCCATGGTATTCGCCGGTATCTTCCCGGTGAACACCGATGAATTTGAAGAGCTTCGTGAGTGCATGGACAAACTCCAGCTGAACGATGCCTCCCTGACCTATGAGCTGGAAACCTCACAGGCCCTCGGTTTCGGCTTCCGTTGCGGATTCCTCGGCATGCTCCACATGGAGATCATCCAGGAACGACTGGAACGTGAATTCAATCAGACCGTGATCACCACCGTTCCCAACGTAAGCTTCCTGGCTTATACCACGAACGGTGAAAAAGTGATCGTGAACAACCCGACCGAATTCCCGGATCCCGTTCGTACAGAACGCATCGAAGAACCTTTCATCAAAGCACAGATCATCACCAAACCGGAATATATCGGCAATATCATGACGCTCTGCCTCGGTAAACGCGGTATCCTCATGAATCAGAGCTACCTCACACAGACCCGTGTGGAGCTGATCTTTGAAATGCCGCTGACGGAGATCGTATTCGACTTCTACGATAAACTGAAATCACAGACCCGTGGTTATGCATCATTCGATTATCATCCGATCGGTTACCGCGACAGCGATATCGTGAAAATGGACATCCTGCTGAATGCAGAGAAAGTGGATGCATTGAGCGCCCTTATCCACCGTGGCCGCTCCCATGAATTCGGACGCAAACTCTGCGAAAAACTGAAAGAACTGCTGCCGCGTCAGCAATTCCAGATCGCCATCCAGGCCGCCATCGGTGCCAAAGTGGTGGCCCGTGAGAATATCTCAGCCATGCGCAAGGATGTTACCGCGAAATGTTACGGAGGTGACATCAGCCGTAAACGTAAACTGCTGGAGAAACAGAAAGAAGGTAAGAAGCGGATGCGTCAGATCGGAAGCGTAGAAGTGCCGCAGGAAGCATTCCTGGCCGTACTCAAGCTGGATGAATAATACAAAGGCCTTCGCTAAGGCCCTTCATTCTTACAAAAGCACCTGAAACACCATGTTCAGATCCCTGTTAAGAAATACCGGTTACGCACTCGTATTCATCGGCTTCTTCTTCCTGCATGGTGTGAATGAATATCCCGGACTGATCCCTTATTCGGTGCTGGGTTCCCTTTTCCTGAAATATGTACTGATCGCCGTCGGGATCACTTTATTCAGTGGGTTGTTGTTCCGGAAAGAGCAACATGCTTTCCTGTTCGGGTTGTTGTTGCTGACTTTCTATTTCTTTTTCGGTTCGATACATGATGGCATCAAATCCATAGCACCGGAAGGTTTCTTCAGGACCTATCGTTTCTTTCTTCCATTGATCGCGCTGACCATTATGGGTATTTTCTTTTGGCTCAGGTTCCGCAAACCTGTTTCAAACAATAGTACCCGTTATTTCAGGTTATTGCTGCTTTTGTTATTGCTGATCGAAGCAGGAACCGCCGCCTATCATTTTTTGAAACAAGACAGCTATGAGAATGACCTGGCCGGAGGGAAGACTTTTCCGGTCATTGTCAGTGATACGTCCGGGACAGGAACTGAACCCGATATTTTCTTTATTGTGCTGGATGAATATGCCAGCAGTACCAGTTTGAAAAAGGAATTCGGATTCGATAACAGTGCGCTTGATTCATTACTTAAAGTAAATCAGTTCTTCTTATCTGCTTCGTCCGCCAGTAATTATAATGTGACCCCGTTTTCACTGGCATCTACTTTCAATATGGGATATCTGGAAAAAGTGAATGACGGAGAAGTGCTGACCAGTAAGAAATTCGTGCAGGCGATGGAGACCTACCGTAATAACAGGATTCTGACTTTCTTCAGCAGCAAGTACTATCAGATCAGGAATTACGGATGCTTCGATGTAACAGGAGCCAGGCTGGAAACAACACCGTTCTTTGTATATGCTTATCCGAAGCTGATCGATGACCGTACGGCATGGCCGCGGCTGAAACGCGAAGTAGGATGGCATTTTACGATGAATACATTCATGGGAAGTGATTTCCGGATCCCTGAGAATTTCAGGCAGACAAAGGAGATCGACCTGAACCGGAATAAATACAATTTCAATTCCCTTTTACGTGAAATGCAGCAGGAATCTGCATCTCCGCGTTTCGTCATTGCCCATCTATTATTGCCACATGAACCTTTTTACCTGCATGCGGATGGATCAGAGGTGTCAGATACGTTATTGGTAAAAGGGGGGATCGATGAGAAAAAGGCTTATCTGGAACAGGTGCAGTATACGAACAGATTACTTGCACAGCTGATGACATATGTTGCACCAAAAGGTCAGCGCCCCCGTGTGGTGATCATTGAAGGGGATCATGGCTACCGTTCATTCGGCGGTGGAAATGCATCTTCGAAGGAATTCCCCAACCTGAATGCATATTATTTTTCTGATGGGGATCATGCACGTCTGTACGATGGTATCAGTCCGGTGAACAGCTTCCGCGTAGTGCTGAATAAATACTTCCGGCAAAATTTACCGATGCTGAAAGACAGTTCGGTCTATATCGTCAATCCTTCAGGGTCGCTGGAGAAATAATTCAAAATTCAGAATTTAGAATTCAGAATTTTTTACTGATCATTCTTGGTCTTCGGCTTCAAGGCCTTGTTCTTCTCACTCTGCTGGCGCAGTTTCTCTTCATTCAATACACCCTTCGGGTCCAGAATGGGATCGCCGACCGGTGCTTCACCGTCCTTGAGTTTCAGGGTAAAGACCTTATCGATATGCGCCCATTTCCCGTTCTCCCATTTATAACCTTCATTATCACCGTCCGGGACAAAGGTCCAGGGATGTTCTGATTCATCCGATTCTGAAACAAGGTGGTCGACAAGGATCATCTGCAGGTCGTCGATATAATTGACCAGGATCCGTGCACCTTTCTTGAATTCAATATTGTAACGGTAGGCGGGTGGTTTGGGAATGCTGTCCTTATCATACGTGAAGAAAGGGCCTCCGAAAACAGGCTCGTTCCTTTCATTGAAAGTCAGTACATCGATCCATTTCATACTGCTCTGTGCCGTATTCTCGTCAAATCCGAACAAGGTGTAATATTTCCTGCCCTTGAATTCGGTCCGGATGATATTGTAATACACCGCCCCGATCCAGTTACTCCGGTCGCGGACTGAATCCCTCGGCGCACTCGTGAATTCGCTGAAATCACGGAGAGGAGAGAGTTTCAGCGAACCATCGGCCGTCCATGATTGGATCGCCCCTTTTTGTCTGCCGTAATAATCATCGAACTGCAGGTTCCAGGTGAAGATGCGGAAACTCGTATCCGGCGCGTATAACTTGGAAATGCCTAATACGGAATCGAAGGGATAATAAAAGGAATTGCGGATCTGGAGTGCCCGTACCAATACCCGCGTGAACATACTGTCTGCTTTCATGCGTTCCGCGGTCAGACTGTCCAGCACCATGTGCATGGCATAGGTCTTTAATGAATCTTCTTTGACCTGCAGCTTTTTCTTGTCGGCCGCGCTGATGGATTGCGACTGGCAATAACCAGCCAGCAGCAACAAGGTAAGTGAAAGGGTCAGGGCTTTTGTCTTCACGGAGATCGTTTTTTGTTCCTTAAAATTACTGTTATTCCAGATGATGGGAACGCAAAAAGGGTTGTATTCGTATGATCAGGCTGGTAAAGCTTTGATAAACTCGTCCAGATTATTATAACAGAGGTCGATATCCGGGTGTGGCAGCTTCACATCCGGGATCGTCGTTTTCACGAAAACCGTGAACATACCCGCGTTCCGGCCGAATTTCATGTCACTGATATTATTCCCGACCATGACCGACTTCGCGATATCGATCCCCGGCACATCCTTCGCGGCCTGCAAGGCCATACCCGGATTAGGTTTACGGGTCGGAAAATGATTGTCGACCGCCGTACTGTAATACACGGCATCGATCAGTCCGCCGGCTGCAGTGATCGCCGACTTCATTTTATCATGGATCGTGTGCAGGGTGGCTTCGGTCATCAGTCCGCGTCCGGTACCGCGCTGGTTGGTCAC
Source organism: Bacteroidota bacterium (assembly GCA_029555415.1). GTDB lineage: Bacteria > Bacteroidota > Bacteroidia > Chitinophagales > Chitinophagaceae > JAKPSI01. The sequence goes on along the minus strand of JAKPSI010000030.1, from coordinate 8,196 downwards.
CACGATGCACCTTCCGAATTTCTGTTTCAGTTTTTTGAACCCTTCCGGCAAGCCTTCCAGGAAAATGAATTCATCCGGATGGAAAATATAGCTGCCGGGCTTGTCGATATTGATCACACCGTCGCGGTCCAGGAATAAGGTCCACGACTGATCGATCGCTGACAGATCGAGCGGTTTTAATGCCAGTTCTTCCTGTGCACGGTTGAAATCTTCCGGGATGCCGATGTCGATGAAATAGGCCGCGTCCGGTAATGCGAAGAAGGGGAGCTGACCACAGTATTTTTCGAGGTAATCCTTTTCGAAGGAGAATTTATCCGGGAAATCGTGTGCCAGGAACTGCGCAACATTCAGCAAATACAATCCGCCATTGATATTCCCTTTTTCATATTGCTGTTTTTCGCGGAAGGATGTGACCGCGCCGGATGCATCTGTTTCTACCACTCCGTAACGGTCGAAGTTTTCCATGGGTCGCAATGTCAGGCTGCATGCGGCCCCACGCTCCGCGTGCAGGGCACGTAAGGGGTCCAGTTGAGCCTTGAATAAAGTATCGCCATTGGTCACCACCACTGTTGCTTCCGTTGCTTTTGAACATGCGTATTTGATCGCGCCGCCTGTACCCAGGGGTTCTTCTTCAATAACCACCTGGTATGCCAGCGTGCCGAAGTGGTCATGCAGCCATTCCTCGATCACTTCATGTTTATAGCCCAGTGAAAAGATGAATTTTTCCACCCCCTGCATCCGCAAAGCGTTGATCACATAGAACAGAAATGGCTTTCCGGCCACCGGTGCCATGCACTTCGGTAATTCAGGAACTGCTGAGCGGAGTCTGGTACCAAGACCACCCGCGAGGATGATTGCTTCTTTCGACAATTGAAATGGGTTTAATCTCTTTTATAAATCGCCAGGTTATGCAGTCGATAGTCTGTAGTCTTTAGTCGTTAGTCCCTTCTTTGAAAAACACTAGATAAATGAAACTAAGTCCAAGTCAGCATCAGGCCATACAAAATGTTTGTTAGAAGGACTTGCAGCTTGCAACTTGCAGCCGTCTCATTTTTACTTCTCCGCTTTAAAGATGCGCTCTTCCACCAACTGACACACAATATGTCCCAGCAGTATATGTACTTCCTGTATCCTGGGTGTGTCCGTTGATGGCACATTCAGCAACAGGTCACTGCATACTTTCATTTTACCACCGGTTGAACCGGTGAAGGCCACGGTGGTAATGCCTTTTGATTGTGCCACTTCAAATGCTTTGATGATATTCCCTGAATTGCCGGAGGTGGAGAGTCCGACCAGTACATCGCCGGCCTGACCGATCCCATCGATCATCCGGGAATAGATTGCGTCATAACTGTAATCGTTCGCCACCGCCGTGATATAGGAGGTGTTGCAGTGCAAAGCCTCTGCCGGTAAGGCTTTCCGGTCGGTGTAAAATCTTCCGGAGAACTCAGCCGCCAAATGCTGCGCATCCGCCGCACTGCCGCCATTGCCGCAGAAATAAACGCGGTGTCCTGAATTGAATGCGGTCACGATGGCGTCCACCACTTTTTCTACAGTACCGATGATCTCGTCATTGCCAAGCACGGACTGCTTCACATGAATAGAAGACTGTATGATATGTCTGATGTTGCTCATAATAATTTCAAGGGTCTTATAAGCCTTTAGCTTATAGCTATTAGCTGTTAGAGGGTTCTAAGAATGTTAACACTGATTTGTACATCTCTTTTCATAGGGAAGGCTGCTGGCGTTTGGCTACTTGCTACTGGAGCGTTCTTACCTCTTACCTATTACCTTTTACCTAAAAGCTGAACTTTTCACAATTATCCGTTTTCCATTATCCATTATCAATTATCAATTATCCACTATCCTCTATCCACTATCCACTAAACTGTCCATGTCTTCAACCCGTGTTCCGTGAACTGATAACTCCGGTGTCGTCCGCCGAATTTTTCAAGATTACGGATCACGCGGTATTTGGTATTACCGGGGCAGTAGAAGATCATGAAGCCGCCGCCACCAGCGCCGGATATCTTACCGCCCGTTGCGCCGGATGCCTTAGCGGTTTCGTAGATGTCTTCCAGTAACGGATTGCTGATGCCGTCCGCCATATTGCGTTTTTGCTGGAAACCATAATCCAGGATCTCGCCGATCTCATTCAGTCTTCCTTTCAGCAACGCTTCCTTCATCATCTGTGCCTGTTCTTTGAGATGGTGCATGGCGTCGATCGATTTTTCCTTCTTATCGGTCACGTTCTTCGTCTGCTTTTTGATGATCTCCGCGGATTCGCGGCTCGTGGAAGTATAATATAATACCAGGTTATTCTCCAGTTCGAACAGGTGCTGCTGTTTCACCCGCAGCGGATTCACGATCACTTTATCATCTCCATAGAATTCCATGAAGTTCACACCTCCGAAAGTGGCCGCGTACTGATCCTGCCGGCCACCGGCCAGATTCAGGTCCTTCCGCTCGATCTCGAACGCGTAATGCGCCATATCATATTCACCCAGGGGAAGCCGCAGCATCTCCGTAAAGGCGCCGATGATCGCCACAACAAGGGTAGAGGAGGTGCCGAGTCCGGAACCCGCCGGTGCATCCACGAAGGTGGAAAGGCGGAATCCCTGTTCTTTGATCCCGTAGTCCTTCATGATGCGGTTATACACGCCTTTCAGAAGATCGAGTTCTCCGTTGATGGGGAGCGCATCCTGCCAGTCGTACACCTGTTCTTCGCCCCGGTCGATGGCCTCCAGGATGATCTTTTTTTCATTGATCGGTTCAATGGTGGCATTGGCATACAGGGACAAAGTGGCATTGAGGATGGCGCCTCCGTAAAGGTCGGCATAAGGGCTCACGTCGGTGCCGCCACCGGCGAGGCCTATTCTTAAAGGGGCTTTACTTCTGTAGATCATTCGCTAACTGAGTGATGGTGCCGGCCATACGTGACCAGCTGTATTTCAATTTCTCGCTGCGAAGATGAGGAATAAAATAATTTTCACCTAATTGGTAGAAGCGGCGGATCCCTTCAGCGATCGCGGCCGGTTGGGGCTCCACGACCAGTCCCACCTTGCCATCCGGCACCAGCGAGGGCAGTCCGCCCACATTGGTCACCACCATGGGTTTCTCAAAATGATAGGCGAGGGGTGTTACACCACTCTGCGTGGCATTTTTATAAGGCTGGATCACCGCATCGGCGGCGCTGAGATAATATTTCACTTCACTGTCGGCAATGAACTGCGTACGCAGGATCACGGTGTCTTTCAATCCGAGTTTCTCCACCATTTCCAGGTAAGGTTTCTCATCTTCATAGAACTCACCGGCGACCAGCAGACGGATCGATTCTGTCTTGAGCTGGCTCATCGCTTCCAGCAACAGATCAAGACCTTTGTATTTACGGATGAAACCGAAGAAGAGTACGATCTTCTCGTCCGGGTTCAATCCGAGGTGTTCCCTGGCTTCCGCTTTCGGAAGGATCGCCCCGAAATTGTCATATAACGGATGTTGCACCAGCATCGCGGGTTTCTGAGGTTCGAATGTCCGCAGGTCGCTCATCACTTTTTCACTCATGGTGATGAAAGCGTCGCAGGAACCCAGAAAGTATTTCGTGAAGGGTTTGTCGCCCGCTCGCTTTTCATGCGGGATCACATTATCAGCGATGCAGATGATCTTTGTGTGTTTGTTCTTTTTAACGCGGCGCAGGATCGTTCCGAGTGCGGGGCCCATAAGTGGTAACCAGAAACGCACGATGATGATATCGGGTTTCATTTTCTTCAGGCGGTTACCTGTTTTGATCCAGTTCATCGGATTCATGGAATTGATCCAGGAGTCGATCCGGATCCCTTCCGGTGCCGGTTCGTCACTGTATTGCGTGGTGCCCGGAAACATGAAATCGGGGTATTGCAGCGAGAAGGAAACGATGGAACAGGTGTGCCCTTCATCCTGAAAAGCCTTTGCCAGCCGCTGATTGAATGTGGCCAGTCCGCCCCGCAGAGGATGCCCGGGTCCTATGATGATGACGGATGACATTATAGTCCTGCCTTCTTTTCTACCAGATAATGATTACGGCTGGGAGAGTTACGGCTGATCAGTTCACCGATGAAACCCGCCAGGAATAACTGCATACCGATAACGAGCGCGGTGAGTGACAGATAAAATGCAGGCCGGTTGGTGAGTGCGAAAGAGGTATCGATGAATTTGGAAACGATCAGGTATAATGCCATGCCCAATCCCAGCATAAAGAACAAGGTTCCCCATAATCCGAAGAAGTGCATGGGTCGTTTGGCGAATTTTCCGACGAAGGTGATCGACATCAGGTCGAGAAATCCATTCACGAATCGGCGTAAGCCGAATTTGGATACACCATATTTCCTTGCGCGGTGTTCCACTACTTTCTCGCCGATCTTTTTGAAACCACTCCATTTGGCCAGTACCGGGATGTAGCGGTGCATTTCACCGTACACTTCGATGCTTTTTACAACATTGCGGCGATAAGCTTTGAGTCCGCAGTTGAAATCATGCAGTTTGATCCTGGATACCCGGCTGGTTACCGCATTGAATAATTTGGAGGGGATATTCTTCGTGAGCTTGTTATCGTAACGTACTTTTTTCCAGCCACTGATCAGATCGAAGCCATCTTCGAGGATCATGCGGCGCATTTCGGGAAGTTCTTCGGGACTGTCCTGCAGGTCGGCATCCATCGTGAACACCACATCACCTTCAGCAGCACGGAAACCTTCATTGAGGCCGGCGGATTTGCCATAGTTGCGCTGGAATTTAATGCCTTTGATGTTCGGGTTGCGGCTGCGGAGGTCTTCGATGACCGCCCATGAATTATCGGTACTGCCATCATCCACAAAGATCACTTCATAAGAATAGTGATGTTCCTGCATGACCTTTTCGATCCAGGCCGACAGCTCGGGCAGTGATTCCGCTTCATCCAGCAGGGGTATGACGATGGAGATATCCATGGTTTAGTTTCGCTTGTTTATGATGACCGTGAACAGGGCGGTGGCCACTGACCCTAAGAACAAATATCCGAAAATTGAAGAGGATACGAGCCTGATCGTGTACTGTTTTTTGAAGGTGGCAACCTCTGTATCGATCTCTGCAGGTGTCTTGTCCTTTTTCGCTTCCAGATCTTTCCGGTATTCAACCGAAGTTTCTTGTGCAAATTCCGGATGCATGGAACTGAAGATCCCGATGAAGGATACCATGATCAGCGTTACCACGATGAAAGCGCGGAAGCCCTGACCGAACATATCAGCGAATTTTCCACTGCATTCCGGGGACTGTCTGTAACGAAGAACAGCCAGGAATATGCCGGTCGCATAAAAGAAGTATGCGATGTACTGCAATGGGGTGTCCATCGGGAAATCATTATAATAAAGGAATAACGCATGCAGGAGCATGAGCGTTCCCGTAATGAGTCCGATATGGGTAGAGGTGAATTTGCGGAGCATAGTGAAAGATTATTGCAGGATCACTGCGTCTTTGTTGAAGATGCCCTTCACTTTACCGGTCAGTTCTTTACCGGTGAAGGGAGTGTTCTTTGAACGGGAGCGAAGATCTTTCTCCGCGACCGTCCATTTTTCTTTGGGGTCGAAAAGGGTCAGACTTGTGACCGCGCCTTTTTCGATCGTGACCGGATCGAGTCCGAATATTGCACGGGGTCCGATGGCCAGCAACTGCACCCATTGCTCGGGTTTCACTTCGGGTACCGCGGTTTGCAATACACCGTAAGCGGTTTCCAGCCCGATCATTCCGAACTTGGCATATTCGAATTCCAGCACCTTGCTGTCGTATTCATGCGGCAGATGATGAGTAGCGATACAATCAATATCTCCGTTCTGCAGCGCGCTGATCAAAGCTGCACGGTCTTCCTTGCTGCGCAACGGCGGATTCACTTTCAGGTTGCTGTCGTATGTCGTGATGTCCTCGTCGCAGAAGAAAAGATGGTAGGGGGTGACCGAACAACTGATGCCCGGGCCTTCTTTTTTAGCGTTGCGGATCGCATCCACAGAACGTGCCGTACTTACAGCAGTGAAATGGATCTGTGATTCTGCGTAGCGGGTCAGTTCGATATCGCGGTTCACGACCAGCTCTTCAGCGAGTGCGGGTTTACCGGCCATGCCGAGCTGAGTGGAGATGATGCCTTCGTGCATCAGTCCGTGCGGGTTGATGCTTTTATCGTCGGGCAACTGGATCAGTACTCCGTTGAATGCTTTTACATATTGAAGGGCCTTCACGAGCAGGCCGGCTGATTGTACGGCATGGATACCATCGCTGAACGCCACGGCACCGCTGGCACGCATATCATACATCTCGGCCAGGTCCTTGCCTTCACAGCCACGGGTGATGGCGCCGATAGGACGGATGTTCACGCTAAGGGCCTTTGCCTTGCTGACGATATATTCAATATTGCTTTTGGATTGCAGGACGGGTTGGGTATTCGGGATCACAAAAACATCGGTGAACCCACCGGCTGCTGCGGCGGCGGAACCGGATTCCAGCGATTCTTTGTATTCATATCCGGGATCACCGAAATGGGCGAAAACATCCACCCAGCCGGGGGAGAGGCAGACGCCTTTGGCATCAATGACCTGGTCGGCCTGGACCGTAAGGTCCTTTCCGATCTGGCTGATAACGCCGTTCTCAATAAAAATATCGGTGATTTGTCCGTTGAAGGAAGAATTCGGATCCGTGATCCGGGCTTGCTTAATGAGGGCTTTCATTAAGCATCGAAGATAAAGCTTGATTTTGATTTCTGAATTGAAAAATTATGGCTTACTTTTGCGACCCGCCAAAGCGGTAAACAGGTTTGTCTGTGTCCGGGAACAAAGACAGTGAAAGCCTGATACTGAGGAGGTGGGGAGCTGAAAAGGCGGAAACGCCGGATCGCTTCAGGGGAGATTCCCCGAAAGTTTCGGGTGGTGGCGCAGCCCGGTAGCGCACTTGCATGGGGTGCAAGGGGTCGCTGGTTCGAATCCAGTCCACCCGACTCTGAAGAAGGGGTAATCAGGTAATATTGGTTACCCCTTTTTTTCGGTTCCTGTCCCGAAACAGGCAAACCGCAGAATTGAAAAGCAGGATCGGGACTTGTCCCGACATAGTTCACCTGCGAATTTGAGAAATATAGGATTCGGGATGTAGCGCAGCCCGGTAGCGCACTACGTTCGGGACGTAGGGGTCGCAAGTTCGAATCTTGTCATCCCGACTTGACAGGACAAACTGGAATTATTCTGGTTTGTCCTGTTTTTATTTTCGCTAGAACCCACGTCCATACTGTATATCAACCTTGCTACCTCATTGATGCGATTAGTTCGAACTGAAAATCCGTCAAAAGTCATTTTTTCGGGGTACATCGAACTAATTACCTCTCGTTTCTTTTCAGTATCCCCTGTTTCATAAACATAATCGAGCTTTAATAGGTTATTTACTCCCTTAGTTAACAGACCATTAAAGTCTAACTTATCATGATTAGTGGCGCTTAATTTCGCTTCTAGTTTTTCAAGCTTAGTGGTATACTCTGCTTTCATTTCCCTAAAATCAGTAGGCTCTAATTGTCTAGAGGAAAGTAATTCTCTGATGTAGGAAAGCTTTTCTTCCAGTTCTTTAATTTGCAATTGTAATTGTTTGCTATCATCCTGCAAATGGTTGGTTTGGTCGTACCAGGCTTCGGAAAGCGTTATTTTAAATAAATCTATCATTTCCGGACGTGGGATATATTTTTTTAGCTCGGTAACAAATATATTGTTGACATTATCGGCCCTATACCGGCATGAACAACCGTCTGTGCAATGGTAATAGGAATAATACTTTGTATGACCCTTAGATGCACTTCCGGTTAATAGTTTATTGCACAAAGGGCAAATAAGAAAACCACGTAAAGGAAGAGATTCATTTGATACCACTTTAAGCCTATAATGTCTTTTTCTGCCATCTAATACATCCTGTACTTGATAGTACAGGGCTTCTGAAATAATAGGCTCATGCGATCCTTTCACAAAGCAGCTTTCTTCATCCTTGTATTTTGGGATAAAAATTTTACCGCAATACACAGGATTGCGGATAGCAAACCAAAAATGTCCTTTTGTACCAGAAAAGCCCTTATCTTTTGCCATTTTATAGACTTGCTCTGTATTAAATACACCTTCAGCTATTTGGTTAAAAGCCCAGCGCAAAATATTGGCCTGAATTTCTTTG
>JAKPSI010000037.1 GCA_029555415.1 Bacteroidota bacterium | reverse complement strand
GCCATCAACAACAACCCCAATCTCGTCACTGTGCGTTTCTCTTTCAGTAAACTCAGCACAAAGGAAGAGGTGGATGAGGTGATCGAGAGGTTGAAGAAATCGCTATAGGGGAAGAAGCTACAAGTTGCAAGCTTCAAGCTGCAAGAGTATTCTGAGCAGCTATCGGTGAATTTCAACTCTATTATTTCTTTCAGCAAGTCAGGTACGTGGCCGGTTTTGTTTTCTTTTAGATCATTGCCAAATAAGAAAAAAGTTGTCCCAGGTACATAGGATGCTTCTTAGGAGATACTTGAAGCTTGTAGCTTAAAGCTTGCAGCTCTCGTAGTTTGATAGTAAGAAGATGCTGAATTTTAATCCAATGACTAATCCGTCACAAATAGTACCACGGATTCCTCTTCGCCGCCACCACATACTTCCGGAGGTTACGCCAGAATGCGAGGAACATGTAAAGGATGATGGGGGAGCCCATCGTGAGGAGGGAAGCGTAAATGAAATACTGACGGATCTTGCTGGTCGCAATACCCATACGATCGCCGATCGCGGTGCAGACACCGAAAGCGTTCCATTCTACAAAATCCTTAAAGCGGTTCATACTGCTAAATTATATAATTCCTGCTGCCGCTCAAACCCCGGGCGTTAAATTTTCAACGTCCTTTTACAAGTAGCTTGAACGGTTTAGCCCATTTTACGCCCTGATAATCAAGTTGCAACAGGTAAATACCCGTTTTAATACCTTCCGGGACCCTGATCGCCTGACTGCCTCCGGACGTTCTAAATTCGATCCTGTATTCCTGTGTCCCGTTCATACTGATCATATCAGCATGATATATTCCCGGTAACAAACCTGAGAGCAAAAGGTTGTTGCCTGCTGTGACCGGGTTTGGACCCACGCGGATCTCCGGAATTTGATCGCCAGTTAAACTGATGACCCGGCTCATTTGTGTACTTCCGTCAGGCAGGATGATGCATAAACGATAGAAATAGCGACCCGTTCCGGGTTCATCATTAAATTCAACCGGATCATGTTCTGTTCCGGTATAGCATGTGAAAATGTTCTGAAAGAAAGAACCATCTTTTGAGCGCTGTATATCGATCCGGTTCCTGCCATTCAGTTCAGGAAGGATCCAATGCAGATGATTGACATTCCCCCATGCTTCACCTCCGAAACTTTGTGTGCCCATATCCGCCAGGGCCTGATTGGTGCCGAAGTAGGTATTCACACAGATCAGGTCCAGCCCGCCTCCGTCACCTTCAGTAGTGCCGGTGGGATAAACGGTGGTATTGTTCACGTTCAGCAGTTCAGCAGAAGTGGGATTGCTTTTCCCATCCGGTCCGATCAGTGTATATCCATAGATCTTTTGGTTGAATCCGATACCCAGGTCAGCGAATGAAAAGAATACACCCCCCAGCTCCTGATTAACGGTAGAGGAAACGCGGAGTCTGGTATCGGCTTCATCTTTTCTGAGCACATATGCAGATACGGAGTGATTTCCGTTCGCAACACTTGGGTGTCCCCAGCTGCCATTATTGGAGCCATTACCGGGAATACAGGATTTGACCGCACCGAATGAAGCAGGATCGCCGTTCACATCCAGACTCAGTATGGCTGCGATACGCACACCATCATGCGCATTGTTGCTGCCTCTTTCAAATAATCCGAATCCCGCGTCATTCACGAATGAAGTATAAACACCCTGCGGAAAGATCACATCCACCCGTTCGATGTTATTATTGTTGTTGTCACCATTCCCGGTATTCGTGAAAATATTATCCGTGCCATGATTCAGGATATTATTGTTGAGTTCCAGTTCCATCGTGTCCTGATAAGGCGCACGGAAGGTGAGGGTGCGGTTACCGGGACATGAACTGGCGGGTGAAGTGGTGATCTCACTGTACAGGATGGTACGTTTACCCGTAACGTTAGCATTGTTGACGCGGCGCAATTTTACACTGGAACCGGGTTGCGGAGAAATGATATAGGTTTTGCTGTTGACACTGAAACTGTTCAGGCGAAGCAGATTATTGCTGCCATTACCCCAGGAATAAGTGAAGCTCGTGCCACTGCATTCTGAGAAATTGCTGCCCGCAGCGGGTTTTGCGGAGTAGGTGCTGCTGCCACTGGCCGGGACATAGACCGCCGTAAATTGTTGCACAGCCGTTTGGGATAAAGCGGGCACGGCATACAACAAAACCAAACTAAGAATGATATGAAAACCTGCGGTTTTCATGGTTGGATTTTCAATTCAAAATTACCCCCAGATGCAGTCCCGGCCTCATTTAAAAGAGGACTATAAGTGTTTTGACTACTGCATCTGGCGGGTATTTAAGTAGCCGGGTCGGGATCATCCGGAATCCGGTTTTTAGTCAGTCTTCCGCCTGCAGCAAACCCATTCCAAATGCCCCGGAAGGGAACCCCGGAAACATCTGAAAAAAGGCTTAATTTTGCCCACCGAAAAGGGCAGACTTCCAGCCTGTCCATCTCCTAAATCACAAATCCTGAATTATGGTGTTTGACCTCGACCTCATCAAGAAAGTTTACAGTGAATTACCCGGTAAAGTGGCCGCCGCGCGAAAGCTCACCGGCAAGCCCCTGACCATGACCGAAAAAATATTGTACGCCCACCTGCACGGCGCACTTCCTGCTTCGGCTTATTCCCGCGGTAAGGATTATGTGGACTTCGCGCCCGACCGCGTGGCGATGCAGGATGCGACCGCTCAGATGGCCCTGCTGCAATTCATGACCGCAGGCCGTTCCAAAGTTGCGGTCCCTTCAACGGTACACTGTGATCACCTGATCCAGGCCAAGACCGGCGCAGTAGCCGACCTGGCAACAGCCAATGAAGTGAACAAAGAAGTATATGATTTCCTTTCTTCCATTTCTGATAAATACGGCATCGGTTTCTGGAAACCAGGAGCCGGTATCATTCACCAGGTCGTACTCGAGAACTACGCTTTCCCCGGTGGTATGATGATCGGTACCGACAGCCACACACCCAACGCGGGTGGTCTGGGTATGGTCGCCATCGGTGTCGGTGGTGCGGATGCAGTGGATGTAATGGCAGGTCTTCCCTGGGAATTGAAAATGCCGAAAGTGATCGGTGTAAAACTGAGTGGTAAACTCAATGGCTGGACTTCCTGCAAAGACGTAATTCTGTGGGTGGCCGGACAACTGACCGTGAAAGGTGGTACCGGTGCCATCGTTGAATATTTCGGTGAAGGTGCCGACAGTATGAGTGCTACCGGTAAAGGAACCGTTTGTAACATGGGTGCGGAGATCGGGGCGACCTGCTCACTCTTCGCTTATGACGCCAATATGGCCGCTTACCTCACCGCTACCGGCCGCGCCGAAGTAGCTGCACTGGCCGATGGTGTGAAAGAACACCTGCGTCCCGATGCGGAAGTGGTTGCCGAACCTTCCAAATATTACGATCAGGTGCTGGAGCTCGACCTCAGCACACTGGAACCCTACGTGAACGGACCGTTCACTCCGGACCTCGCTACCCCGATCTCCAAAATGGCAGCAGCCGTGAAAGAGAATGGCTGGCCCGCGAAACTGGAAGTAGCGCTGATCGGTTCCTGCACCAACTCTTCTTATGAAGATATCAGCCGCTCCGCCAGCATCGTTCGTGATGCGGTGAGCAAAGGCCTCAAAGCGAATTCTGAATTCACGATCACGCCCGGTTCTGAACTGGTGCGTTATACCATCGAGCGCGATGGCTTCATCAGCACTTTTGAAAGTGTAGGTGGTGTCGTTCTCGCGAATGCATGCGGTCCCTGTATCGGTCAGTGGGCGCGTCATATCGATGATCCCAACCGCAAGAACACGATCATCACTTCATTCAACCGCAACTTCGCCAAACGTAATGATGGTCTCGCCAGCACGCACGCGTTCGTGGCCAGCCCTGAGATCGTTACCGCTATGGCCATTGCCGGTACCATCGCTTTCAACCCGATCACCGACAAGATCAAAAATGATAAAGGAGAAGAAGTATTACTGAATGAGCCCGTTGGTTTCGAACTGCCCCCGAAAGGATTCGCAGTGGAAGATGCCGGCTACCAGGCACCTGCCAAAGACGGCAGCGGTGTGCAGGTTGTTGTTGCAGGTGATTCCAAACGTTTACAACTGCTGGCTCCGTTCAGTGCATGGGAAGGAACTGATCTGAAAGGACTGAAACTGCTGATCAAAGCCAAAGGAAAATGTACAACGGACCATATCTCCATGGCCGGTCCCTGGCTGAAATTCCGCGGTCACCTCGATAATATCAGTAACAACATGCTGATCGGTGCGATCAACTTCTACAATGAAAAAACTGATAATGTAAAGAATCAGCTCACCGGTGAATACGGCGCTGTCCCTGCTACCGCTCGCGCGTACAAAGCAGAAGGTATCGGATCAGTAGTAGTGGGAGATGAGAACTACGGTGAAGGCAGCAGCCGCGAACACGCCGCGATGGAACCCCGTCATCTCGGTGTCCGTGCGATCCTCGTCCGCAGCTTCGCCCGTATCCACGAGACCAACCTGAAAAAACAGGGTATGCTCGCGCTGACATTCGCCAACAAGGAAGACTATGATAAAGTACAGGAAGACGACAGCATCGATATCGTTGGGCTGACCACATTCGCCCCCGGTACGCCGCTGACCGTTGTCCTGAATCACAAAGATGGCACATCAGACGCCATCACTGTGAATCATACGTACAATGAACAGCAGATCGATTGGTTCAGGGCCGGCGGGGCACTGAATGTGATCCGAAGTCAATTCACGAAATAAATGAAAGCCCTCTACCTGGTAGGGGGCTTTTTTTTATTGTCACATAGGCATGGAGGGCATGGAGGACTGAACACATAGGTTTCTCAACCTCCGACTGTACAGATGAGTTCAACAGTTCGAAAGAAGATGGAAAACACCCAGTACGGCGGAATATATGTTCCGTATCTCTATGTGTGTATTTCTCCATGTCCTCCATGCCTATGTGACATTCCCTTTCCCATCGAATTTAAACCCTGTCAATCTGACAATTTTTCAAGTTTTGGAACGTAGCTTGCACCCCCGCAACAGTAACGCTTAAAAACCCCAAAAACCGCCATGGTACAGGAAAAAGGAACCATTTCGATCAACACGGAGAACATCTTCCCGATCATCAAGAAATTCCTCTATTCAGATAACGAGATATTCCTGCGGGAGCTCGTCAGCAATGCAGTCGACGCTATTCAGAAAGTGAAACGCCTTTCCTCCCTCGGTCATTACAATGGTGACCTGGGTGATCTGCGAGTGCGCGTATCCGTTGACCCCGTTGCCAAGACCATCACTATCTCCGATAACGGTATCGGCCTGACCGCGGAAGAGATCAAAAAATACATCAATCAGATCGCCTTCTCCGGCGCTACTGAATTCCTGGAAAAATTCAAGGAAGCCAAAGATGCCAATGAGATCATCGGTCGCTTCGGTCTCGGTTTCTATTCCGCATTCATGGTGGCCGATCAGGTGGAGATCCGGAGTCTCTCTTATCAGGATGGCGCAGAATCCGCACGCTGGACCTGCGATGGTTCCACTTCTTTCGAGATCACCGCGGGCGACCGTACCGAAAGAGGTACCGATGTGATCCTGCATGTGAATGCAGAATCAGAAGAGTTTCTGACCGAATCACGCATTCAGCAGATACTGGATAAATACGCGAAGTTCCTGCCGGTGCCCGTACAATTCGGCACGCGTTCGACTTCCGTTCCCGACGGAGAAGATGAAGAAGGCAAACCGAAATATAGGGATGAAGAGATCGATAACATCATCAATAATACCAGTCCCATTTGGGTCAAAGCACCGTCAGGACTGACCGATGAGGACTATCTTTCTTTTTACCGCGAGCTCTATCCCTTCAGCGAAGAGCCGTTGTTCTGGATCCACCTGAATGTGGATTATCCTTTTAACCTTACCGGTGTACTCTACTTCCCCAAACTGAAGAACGGTTTTGAAGTACAGCCCAACAAGATCAAATTATTCAGTCGCCAGGTTTTCATTACCGATGAAGTGCGCGACATCGTTCCGGAATTCCTGCTCCTGTTGCATGGGGTGATCGATTCACCGGACATTCCGCTGAATGTAAGCCGTTCTTTCCTGCAGGCCGACAGCAACGTGAAGAAGATCAACAGTTATATCTCTAAGAAAGTGGCGGATAAACTGGCGGAGATATTCCTGAAAGACCGCAAGTCTTACGAAGAAAAATGGAAGGATATCGGCCTTTTCGTGAAATACGGCGCGATCTCCGATGAGAAATTCTATGAGCGTTCACGCGATTTCCTGCTGCTGACGAATACGGCCGGCGAATATTTCACACTGGAAGAATACCGTTCCAAAGTTGCGGATACGCAAACGGATAAAGATGGTACGATCGTGTTCCTGTATGCTTCCGATGCGGAAGGACAGGATAGTTATATTCAAGCTGCCCGTGCGAAAGGCTATGATGTACTGCTGATGGACTCTCCGGTGGATACGCATTTCATCCATCAGCTGGAAATGAAACTGGAAAAGACCTCTCTGCGCCGTGTGGATGCGGATGTGGCCGATAAACTGATCGCTAAAGGAGAGGAGACCGCCCATACCCTCAGTGATGAGGAAAGGAATAAGCTGAAAGAGATCTTCGAAAAAGCGATCGCCAATCCCACCATGCAGGTGGAAGTGGAAAGCCAGCCGGCTGAATCCATGCCCGTCACGATCACCATGGAAGAATGGATGCGTCGTATGAAAGATATGTCGAAACTCAGTGGTGGCGGTGGTATGAATTTCTATGGCAATCTCCCGGATACCTATAAAGTGGCCGTGAACGCGAACCATAAAGTGATGGGTAAGATCCTGGCCGCGGAAGAAGCGCAGCAGGTGCTGCTCGCCAAACAGGCATTCGACCTGGGCTTGCTGGCCAAGGGTTTGCTGAAAGGCGCGGACCTCACGGCTTTCGTTGGCCGCAGTGCAGAACTGATCGGTTGATATTTCAGAACGAACGGGAGACCTATTCCCTAACTTTACGGCATGTCCTTATTCATCGCTTCGCTCAATTCAGGCAGTAATGCCAACTGCTATTATGTTGGCAATGCTGCAGAAGCGGTGCTGGTCGATGCCGGACTATCCTTGCGGGAAACAGAAAAGCGCATGAGGGGGCTGGGATTGGAAATGGAAAAGGTGAAAGCCATTTTCGTTTCTCATGAACATTCCGATCATATCACCGGCCTGCCCGGCATTTCCCGCAAATACCGGATGCCGGTTTATATTACGAAGGCGACCCATTCCAATTCAAATATTCCCCTGGAAGAAGAACTGGTTCGTGATTTTGTGGCAGAGAAAGCCGTGGGCATCGGCGGCCTTTCCGTGACCGCCTTCCGCAAATCACACGACGCGGCCGATCCGCATAGTTTCGTTATTTCTGATGAACAGGTGAATATAGGTGTGTTCACCGATATCGGACATCCCTGCAAGCGCACCATCCGGTTCTTCAAACAATGTCATGCTGTTTTCCTGGAATCCAATTACTGCGCGGATATGCTGGAGAAAGGCAATTATCCGTATCATCTCAAAAGACGCATCAGCGGAGATGACGGGCACCTGAGTAATGACCAGGCGCTGGAATTATTCATCAGACACCGTCCGCGGCACCTTAGTCATCTCATTCTTTCACATCTTTCGAAGAACAATAATGATCCCGCACTCGTGAACCGACTCTTCACGGAAAAGGCCGGTCCCGTTCAGGTATTCGTTGCCTCCCGTTATGAAGCCTCTCCGGTGTTCACGATCGCAAGCAGGCGAAAAGCAGTTTTGGTAACGGCTCCCCCCGTTTCACAGCTCAAACTATTCTAGACAGGAGCTTTCCTTACCTGTTACCTTCTAACTATTAGCTGTTTTCCGTAAATTACTCATACAAAACACCTTTATGGCTTCCATTACACTCAATGTCAACAACAAGGAATACACCGTTGATGCGGACCCCGACATGCCCCTGCTATGGGTACTCCGCGATAAACTGGAACTGACCGGGACCAAGTATGGCTGCGGTGTCGCCTCCTGCGGAGCCTGCATGGTACTGCTGGATGGTGCCGCGGTTTATTCCTGTCAGCGTGCCGTTGCTACCTGCGTCAAAAAGAAGATCACAACCATTGAAGGATTGTCAGAAGACGGAACCCATCCGTTACAGAAAGCATGGGAGAAGGTCGGTGTGCCGCAATGCGGTTATTGCCAGAGCGGACAGATCATCGCCGCGGCCGGTATGCTCAATAAATACAAACGGCCTACGGAAGAAATGATCGACCAGGTTATGAGCAGTAACCTCTGCCGCTGCGGAACCTATCACCGCATCCGCGAAGCGATCCACATCGCGATCGAAGAGATCAACAAATAACCTTCACCTGCAAATTGCAACATGAAAAAGACTTCAATCGACCGCCGCCGTTTCATCAAACTTGGTTCGCTGGCTTCCGGCGGGCTCGTCATCGGATTTTCATTACCGGGCCAGTCGCTCTTCACACAAACGCCCTTTGATTGTGAATATTTCCAGCCAAGCGCGTATCTGCGTATCGACAAAAAAGGGAAGGTGACCATCTTCGTCGCTAAACAGGAATCCGGTCAGGGGGTGGATACCGCATTGCCCATGATCCTTGCTGAAGAACTGGATGTGGACCTCCGTGATGTGAATGTGGAGATCGCGCCGTATGGTACACTGAAAGAAGGCGAACACGATACAGGTGGCAGCCAGAGTGTGATGCAGATGTATGATGTATTGCGCAAAGCCGGGGCTACCGCCAAAGCCATGATCATTTCCGCCGCGGCCAAACACTGGGGCGTGAAACCGGAGATATGCGCTGCGGATAATGGTACAGTGGTCAATACTGCTAACATGGCGCGACTGAATTATGGCGATCTGGTCTGTGATGCAGCGGCCTTACCCGTGCCGGCAGAAGTGGGATTGAAAAGTCCGAAAGATTTCAAGCTCATCGGAAAAACGGAGAAGCGGACCGGACTGAAAAATATACTGACCGGTAAAACAAAATACGGACTGGATACGAAAGTACCGGGTATGGTCTATGCCGCGGTATTGCGTTGTCCGGTGCAGGATGGTAAACTGATATCCTTTGATGATTCTGCCCTGAAGGATATGAAGGATGTGCTGAAAGTGGTTTCGTACAAAGGAACGGCGGCACCGATGCATGTCCGTGATGGGGTAGCGGTGATCGCGACGAACAGCTGGACGGCATTGAAAGCCCGTGATTTGGTCCGCGTTCAGTGGGATATCACCGTGGGTAAAGGCGTAAATACGGATAGCCTGTTCAAAGCGCTGGAGGAAAGAACGAAATCAAAACCGCAGATCCAGGTGTTCGATAAAGGGAATGTGGACAAGGCACAGGGTGAAACATTTACCGCTCAGTATTCCGAACCCTTCCTGGCGCATGCTACAATCGAGCCGATGAATTGTATCGCGGCCGTGAATGGTGATAAGGTCGAATTATGGGGTGGTTTTCAATTGCCGGATTGGGCGGTGAATACCATCATCAAAGAATTCGGATATAAAAAGGAGAACGTCAAACTCAATCTGACGCTGATGGGTGGCGGATTTGGCCGGAGACTGCATTTTGAACCGGCACTGGAAGTAGTGAAGATCGCACAGCAATTTGATAAACCGGTTCAGGTGATCTGGGACCGCGTGGATGATACAAGATTCGATGCGTTCCGTCCCGCCAGTGTACACAAGCTGGAAGCGAAACTGGATAAGAACGGAAAACTGCTGGCCTGGCAGCATCATATCGCAGGGCCCTCCATTTCCATCATGACGGAAGGTCCGGATACGAAGAACCTGGCAGAGAATCTCGGGGGCGCGGATAAGGATTTCTGGTACGATGTGCCGAATGTGCGCACGGGTTTCTCGTCAGTCAATTTCAATATCAATCGTGGGTGGTTACGCGCGGTCGAGATCTGTGTCAATACTTTCGCGGTCGAATCCTTCATTGATGAGATCGCCTTGCATCTCAAAAAAGATCCGCTGGCATACCGGCTTTCTTTGCTGGAAGGCAGACCTGCTTTTGATGTACGGCAATATGGTACGATCGTCAAACAAGAACCGCAACGTATAGCCGGTGTACTGAAACTGGCCGCGGAAAAGATTGGCTGGACGGACAAGCGGGAACCGAACCATTTTGTAGGTATCGCGACACACTCATTCATTTTTGCCAGAGCCTATGCCGCACATGCGATCGAGATCGAAGTGACAGGCGATAAGAAATTCAGGATCAAAAAGATCGTGGGAGCCATCGACTGTGGATTGGTGATCAATCCGGATGGCTTGCGGAATCAGATGGAAGGCGCGATCGTCTTTGGTCTGAGCCAGGTGCTGAAAGGGGAGATCACCGTGCAGGATGGTAAAGTGGCTGAAGATGGTTTCTATAGTTACGAACTGCTGCGTTTCGATGAAATGCCGCCTGTTGAGATCTATACGGTGGACAGCAAAGAAGAACCCGGAGGAGTAGGAGAGGTCGGGTTACCGACCGTTTCTCCGGCATTGTGCAATGCACTGGCGGCAGCGGGTATGCGGCCGAGGAATTTGCCGATACGTAAGGATGGATACAGCTGGAGTTAACGGCAGTCTTTAGTCATTAGTCGTTAGTCTGTAGTCGCCGGTGTGAAATTAATATTCTTATTAAGTTACACAAATTGCTGATAGTTAGAAATAACAAAAAAACAGAAAATATATTGTCATGTTTCATCGAAGACAAACACTCTTCTTTTTAATTTTTATATCGGCCATTTTTTCCAGTTATAGATGTAAAGCTCAAAAGGAAGGTGATAGTAAGATTATTGTTACCGTTAGCAATCCAGAGAATGTCTATGTGCGGTTAAAAGACATTCTTATTAGGGCAAATTTTTATGTGAAAGATTTAAGCATTAGGGATTCAATTATTACTTACCCAACAGATTTTAATGGTGTTTATGTAATTGGGATAGCCTCGATAAAGGGCAATACAGTAACGCTTAGCGGCACCTACGGGCTAAAGAAAATCAATGATTGGGGTTACACGGTTTCGCCCAAGAGTTATGAGAAAATTATTTATTATAAAGGCAACAGGGAATGGCGGATTCTCAGGGATATAGCTACTCTATTAGGAGGCGATATTGTTTATGAAAGGTAACAATGTAATTCAATTATTATTTAGTTGACTACTTTATTTGTGATTGATCGACCTTATGACTTTCTGTGGGTGATTTATATTGAATAGCTCCAATAAGTAGCTACCATTAGCTGCTAATAATAGATGCGCTAACTGATTTTCGTCCTGTTTATTACGGCTATTTCTTCGTTACTTGCTATTCATAACGATCACTTGCCATGTGGTGGGAATATCTCATAGTCTTCATGGGTGCCATGCTGATGGACATCACGCCGTTGCCCCTGCCACCGGCATTCACGGTCATGATCTTGTTTCAGGTCACATTCGGATTGCCGGTATGGCCTGTCATTGGATTCGGTGTGGCGGGTTCCATTCTGGGCCGGGCCATTCTCTCCTTATATATTCCTTCCATTTCTGACCGGATCTTCAATGAACGGGAGAACAATGACATTCGTTTCCTTGGAAACAAATTGAAGCATAATGCCTGGAAGAGCCAGTTGTTCATACTCCTTTATACGCTGATGCCGCTGCCTTCCACGCCCTTATTCATCGCCGGGGGTATTGCACGCATGCGTTTGTTGCAGATCATTCCCGCATTTACGTTGGGTAAACTGACCAGTGATGCAATTGCAGTTTACATGGGCGAATATGCAGCCGCCAATACTGAAAGTCTGCTCAAGGGTATGGTCTCTTTGCGTTCCATCATCGGACTGAGTATTGGGTTGCTGACGATCGGAGCCTTGCTGTTCATCGACTGGCGTAAACTGTTGCAGGAAAAGAAGTTCCGGCTGCGGTTCAATATCTGGAGATAGAAGTTAGTCGTTCGTCGGTAGTCTCTAGTCGGTAGTCCCTTCTAAGATTCATTCCATTCTATTCTATTCAGTTGATTAGAAGGCAATTCAAAATTCAAAACTCAGCATTCAAAATTTACAACCCTGACCTGTGTCATATTCTTTTTCCCGTTATTTCCCTACCTTCTCCAGACACTAAAACCCCTGCTATGCGCCATTTCCATATCATCTCAAGGGTCGCCATTTATATGCTGGCGATCGTGTTATTCATATTCGGGATATTTTATTTCAAGTATCCGCACGACATGATCGTGTATGTTCCGGTCTTTCTTCCGTTCGGTATCAAATGGGCTTATCTGCTCGGTTCCGGTTTCATTCTGGTGGCGGTTTCTTATATCACCAACCAGTATGTGAAACTTACCAGTTATCTGCTGGTGGTATTGCTGTTGTTCTTCATCCTTGCATTCCATGTGCCGAACTACATGAACGCAGGTGATCCGGATATGCGTCAAATGGCGCTCATCAACATCCTGAAGGATACCGCGATCCTGGGCTTCGCCCTGCACATCGCTGCCGGTGCGCATCACCAGCATTTCCATCTGGAAGAAGCGGACTGACCTCTCTCCAAAAAAAAGTTCATGCGCAGTCTGTATTCAGGTTGTGCATGAACTTTTTTGTTTTGAACCATTCAGTCTTTCTTCTTATTGCTTAACAGATAAAGTAAGACCGTGAAAAGTACAACGCCTAATGAACCATATATCGCGTAACTGACAGGCATATCAATTTCATTGTTCCACCCATTCTCTTTTCATACCCGGCACTTCCAACACCAGGTCTTCCCCATACACTATCGCGGGTGTTTGATAACCGGTTTTTATTTCTCCTTCCAGTACTTTTCTGATCACCAGCAAGCTGCTGTGTAAGGTCAGGGTATAACCTTCCGGTCCCGTCAGCCTGGCACTGACCGTCTTTCCCGCTGCATTTTTCGCCTGACCCCAAACGAATCCGATCGCTTTTTCACGCCGTTCATCAGATGGCCCGGCCGGCTTCTGGCCGATCTTCTTTTTGATATAGCCACGCACAGCAGGCATGCGCAGGATCCAGTTGAAAAGTCCCTGCAGTTTGAGCATCCGGAACGTATTCTTCGTAACACCGGTATAGGTTTCAATATCCGGAATACCGGTTGTGAAATGCGCGGTAGATACATCACCCCAGGGAATGCTCATCACGAATAATTGTTTCATCCCAAAGTCGATCGTCATGCCATGTCGCCCCAGGGGAACATTTTTGATCTCACCACTGATACGCTGCGCCCCGCCTTCACCCAGTTTATCGGCCATCGTTACGGCGGTACCATGCGATAAGCCGCCACCCAGGGATGCGAAAGCCAGCTTCAGGGAAACCGCATCCGGGAGTGCCTTGTGGAGTAATAAAGAAAGACAATCTGTCGGTACCACATCAAAACCCACACCGGGCATCAGCATCACACCGGCTTGCTTTGCTTTATCATCGTAACGTTTGATGAATTCAAAAACAGAGATATCGCCATTGATATCGAGATAGTGCGTGCCGGTCTCCAGACAGGCTTCCACCATTTGTTTGGCGGTATACCGGAACGGGCCGGCCGCATGCAGCACCACTTTCACTTCCCGTAATGCTTTCAGCAAAGCATCTTTGTTGTTCAGGTCGATGACCTGCCAGGTCAGTTGCAGTCTTTCGGCCAGCGGGCGGATCTTCGACGCATCCCTTCCGGCGATTATGGGTTCAAGTCCGTACTGAGCAGCATATCGGGCGATGAGTTCTCCGGTATATCCGTTTGCGCCGTAAAGCAGAAATCGATTAGATTGCATGATGCAATTTAAAGGCTTTCACGTGCCACTCAACAAAATAATCTTCCATCCAATGCGATCGTTCTTCTTTTCGTTTTTACTCGGACTTTCACTTTTTGCATCCGCTCAGCAGTCAGCACCTTATCGGGTCATCGCGTATTATACCGGTAACGGATCGGCGATCCGGCAATTTCCGGTCAGCCGCCTGACCCATATCATCTGCAGTTTTTTGCCGGTCAGGGGTGATACATTGTGTTTTGCCGACTCCAATCAGGAAAGGTCCGTGCTGCAGATCGTAGCGCTGAAAAAGGATTATCCCAACCTGAAAGTGATGGTGTCGATCGGCGGCTGGGGCGGTTGTGGCTATTGCTCCGCATTGTTTTCCACGTCGGCGCAGCGTGAATCTTTTTCGAAACTGGCTGTGGCATTCTTCAGACGCACAGGCATTGATGGCCTGGACCTGGATTGGGAATATCCCGCTATTGAAGGTTATCCCGGTCATTTATATACGCCACAGGATAAGGACAATTTCACCGCATTGGTCCGCAGTTTGCGCAAAGAAATGGGGAAGGATTTTCAGCTCAGCTTCGCGGCAGGTGGTTTTAAGTCTTATGTGGATGCGTCGATCGACTGGGACAATGTGATGCCGGAAGTGGATTTCGTGAATCTCATGACGTACGATCTGGTGAACGGCTACAGTCGCGTGACCGGCCACCACTCACCGCTTGGCGGCAAGGACATTCCGGTGGAATCCGTTCGCCATTGTGTGGAGCAATTGCTGGCAAAGAAATGCGAACCTTCCAAACTGATCGTTGGTGCAGCTTTCTATGCCAGGATATGGGACTCTGTTCCGCCGGTGAATCATGGTTTGTATCAGTCAGGGCATTTCCGTCAAAGTCTTTCCTATCGTGACTTCGGCAAAGTGCTGACCGATAGTGCCGGCTTTCGTTTTTACTGGGATAAAAAAGTTCAGGCTCCATACTGTTACAGTGAAGCAAAAGGCTGGTTCGCCACATTTGATGATGTGCGTTCCGTGAAAGCGAAGTCGGCCTATGTCCGGAAAAACAAATTAGGGGGTGTCATGTTCTGGCAATTGCCTGAAGACCTGCCCTCCGGAGGGCTTACTGAGGCCATCGCGGATGAACTGAATAAAAAGTAGGGCACACCGAAGAATAACGATGTAAATACTGCTGACTGTATTTTGCGGGATATTAACTTAGGGCTTCGCGCTGAACCCCTATTTTTGATGATCTTTTATGGAGCAAAAACCCGATCAAAACACAAAGCGTGTCAATCCGAACAGGAAATGGTATATCATGCTGTTGCTGGCTTGTCTGGCCATTTTGTCCCGGTATATCCTGTTCAAGCACCAGATGCGGTATTACAAGCATCACTTATTGACCGATTTCAAGAAGTATTCACTGAAAGAAGGACTGGCCAACGCGAATTTCCATCCATTTTATAACATCAGACTTTTTTCCTCAAATCTGGTCTCGGAACAATTTTATGTCGTGAACATCTGGGGCAATATCCTCGGATTCGTTCCGATCGGTTTCCTCATCCCGCTTGCGCTTCCGTATTTCAGGAATGTGTTTTCCGTGACATTCCTGGTTTTTCTGCTGAGTCTTGGTTACGAAACCACGCAGCTGATCTTTGGATTGGGTATTTTCGATGTGGACGACCTGATCCTGAATACGACCGGCGGTTTTGCCGGTTTTCTGCTCTATGCCATTGTCAGACTGATCTTCAAGCCACGCGAAAAATTGACTCAGGGCTGATCGCGGTGATAGACCGTTTGTCCACGGAAGATCGTTTCCTTTACCTGTGTTCCTTTCATATTCTCCGCATCGGTGGTCAGCACATCACGGTCTACGATGATCATGTCCGCCCATTTTCCCGCTTCGATCGAACCGATCTCTTTTTCCAGCATCAGTGCTTTGGCGGACTCAATGGTATAGGCATACAGCATGGCCATACGGGGCATGCATTGTGAGGGATCCAGCACACCCATCGGGCCTTTTCTTGTTTCCGCATTATAGATCGCTTCAAAAGGATTGGCGGTACTGACCGGCCAGTCGCTGGCGCCACAGATCGTTACTCCGGCCTGTAGGAGTGAGCGTGCGGGGTATTGCCATTTGAAAAGGGCGGGTGCGATGCAGGGTTGCACGATGTCGATCGTGGTCACATCCCCAAAAGCCCAGAGCAATTGAAGGGAGGCGAGTACATGCAGTGCTTTGAAACGTGTGAAATCGGACGGCTGCACGATCTGCATGTGCGTGATGGTATGCGGAAGGATATTGTTTCCGTTCTTTTTCCGTGCGGCTTCAAATCCGTTCAATGTTTCAGTTACAGCTCTGTCGCCGATCGCGTGCAC
This sequence comes from Bacteroidota bacterium, assembly GCA_029555415.1. Classification (GTDB taxonomy): domain Bacteria; phylum Bacteroidota; class Bacteroidia; order Chitinophagales; family Chitinophagaceae; genus JAKPSI01. The sequence goes on along the minus strand of JAKPSI010000037.1, from coordinate 114,139 downwards.
ATGCACCAATAGATGCTGTCGGTCCGCTTCGGTCACAAAGGCTTTGAATTTTGCAGGGTTGAACATGAGTACGCCTTCATTCTTTGTATCTGTGTAAGGCAATGAAAGGGATGCGGTGTGGGTAGGGTGCTCAATCACCCCATCCGCGAAAATTTTAAAACCCAGGATATTCAGGTCCTGACCCTTGTATTTCTTCTGCAGTTTGCGGACCATATCGATCTGGGGTGTTACAGCGCTGTCAGCTTCCGCAACGATCGTGGCCGCGATATGCGCGGTGAGTTTATGTTGTTGCTGCAGCCACTGATAGGCATCCAGATTCTCACTCTGTTCTTTTGTAGTATTGCCGGCGGAAGGGTCCAGCCAGGCCGTGATGCCAAGCCCGTTCGCGTATTCCATTGTTTTCAGTGCGGCGGCTTGCATGTTGTGTACAGCTGGGAACGCAATACTGATCTTTCCATATCCGTCTTCGGCAACGAAACCATTAGGCTCGCCGTTTTCCGTATGTCCGAAATATTTCAGGTCATCACCCTTAAGTGATGCGATGAACGCTTTATCGACTCCGGCTCTTTTCAGCATGACCTGATTGGCGAAACCGGTATGTCCGTCAGAACCCCGCAGCGCAACGGCTTGTGTCTTGAAAACGCCACTGTTGAATAAACTGATGATGGAGTCGAGCCTGGACCAGGTCGCGATATTCAATCCATACATCACCATCACATCTCCTGTCATCAGCTCCGGATGCTGTAATGCGGAAAGCGCATACCGGTACAGCGAATCGATACTCAATAGTTCATCCTGCACATTGGGGTGGGTCAGTCCGCGACCTCCGCTGATGCCATGCATGTGACTGTCCACGAAACCGGGTAAGACCGTTTGACCATGGAGGTCAGTAAGTACCGCATCAGGTAATATTTTTTTCATATCTGACAGGTTACCCGCGCCTGCGAATTTTTCACCCCTGATGGCAACGGCTTCCGCATAAGGATGGGTGGGGTCAGCGGTAAATATGTTACCATTAAAGTAGATCCTGTTTTGGGCAAGCATACTCAGGGGTAAGCAAACACATATCAGCAAAAGTTTCATATGATGTATTGTTGAAGGAAGTTACTGTAAAATCACACTTTTTTCCAAAATTGCAGGTCAGGTTGAAGAAGAAAATTCAACAAAACTGTTTTTATTCAAGACAATACACTAAATTATGTGTCAGTATAATCACTGTGTAGTAGGAATATGACGATCAACTGATGAAATGGGATTGAGATAGTCTTTATTTTGCGCATCTTTTGAACGGAATACTAAAAGTACAGTTTCAGTTTTTATGCCTACTTCTATCAAGTATCTCGCAGATCTGAAGATCGTGGAGTCCAATTATTCCGGCGTGGTCACGCCGGATGAATTACAACAGTCCATGGCCAACGGGATCGAATTAACGACCAGAGAAAAAACAGGTCTGATCCTGTCCGATTGCACGACCATGCTCGAAGGTCATTCAGTTGTCGATATTTTCTATTTTCTTTCCAAGATCGATCGGTCCGTGATCAGCCACATTACCAAAGAGGCCATGATCCTTCCTTTGGATCCCAAAGCAGCTGAGAATGTGAAGTTCTATGAAACCACCTGTCAGAACCGGGGTTTGAATGTCCGTTCATTCGATGACCGGGAATCTGCGCTGGCCTGGTTACTGCAATAAGAAAGACCAACATTATAAATAGGAGAGCCCCTGCTGTAGAAACAGCAGGGGCTCTTTTGATTCAGAAATGATGGATTATTAAACCTTGAAATTGTGAAAGCGTTCGAAACATGCTTTTTCAAGCATTTCCCTGTCATCAGGGTGTGAGATGTTCACCAGTTCACGGGCACGCTGACGGAGGTTCTTACCGAAGAGGTATGCGATACCATATTCAGTGACCACATAATGCACGTGTGCACGGGTGGTCACCACACCAGCACCTGGTTTCAGCATCGGTGTGATCCGGGAGATACCTTTATTGGTACGGGCTGGCAACGCGAGGATGGGCTTACCACCTTCGCTCAGTGCCGCACCGCGCATGAAGTCCATTTGTCCGCCTACACCTGAATACTGATACGTACCGATGGAGTCAGCACAGACCTGACCGGTCAGGTCGATCTCGATCGCGCTGTTGATGGCGATCACTTTATTGTTCCGGCGGATCGTATGCGGATCGTTCACATAATCGATGTCCAGGAAGTTGAAGGAAGGATTATCATCGATGTAATCGTACAGTCTGCGGGTACCCAGCGCGAATGCCGTTACCGTTTTATTCGGGTGTATCCTTTTGTATTTATTGTTGATCACATCAGATTCCACCAGGTCGATGATACCATCGGAACACATTTCAGTATGCACGCCCAGATCCTTGTGATTCTTCAGACATTGCAATACCGCGTCCGGAATGGAACCGATACCCATCTGCAATGTGCAGCGGTCATCGATCAGACTGGCTACATTGGCGCCGATCTGCAATTCGATCGGCCCGGTCTTTTCCGCATAGCTTGCTTCGAACAGCGCATCCTCGCAATATACCATGCTGTGAAAACGGCTGCTGTGCACCATGCCATCACCATGAGTGCGTGGTACATTCGGATTCACCTGCGCGATGATATGTTTGGCGGTGTTGACCGCGGAACGCGCGATGTCAACGGATAAACCGAGGGAGCAATAACCTTTATCATCCGGAGGCGATACCTGCACGAGTGCCACATCGATCGGCATATGGCCGCGTTTGAATAATTCAGGGATCTCACTCAGGAAGGTGGGTACGTAATCCGCGCGACCATCCGCAACTGCCTGACGGAGGCTGGTGGATACGAAGAAGGAGTTGAAATGGAAGATGCCGGCATATTCAGGTTTGTCCAGGATCACATCACCAAATACCGTGATGGACACCAGTTCCACATCACGCAGGCGGTGCGCATGTGCGGCCAATCCGCGTAATAAATGGGTAGGGGTTTGAGAACTTCCATGGAGATAGATACGGTCTCCGGATTTCACGATCTCAAGGGCTTCTTCAGCTGTTTTATATACGATGGGTATTTTCATACCGCAAAACTACAGACTACGGCGTATTCAGCTATGAGATAGCTTATTATTACGACTGATAAGCATCAGTCAAATAAATAAACGGAATCAGGTTCAGGACCTGGCTTGGTCATGCCTTCCGGCTGATAGGGACGGGGACGTTTTTTTATTCACAAATACTGAGTGTTTCTGTTGATTTCTTTGAGAAACGGATAAGGTTGACCTTTCCCGCCTTGTTATAATACAGGACCAATGTGCCATAGGCGGTACCGAAAGCGTCCCATTGTTTATCCTTTAGTTTTGGCAAACCCAGCCATTTGAAGAGACCTGTCCGCGGCGCACCCATCAACGGAATGCTCAGCTTTCCGGTGAATTTTTCCCCGATCTCGATATAGCCCCGGCCAGTATAGAAATAAATGTCACGGTCGCGGTAAAAGACCGCTTCCCCGCAAGCGGAACTGTCGCTAGTTTTGACCTCAGCGGTAAAACAGGGCAATGCTTTTTTGACCCGGGCCGCTGAAAAATCAGGCTCCACCTTGTTCACATTTCCATCCAGGATATCGGCATAAAACGGATCACAGACCACTGTGGTCCTGAGCTGTGCCTGAGCAGCGAAAGGGAACAGGAAAAGGGCCAGTAAAAGATTTTTCATGATCATCGGTTTATGGCCATTGGTATGCAAAATCCCTGCTAGAAACGAGTGCTGAAATCAATATCTTTAGAACACAGGACCTTTTCCTGTTAAATAAACGCCATGTACCGTCACTTTATCCTGTTCATCTTCTTTATGCCCGTTCTGGCGGGTGCACAGCAAACCGGACATACCATGCAACAACAGATCGACTCCTTATTCAACAGTTATTTCAAGGCAGGTGAACCCGGCGGCGCGATGCTGCTGGTGAAGGACGGCCGGGTGATCTATCAGAACGCGGCTGGGGTGGCGGATCTCAAAACCGGGGAGCTCATCAGCACAAAAACACTTTTCAATATCGGTTCGATCAGTAAGACATTCGTCGCGTATGGTATACTCAAACTGGCATCAGAGGGCAAGTTATCACTGGAAGATCCTTTGTTGAAATACTTCCCTGATTTCAGGGATAAGGACATCGCACAAAAAGTGAAACTTTTCAATCTGCTTACGCATACTTCCGGGATACCGGACAGCCGTAAAGTGGAGGAAGAGCATGTGTTCTATCTCACCGCGAAGGATGCGGAAAATTTTGAGCCGCTCAAGGCAACAACAAAACTGGAATTTGAAACCGGCACGGATTATAAATATTCCAATCCCGCTTTCAACGGACTGGCACTGATCATTGAAAAAGTCAGTGGACAGAAATGGCAGGATTATATCAGCAATCTGATCTTCCGTTCCGCCGGAATGGAACATTCCACGATCACGGACGGACCTCATCCGGAAACCGCTGTGTCGCATGCCTATGTAAAGAACAAGCAGCATGGTTTCGATGAACTGGATTATGGAGAAGAACCCACATTCGCCGCTGCCGGTAATGGCGGTGTATGGAGCAGTGTGGAGGAATTATGGAAATATGAACAGGCCATCCAGCAGCATTTGTTCCTGGACAGTAACTGGATCAAAAGATCAAGGACCGTGTTTCCGTTCCCTACATGGAAAGGCTTGATGCCTTCACGACTGGGTTTGAGCTGGTTCCTGACGCATGAAGCGGGTGTGGACATTCAGGGGCATACAGGTTCTCAGGGCGGGTTCATCAGTGATTACTGCTGGCTGCCGCAACACAAAGTTTTTTATGTGTTGCTGTGCAATACACCCATTCCGATCAAGGATCTTCGAACGAAATTGTTCGGCATCCTGAATGCGGCGCAATGGCTGGATAAATAGGAATACCCTTGCGGGGGTATTGCCTGGAGGATGTGGTTCGGTATTTTTAAAAAAACATTCACATGCATTATTCATTACTGGATGCGGGCGGTGCCGCGCTGCTGGTCATCGTACTCGGGGCAGGTATCTTATTCCTGGTCCTGGCGATCGTAATTGAAGCATTCTTCATCAAGGGAATGGGGCTGGTAGAGCATTTCGGCAAAGCTATGCTGCAGTCCTTTCTCGCGAACCTGATCACAGTTATTGCAGGGTATCTGCTGATGTTTGCAGCCGGCGAGTATTTCTTTGATTATATCTGGGTCACACTTGCGTTGTGTTATATCATAACCGTACTTATTGAGGCGAAGATTTTGCAGGCTATGAATCATGGAAGTACGTTCCGCGGAACACTTCGTGTCAGTACCTATATGAACATCGTGACGTATGTGGTATTGTACATCCTGGTCTTTATTAACCGTTAAACGAAATGAATATGCTGAAATTTTTCTTATTGGATGTGGTGGATGCCAGTGCTTCCAACCTGATCTGGTGGTCATTCGGCATCGTGATCGCTGTAACGGTCATTGTGGAAATGCTCGTGATGCTGCTCATGAAATACAGCCACTGGAAGAAGTCGTTGCTGGATGCTTTCATCGTGAATGTCGCTTCTCTGGCGGTCGGGATGATACTGATCGAATTCATCTCCCGTGTATTCAATAACCTGACAGTCGTCAATATCATCTATCTGTTCCTCATCACACTTGTGGTGGAAGGCGGATTGCTGTTCCTGCTGAACAGGACAAAACCCTTTTCCAGAACGGCATTGGTCACATTCATCATGAATGCAGTGACCTATGCTTTATTCATCCTTGTATTCGGTTTACGATGAAAATGGCGGGTCGTTACATCATTCTACTCGCATTGGGTCATGGCCTGAATGACGGGCTGGCCGGGTATCTGCTCGGTGCATTTGCCCGATCGAATGCGCCTGTTTTACAGATCGCGATCGGCTTGTTACTGTATAATGTACTGGCATTCGGCGGACAGTATCCTGTTGCATTATGGCTTGAAAAACGGAGGGATCATAAAAGCGCACTGCAGATCGCATACGGACTGAATGTGTTGTCGGTATTATTATCATTTATCCACTATCCATTATCCATTCTGTTAGCAGGTATCGCCTCCGCGATCTATCATGTGGCCGGTGGCGCGATCTGTGCAAGTGAAGGGAATGCCACGCCGATAGGGCTTTTTGCGGCGCCGGGTGTAGCGGGACTGGCAGTGGGTGGATATTTCGCCTGGGCAGGATACGATCTGCAATGGATGATAGCGGGTATCTCTTTACTTTTCTTCGCATCGTTGTTTTTCATTCCACGTGAGAATAATGCGGTCATGAATTCAACTGCGCATGCAGGAACGGATAAATTCCATATCGAACGGCATGATATCATCATGATCCTTTTACTAACGGTCATTGCTATGCGCTCACTGGTCTGGAATATCTTCCAGCTGATCCATGAGAATAATTACCGCTGGCTCATCGCGATCGCCGTATCCGCGGCACTCGGTAAGGTGATCGGGGGTTGGGTGGCCGACCGGATCGGGTGGCGTTTATACATTATGTTGTCTTTGGGAGCTGCTACTCCACTTATTAGTTTTTTCCGTAATGAGATCATCCTTTTCTGTATCGGGGTCGGGCTGCTGCAATCCGGCATCCCTGCCAGTACAGCCCTGCTGATCCGGTCGCTCCGGGGACAGACGGAAAAAGGAGTGGCCCTGTCTTTTGGTACTGCGATCATCGCGGGGGCGCTTGTTTTTTATAGCCCTATACGTAACTTATTGACAAGCAATGTGATGGTCTGGATCATGGCCTTGATCATGATCGGCCTGATGGCCTGGATCCGTCCTAAAACTGCTTCCGAAAGATCCTTGTAAATTGTACCGGAAACTGGTTACAATAGCCCACCCGGAAATGACCTAATAATTGTTATGGGAGGGACGGGAAAAAGGCAACCTTTTCCGACCTTTTCCCGATTATTTCAACAACGCAACTGAAACCTTGTTATCCGCGGACGAACTGACGTATCATGTCGGGGCCTGTGCCCAGAACAGCAGAGAGAGCCAGAAAGTTTTATACAGCTCTTTCTACGGGTATGCTATGGCCATCTGTGACAGGTATACGAACAATCAGGAGGACGCGGTGGAGATCCTCAATGATGGTTTTCTGAAGATTTTTCGGGAAATTCATCATTACTCGCCTGCCTATGCCGATGTGGTCAGTTCCTTCAAGGGCTGGCTCCGCAAGATCATGGTCTACACGGCTATTGACCATTTCCGCAAATATCATAAGCACAGGATGTTCTCGGAACTGGATACCGTCGTTTACCAGGTGGAAGCACATGGCGAAGATGCGGTGGAGAAAATGACGTATGAAGAGATCATCCGTTCGGTGCAGGACCTTTCACCTGGTTACCGTACGGTTTTCAATCTTTTCGTCATTGAGGGATTGAGTCACGAAGAGATCGCGCAGCAGCTTGGGATCTCGGCCGGTACTTCGAAATCGAACCTTTCGAAGGCAAGGAGACAGTTACAGAAGTTATTGTATAAACAAAATGATATAACCGTTGCCAAAAATGCAGTTTGAAGATTTCGATAAGAGAATAAAAGAGGCAGCAGACCACCATCACCCGGCTTACGACGAACAGGCCTGGGCGAAGATGGAGAAGTTACTCAATAAGCATATGCCCGTTAAAAAGGACAGGCGCAGGGGAGTTATATTCTTCCTGTTGTTCCTGGGACTTTTAACAGGCGGCGCTTCCTATTATTATTTTGCCGGGAATGGAAGATCAGTGAACAAAGGGCAGGAGGCAGTGAACAGTACGCAATCGGCAGTCGGCAGTTCGCAGCAACCCGCAACGCCTGACCTGCAACAAGAAACTACCAGCGACAACAAGCATCTCTCTTCCGGAAATGCTGTTTCCGGAAATGCAAATACCAACGATAGAAACACAACAGACCGGCCTGTTACTGCAGACCCTGCAGTAACGGGTAAGGTCAATTCTTCCCTGCTGAAGAATTCCTACACAAACACATTGCAGGATGCTTTCAACGAAAATCTGAAGCAGCAACGCAGGAATACGATCGTCCGCAAACAAGACACTCAAAAAGGAGTAGCTATGCTGCAGTCAGATCTTTCTGCTGCAACGCGACCCGGTCAGGACAATTCCGGTTCACCGCTGATCGCCGGGGTGTCATCCCAATTGAATGAAAACGGCACTGCGGCTGTGTCCATTCAGCGGATCAGTCTGGATGAAGCGCTGAGACTTTCTGATGCGCAAGTGATAAGGAAGAGCTACAACCAGCCCGGTCAGCAAGTGAAAGTTCCGCAACTGAATATCACACAACCTTCTGTGGCAGGAGCTAAAAAGCCTGCAGCAAAGGCCCGCAGCACTTTCTTCATTGCTGCTTCCGGTGGACCGGATGTGAGTGTGGTGGGTGTGAGCAATACGGGTACTGTGAAACTGGTGGGTGGAGCAGGACTGGGCTATACATATAAAGGAAAATTCACACTGCGTACCGGGTTTTATACCGCACGCAAGATTTATACCGCCTCACCGGATCAGTATCATCCGCCATCCAGCTTCTGGAACTATTATCCCAATCTGCAGAAAGTGGAAGCGGATTGCAAAGTGTATGAGATCCCGCTGCTGTTCACATATAATTTCGCGAAGAAGGGGAATGGCAACTGGTTCGCAGGGACCGGTATCTCTTCCTACCTCATGAAACGTGAGACCTATAACTATTTCTACAAGAATACGGCAGGGGTCAATACTTCACGCAAGTATACCCTGTTCGACAAGAACCATCATTATTTCTCCGTACTGACATTGTCGGCCGGCTATCAGCGCAGTCTCAGCAAGAGTCTGTTCGTGGCCGCTGAACCTTATTTCAAGGTTCCGCTCAGTGGTATCGGTTACGGAAAGATCAATCTGAACAGTGCGGGCCTGATGCTGCATGCCGGCTGGGTTCCGTTCCATGCGAAAAAAGCGACAGCTAAATCACATTAAAAGTACGGGAAGCAACCTGTGCGGCCTGTCTTCCGATTGAGGACAGTACGCCACCCCTTTCCAGGTATGGCAAAATAACTTTCCACACTGACAGGGACTTCGCAGTTGACCTGTCATTCAAAAGCGTGGTGTTTTGTGTACTACAGGGGGCTTCCGAAAGGGGCCTCTTGTTATTTACCCCAGCGATAGGTGCTGATATCGAATCCCGCGAGGTCCAGTACGCGGTCGACGACCGTTGCGGCTACTTCTTCGATCGTAGCAGGCTTACTGTAAAAAGAGGGTGTGGCAGGACAAATGATGCCGCCAGCAAGTGTGACGGTCTCCATATTGCGGATATGAATGAGATTATAAGGTGTTTCCCGGACCACACAGATCAGTTTCCTTCTTTCTTTCAAAACCACATCAGCCGCTCTTGTTACCAGGTCATTTGAAATGCCACCGGCAATACGGCCTAATGTACCCATCGAACAGGGGATCACGATCATCGTATCATAACGCCCGGATCCGGATGCGAAAGGGGCGTTGAAGTCCATACTTTCAAAATAACGGAAGGGGAAGTCGCGGTAAGATTCATCTCCCAATTCTGTTTTCCATACCTCCCGGGCATTGGCCGACATCACGACCGACACCTCATTCCATTGCTCAGGAATGGCTGCCAGTTTATGCATCAGTCCGGCGGCATACACCGAGCCACTTGCACCTGTAATCGAGATCAGGATCTTTCTCATGGTATCATAACCGGGTCACCGGTAAAAGGTTTTAAGTTAGCTGAATTTATGCAAACGATTGACTTTACCCTGCTGCTATTGACCTATGTCAAAAAATCGTGTTTTTGGTACATATTTTCCCTAATAAGCCCAAATTTCTAGTTTAAACCGCTTGCGCTTAATAATTTAATAACGATATTAGCAATGAATTTTCATAGGATAAGGTTTAATGGTTAATGGTTTTTGATTAGGGCCCCCGACGCTTCGGTCGGGATTCCCCCGGCACATCGGTCTGAATTTATCCCCTGAGTTAGTTTCAACGTTCCGTCTCCTTACGACGAGTTTTACCCCGGCATTCATCACGGGCCTGTCCCGGCATTCATCGCCGGGAAAAAAAACGGGGACCGGGTTTTCACCCTGATCCCCGCCAGCGGGTTTTCTTCTTTTACCGCTTAAAAAGGTTTGGGCTTGGTACTGGTCGCCGCAGGGGTAGCCGTATTGCTGTTACCCATATTGGTCAGGATCCAGTTGGTCATCTTACTCCAGAGATGAAAAGTAGTGTTATCCAGTCCGCCGGAGATCCCGTGGTTCTTATCAGGATAATAAGCGCTCTCAAAATCGATATTGCTTTTCACCAGCGCTTTCACCATTTGCACACTGTTCTGAAAATGCACATTGTCATCCGCCGTGCCATGGATCAGCAGGTATTTGCCTTTGATCCGGTCGGTGAAGTTGATGGGTGAATTGTCATCATAACCCTTCGCGTTCTCCTGTGGCGTGCGCATATATCTTTCTGTATAGATGTTATCATAGTAACGCCAGTTGGTCACCGGTGCAACGGCAATGGCCGCACTGAACACATCCGATCCTTTGGTGATAGCGAGTGAACTCATGAAGCCACCGAAGCTCCAGCCCCAGTGACCGATATTGGAAGGATCCACATAAGACAGTTTGCTCAGGTATTTGGCCGCGTCGATCTGGTCTTCGATCTCGAACTTACCAAGTTGCAGATAGGTCTTCTTCTTGAATTCTTCTCCGCGGAAACCGGTACCGGTATTATCGACCGAAACAACGATGAATCCTTTTTCAGCCAGCAGCTGATGCCACATGCTCACCGCGCCAAAACGGTTGGCCACTTGCTGTGAGCCGGGGCCGCCGTAATTGCAGAACAGGACGGGATATTTCTTCGCGGGGTCAAAATCCGTTGGTTTCAGCATCCAGCCATTGAGTGTATCTCCTTTGCTGTTGGGAACGCGGATGAATTCGGCTTTACCGACCGCGTACTCATCCAGTTTTGTTCTCAGCTTGCTGTTATCGCCCAGTGATTTCACCAGGGAAGCCGTTACATCCTTTTTCTTTGTGATCACGATATTGTTCAGTGTCACGGATTGGGGCGTGTTCAGGTCCGATTTGTAATCCTGGAACTGTGTGAAGTTGTCATTCAGTTCCACCCGGTGCCAGGCTTCGCCCTGTGTCAATTGCCAGTTCTTCTTGCCGGCAAAATCGGTCACGAATAAATTACGGTCCATCGGACGGGGATAGGCCGCGGTATAATAAATGAGCTTATTGGTTTCGTCCACACCATTCACTTCCGTTACTTCATAATTGCCTTTGGTGACCTGCAGTTTGGTCTTTCCATCAAGCCCGTACAGGTATAACTGACGGTATCCGCTCATTTCACTGGTGAACAGGAAGTTCTTGCCATCTTTCAGGTACCACCAGTCGTCGTTGATCTCCACGAAGTACTTGTTCTTCTCCTCATACAAGGTGCTGGCAGCGCCGGTTTGCGCGTTGGTGAGCAGTAACTTCAGGTCGTCCTGATGACGGTTCAGCCAGTACACGACCAGGTTGTTATCATCCTTCGTCCATTTGATGCGGGGGATATAGATATCACCGGTCTCATATTGTGCTTTCACATCTTTACCGCCATTCACATCATAGATGTGGATCTCCACTTTGGAATTATTATCGCCTGCTTTGGGGTATTTATAGCTGTACTGATTGTTGTGCGCGTTATCGAACTGGGTGAATTCATATTCCTTCACATCTGTTTCATCGAATTTGTAATACGCGATGAAGTTGCCTTTGGGGCTCCAGTCGTATGCCTGTGTGAATTCGAATTCTTCTTCATATACCCAGTCGCAGTTCCCATTGATGATATGATTCCATTTGCCATCCGTTGTTACGGCTTTGGTCGTACCGGTCTTCAGGTCGTACACATACAGATTGTTCGCTTTCACGAAGGCCACTTTGCTGCCATCGGGGGAGAAGCTCGGGTGCATGAGCTTGACGGTATCCAGTTTTTTGGTGGACTTGTCAGCGATATTATGCAGGTACACATATTCTTTGGAAGAACGGCGGTATATGAATTCACGTCCGGCCGCGATGAGGACATTCTTCTTGTCGGGGCTCAGGATGAAGTCGCCTATATTGAGTTGTTTGCCATTTTCATCTTTTACATCCGCTGGTTTCACCAGGCTGTCGATGCCTTCCGAACTGAAACCGGGAATGAACTCACCACGGAAGGTTCCTTTTTTATAAATGTCTTCCAGGGTGATCTGTTTTTTCTGTGCGGTCGCGAAAAGCGGCAGTAAAAACAGGAGGAATAATATTCTGCGCATATGGATCATTTTTGAAGCCTTAAAAGTAGGTGAAAGCCGGCTGAAACCCGCTGCCGGTCATGTAAATCCGATAAAAAACCCCGACGTTCCGGCCGTTTCGCCTGAAGTCGGGGTTGATCTTATTGTTGGTTCTTTTATTTCGTTTCGGCCATATCGGGAACCGCATCCACTTTGTATTCTCCTGCATCCAGTTTTTTCTTGGTGGCTGAGAATGCTTCCAGGGTCAGCTGGATATCCTCATCAGTATGAATAGCGGAAGGGATGAGGCGATAGATGATATGTCCTTTCGGGATCACGGGATACACCACGATAGAGGCGAAGATGCCGTAGTTCTCACGCAGGTCCATTACCATGGCGGTTGCTTCAGGCACATCACCTTTCATGTAAACGGGTGTTACCACAGAATCCGTTTTGCCGATATCGAATCCGCGTTCTTTCAGACCTGCCTGCAGTTTGAGGGCGTTCTCCCATAATTTATCCTTCAGTTCACGATGATTGCGGAGCAGTTCCAGACGTTTGAGGTTACCGATCACCAGCGGCATCGGCAGACTTTTCGCGAAGATCTGGCTGCGGATGTTGTAGCGGATATAATCGATGATCTTCTTGTCACCGGCAACGAAGGCACCGATGGAAGCCATGGATTTTGCGAAAGTGGAGAAGTACAGATCGATATCGTTCTGACATCCCTGTTCTTCACCCGCACCGGCACCGGTCTTGCCAAGCGTACCGAATCCGTGCGCATCGTCCACCAGCAGGCGGAAATCATATTTACCCTTCAGTGCTGCGATCTCTTTCAGTTTACCCTGATCACCCGCCATACCGAATACACCTTCCGTGATCACGAGGATACCACCGGCTTTTTGTTTTTCGATCAGTGCAGTAGCGCGCTGCAGTTGTTTTTCGCAATCTTCCAGGTCGTTATGTTTGAAAACATAACGGTGGCCCGGATGCAGGCGAACGCCATCGATGATACAAGCGTGGCTTTCGGCATCGTACACGATGATATCGTGACGACTGCAGAGCACATCAATGATGCTTACCATTCCCTGATAACCGTAGTTGAGCAGGGCGGCGTCTTCTTTATTTTCAAAGGCAGCGAGTTCAGCTTCCAGTTGTTCATGCAGATTACTGTTACCACTCATCATCCTTGCACCCATGGGGTAGGCCAGACCGTAAGCGGTGGCGCCTTCGGCGTCAGCTTTACGTACTTCAGGGTGATTGGCGAGTCCGAGGTAATTGTTCAGACTCCAAACGATCATGTCCTTTCCGCGGAATTTCATGCGGCTGCTGATCTCACCTTCCAGTTTGGGGAAGGCAAAATAACCGTGTGCTCTTTCGCGGTGCTGGCCAAGGGGGCCGGCATTCTTCAGTAATTTTTCAAAAATATCTGCCATGCTGTTCAGTGTTTAAAATTGCCGCAAAGGTAATCAATTAAGCGCTAAGGCCAAAGGGCTTTAAGTGCCTGTTTATCACAGTTTTGTTAAAGAAGCCTCCGGTAAGTTACCTAAAGGGCAGATCTTAGTTTCAGCCACTGCGTCTGAAGTTTGCCCAGCTGGATCTTCGCATCTTCATGTGTGGCTTTGACCTGGACTGTGACGGGTCTTTCCGCATCCTGTACGATATTGAATACCGTTGCGAATACGCCATTCAGTCTGCCAAAAGAAGGATCATTCGAGCCCGGTTTCCCATTCATGATCGAAGCGGCTTCTTTATCCAGCATATTCAGTTTTTCGGTAGTAGCCGCATCAGCACCGTTCAGTTTTGCTTTAATGAGATTTCTGAATTCAGTGATCTTACGTTGCGCGTTCATGCAGCTGATACGACCTGCGTATGCTTCCAGACCGATATCGTATTGCTTTTGCAGATCTGCTGCGGAAATTTTTACGCGGGGATCCATTTTGATCGTGAAAGTCTGGGTGTAGGTTCTTCCGTCAACGATCAGTTTCGCCTCGTATTCGCCTGGCAAAACCCATGGTGCGGTTTGATCAGGGGCTGTGTTCCTGTAATTCGCGCCGATGGGGTATGATGCAGGGATATCGAGCGGCGGATATTTCATGTCCCACAAAAAACGGTGTGACCCTGCTGTTCCCGAAAGTATTTGTTGCGGGCGGATCCAGTATTCAGGGATGTTCAGGTTTTCCGGAATGGGGTAAGGCTTGTCGTTACTGGAGAAGGATCGAACGAGTCCTCCATTCTTAATGGAGATCTCCAGACGTACTTCTCCGCCGCTGCCATTAGCGAGATAATAATCGATCATAGCGCCGTCGGGTGGATTCTGTCCTGCAGATTCTTCCTGCGGTACCGGTGTATCAGTGTACATGCTCCAGCGGATGCGGTAAGCACTTTGTGGTTTGTATAAAATGACGGAGGCGCTGAGATCCTTGCTGGCAGCGAGTTGCCTAAGCGATGTGATATTGTCGAGGATCCAGAAACCGCGGCCATGTGTTCCGATCACCACATCATCATCTTTGATCACGAGATCGCGGATGGAAGTAGCGGGCATGTTGAGGCGGAGTGATTGCCAGTGGTCACCATCATCAAAGGAAACATAAACGAAACGTTCACTGCCGGCGAAGAGCAGTCCTTTTTGCTGCGGATCTTCACGCACTACATTGATGGGATCATCAGGCAGACCATTCACGATCTCTTTCCATGTCTTTCCACCATCATGTGTGCGGTAAATATGCGGATGCATATCATCGCAACGGATACGATTGACCGCTGCATACACTGTGTTATCATCGAAATGACCAGCATCCATCAACGATACTTTGCTCCAGGAAGTAACGCCTTCCGGTGTGATGTTCTTCCAGCTTTTACCGCCGTCACGGGTGATATGAATGAGACCGTCATCGGTGCCGCACCAGATGGTGTTGATGTTCTTCAGGGAAGGTGCGATGGTATAGATCACACCACGGCGTGGCATGGTGCTGAGTTCTTTAGTGGTGTAGATGCCCACACTGGCGGGCACATCCCAGCTTTCGCGGGTGAGGTCAGGACTGATCACGTCCCAGCTTTGTCCGCCATTGAGTGTTTTGAAGATGACATTACCGGCGTAGTACAGTGTTTTATTATCGACCGGACTGAACAATACCGGAGCAGTTCGGATGAATCGGTATTTGCCGCCACGTCCGGGTTCCGGCGCGATGTTCTGTGTTTGTCCGGTGCGTTTATCATATCGGCTGATCTTGCCACCATAAATGATGCTGGGGTCGAGCGGATCGGCAGCAACATATGCATATTCTTCTGCGCCGACCGGATGCCAGTCGCGGTACGTGACCGCACCATCATTACCTCTTGATGCCACGCCGGCGGAACCGCTTTCCTGTTGACCGCCGTAAACGTTATATGGGAAAGCATTATCGGTACTCACATGATAGAACTGCGCGGTAGGTTGGTTGTACCAGGAAGAGAAAGTTTCACCACCATTGACGGTGATGATCGCGCCCTGGTCACTGGCGATGAGTATGATCTTCGAGTCGTTGGGATTGATCCAGATGCGGTGATAGTCATCCCCTCCGGGTGCGCCACGGAATGATTTCCAGGTGCTGCCACCATCGGTGCTTTTCCAGGTCACGACATTCGCAGTGTATACGATGTCCGCGTTCTTTGGATCGGTGCGCACTTCGGCGAAGTCGGCCGCGCGGCCCCAGTAGCGGTTATCAGATACCATTCTTTTCCAGGATTCGCCGCCGTCATCACTGCGGTAGAGTCCGCCGGGTTGGCCGGCATCCACTGTCGCATATAAACGGTTCGTATTGGAAGGTGCGATGCAGAAGCCGATACGGCCCAGTCCTTCCTTTGGTGTAGGTAATCCGTTCGTGAGTTTTTTCCAGGTGGTACCACCGTCGGTCGATTTATAGAGACCGCTTTCAGGTCCGTTCCACGCGCCATTTTCCCAGGGTCCTTGTCTGCCTGCCCACATATCCGCATATACGATGTTCGGGTCTTTCGGATCGATGGCTACCTGAACAGCGCCGGTGTTCTCATCTTTATATAATACTTTTTCCCAGGTCTTGCCGCCGTTGGTACTGCGGTACACACCGCGTTCGGTGTTGGGTCCGTAGGGGTGACCGAGTCCCGCGACAAAAATGCGGTCGGGGTTGGTGGGGTCAACGGCGAGGCCACCGATCTGTTGTACATCATCGAGACCGAGGTGGGTCCATGTTTTACCGGCATCGGAAGAGCGGTACATGCCATTACCGACGGATAGGTCGGGGCGTTGCAGTCCTTCGCCACAACCGACATACACCACATTGGGATCGGAGGGGGCCACGGCTACATCACCGATGGAGCCGGTGGGCTGGTCGTCGAAGATGGGGAACCAGGTACGGCCGTAATCGGTCGTTTTCCAGACACCGCCGTTATTGACGCCGATATAAAATACGTTGGGTTGCTGTGGAACGCCCACTGCGCCTACGGTCCGGCCACCCCGGTATGGCCCGATCATGCGCCATTGCATACTATTGTACTGACTGGCGGTGGGGGTTTGAGCAAGGGTGATGAGGCTGCAGAGGAGCAGGAGGGGAAGCAGGAGTTTTTTCATTGTAGATGAATATGTTCCTAAGGTAGGGAGAAAGAAGCAAGCTGCAAGCTACAAGCTATAAGCTGCAAGGGGGTACAAAGAAGCTTACTATGCATAAACTATTACCTATTACCTATAACCTATTATCTTTCATCTCATACCTATTACTTATTCACGATCGCCTCAGTTTTAAGCACGATTTTATTCAATTCCTGTAACACCTGTTCAGCTGGTTTGGATGAAGGTTCATTATCCAGTTGATATTTATTGATGGCAGGAAGTGTTTTGACGATCTTCAGGAGTTCGTGCAGATCGTTCAGGTTCGTTTTTTTCTGGCCGATCTGAGTGATGAGTGCTTTGAAGACCAGGATGCGTTTATTGTATTCGGACTGGCTGGCGCTGATCAGTGCGGTCATACGCTGGCGGATGGAGGAATCCTGCACCAGGCGGTAGTGACCAGTCGTGGTATTGTAGTAATCATTGTTGCGCTGGTCGAAGCTGCTGAAGTCGGCCAGTGAGTCTGCATCAGATCCGTAAAAATCATCGATCTGTTTTTCCAGTTCTTTCAATGCAGGGTCTTTGGCGGCGAGTTCTGCATACAGTTCATTGACAAGGTCACTGCTTTCATAACGTTTGCTGAGGCTGCTGCTTGTGGAATGAGCGGGTTGAAGCGCTTTCGGTGTATCCGGCGTGGGTTGAGGCTCACGATGATCGTTGTGGCAGGAAAAGAAAATTGTTGAGAGGATCAGAAGTGTAAAAAGGGTTCGCATAAACGGAGCTTGAATGATTGGAGAAGGTTGGCGATGAAAGTTCCGATTTATGTTTGTTGAGTTGATCTGGAGTGCTGTGAATGTTTTGTAAAAAAAACAATACAGGTAAAAGGTAAAAGGTAAAAGGTGATAGGTTATAGTTTCCGCATGGGAGCTTCTTAGGAAGCCCTTGCCGCTTATAGCTTGCAGCTTGCCGTTCACAATTTCAGCTTCTTCCACTGCTCTCTCGTCAGGTCCCATAGATTCACTTCCTGTTCAAAATTCAGCCAGCCGGGTTTGGTGCGCCAGGTTTTGACGAATTGGAAGCCGGTCTTGGCGAGTATCTTATTGGGGGCGGGGTTAGCGGCATAGGGTTCGCAGCGGATACGCCAGAGTTCGAGGCGCTCAAAGAACCAGGGCAGGGTCATTTGGATCAGGGTACGGCCGGTCCCTTTACTGCGTTCATCTTTTTTCCAGAGGTGGAGATGCATGTATGCCTGTAAGCCGAAGATGATCTTGTTGACATTGCAATGGCCAACGGGTTGTCCATCGATCAACCAGATCATGCAATAGGATCTTTTTTCCTGGATCGGTGTTTCGATCTGTTCCTGTAACATTTTTCTCCAGCTGTCGCGGTCAGGCATCAATGCGAAATCCACGCCCATGTCTTTCAGGGCGGCAGGACTTGCATTCAGCCAATAATCGCATATATGTTCGATGTCGGAAGACTCGATCTCTCTGACGGATAACATAGTTTGAATTTTGTATCAACGATCTTTCAGGGGCAGGGAGTCGGGCAGGAGTAGTTCTCTCGGGAGGGGGAACAATATACATAAGTTTTTTTCCTCCGGAAAGGATAATTGCCTTTTTCGTTGGGCAGACTGAAATGTTGGGGTTAATTCCAGAAGGCATCGGCCTCGTAGTCGCAGAAGGCCTCATCCTTGTGTACGGCAAGGATCTGCGCTAATTGCTCAGGTGTGGCGGAGGATTGTATCGCATTGAAAAGGGTTCGTTCTTCGAACCGGATATGTGCTTCCAGCGCGTCTGCAGCGGTTTCCAGCATGGGCGAGGTCAGTTCTGTTGCGGTGAAATACCCTTCGATCTGACGGTGTTCGGCCATGGCCTGTTGTATCAGCGGGTTTTCGGCACCCAGTACCGGAAAGGCATATTGTTCTTCCAGTCTGAAATGGGGCAGCAAATGAGTGCTGAAGAACCAGGTACTGTAAACACTGATCCTTTTGGCCGGTATATCTTTCTTGATGCCCTGCCGGATCTTCCAGCATAATAATAAAGCGTGGTGGTGATCGCGACTGAGGGGCTGAAGAGCGGTGTGTCGTTTGATGGGCAATGCCATGAGGTGAATTGAAGAGTAAGGTAGGCAAAAAACAGCGGCTGGCTTCTGGCCACTTGCTGCTGGCGGATCGGTGGTGCCTGAAACAGCAGGTGATAAATGGCAGTTCAGATAAATGCGTTGCGTCGCGGCGTCATAGCGTCGTTGCGTGAAAAGATGATCGCACCATCTGTGTTAATCTGTGCCAATCTGCGTTAATCTGTGCCAATCTGTGTTAATCTGTGTTACTCTTTCAACTCATACACCACCGCCTCAAAAGGCCGCAAATCACCGGAATGTGAAGCATCACCATAGTTGCTGATGAGTAAGGTCGCATCTTTCAGATCAAGGCCTGTATGTGCCACATCATTGATCTTACCGAAGTTCAGCATGATGAGTAGTTTCTTTCCGTTGAGTTCACGCGTAAAGGAATAGACGCCTTTATTGTCCTTATCCAGCAAAGCATATTTTCCATAAACCAAAACCGGATTGTCTTTGCGCAGCTGAACGATCTTGCGGAAATAATTCAGCACGGAGTTCGGATCTTTTTCCTGTTGCGCCGCATTCACGGTCGTATAATTCCTGTTCGCGGCCAGCCAGGGGGTATTGCTGCTGAAGCCGGCGAAGAGGGTGCTGTCCCATTGAAAAGGTGTGCGGCCGTTATCACGGCATCCGAATTTCACACGGTCCATGAATGCGTTCAGGTCGCCGCCGGTCTCTTTGAGGTGCTGATATTCGTTACGGGTCGGCATATCATTGATCTGTCCGATGCTGTCGAATCCGAAATTGCTCATGCCCAGTTCATCGCCATTGTAATAATAGGGCGTGCCGCGCATGGTCATCAGGAATGTGCTCAGCATTTTGGATGAAACTTCACGGTACAGCGGACTGTCGTCTCCGTAACGGCTGACAAGTCTTGCCTGATCATGATTAGCAAGGAAGATGGAGAGCCAGCCTTTATCGGCAAAGGCGCTGTCCCATTTTGTGAATACTTCCTTGAAATGGACCAGGCTGTATCCTTCAGGTTTTGCGATATCGACAGCTTCGAATGCGTAAGCCATGCCGAGTTCTTTGCGGTCCGCGTCCACCAGGTCATGTGCGTCCTGGAAACTATTGCCGGCGCCTTCCGCTACGCTCATCACATCATATTTACTGAATACTTCCTTGTTCATTTCTTTCAGGTAATCGTGCAGATGGGGGCCCATCGCGTAATACTTGATGAAATCCTTTTCCCATCCTTCAGGCCATTTCGGGAAAGTAGTGTCTTTGGCCGCGAACTGGAATGCATCGAGGCGGAATCCGTCCACTCCTTTCTGCGCCCAGAATTTCATGATATCATATACTTCCTTCCGGAGTTTAGGATTCTCCCAGTTGAGATCGGGTTGTTTGCCGGAGAAATAATGCAGGTAATAGGCATTGGTCACAGAATCATATTTCCAGGCGTCATGGTTGATGTCGAACAGACTGTATCTGTAATTTGGATGACCGCGTTCCGCGTTCCACCAATGATAATAGTCGCGGTAGGGACTGGTGCGCGAGGCGCGGGCTGACTTGAACCATTCGTGTTCATCGCTGCTGTGGTTGACCACTACGTCCATCACGAGTTTGATGCCGCGGTCGTGCATGCCTTTCAGCAGGGCATCGAAATCCTGCATCGTGCCGAAGTCTTTCATGATATTGCGGTAGTCGCTCACATCATATCCGTTATCATCATTGGGTGATGAATAGATGGGGTTGAGCCAGACCACATTCACGCCCAGACTCTTGATGTAATCGAGCTTGGAAATGATGCCTTTGAGGTCACCGATACCGTCTCCATCACTGTCCTTGAAACTGCGCGGATAGATCTGATAAACGATGGCTTCTTTCCACCATTTCTTATCCACTTTGGTTTCAGAACTTTTGTTGGATTTGCAGGACAGCAGGCTGGTCATCACCAGGGCTGTCAGCAGGAGGGCAGATCTTAATTTCATATGCAGCGATTATAATATCTGGTTGAATTCGAGTCGTTCGCCATCGGGGCCCTGGATGTTAAAGTATTTGCATCCCTTGTCCCAGAAATTCAGGAAAACGGGCTCTGATTCCAGAATGGTAAAGTTATGCAGGCGAAGCTCAGCAAAAGTCTGATCAATATCATCCACATCGAAAGCGATATGGTCGATATGGCCGTTTTTGCGTGACTTTACTTCGGAGAGTTCCGGTTCCGGCAGCTGGTAGAGTTCGATGATCATGGTTCCGCGCTGCATCATGGCCACATTTCCGGTTTCGCCGTGCATGGTAAAAGTGGAAGTCATGACATTGTTGAAGCCCAGGCTTTCATAGAATTTTTCAGAGCGGGAGATATCTGAAACGGGGACGCCGAGATGCTGGAAGGAGTTGAGCTTGAGATTCATTGACCGATTGCAGCTTTTTGACTGACTGTACTAAAGTTAGGTCAAAGAGTGGGTTGGGGAAAGCTGCAAAGGTTTGTTGAGGAAAGAAAAGCAGTCGGTAGTTATTAGCCTGCCTGCCGGCAGGCAGGTCGATAGTCGGTAGTCCGTTCTTTCAAGGGGCTGTTTGTCCGTTATCTGGCGTGTTTTTTTGGGAGATACGAGACACGAGCTTTGAGCTGCGAGGCATAATAGCATCTTGTGTGAGCACGACAACTTAAAATTTAAAATTCAAAATTTCGCGTTGGCTTAATCAAAGGGAACAGAAGAACATTCCGTTCCCTTTGATCAATAGGATGACTTCTTACTCTGCCGTCGTAGGATCGATGATCGAATGAACTCTTGCGACAGAATTAGCCGGAAAGCCGCCCTGTTTAGCATGTTCTCGCACCATTTCTTCATTGGGGGCATTGTAGATGCAATAGATCTTATTATCCGTTACATAACTATGCACCCATTGAATACTCGGGCCCAGATTACTGAGCACTCCGCATGAGGTCTGCGAAATTGCGTGAAGTTGTTCTGCAGTAAGGTTTCCCGCGCCGGGGATCTCTCTTTCGATGACGTATTTTGGCATGGTGGTATGGTTTGGTTTTTGTTTGAAGTTGTTTTTTGGGAGTACTGTTTGGAAGGGGTGGGATCGATTCGCTTCTATTAAGTTAATGAATACTGATGCAAGGTGTATGTATTTAATTTTACTTAATATATAAGGAGTGTAGGAGGTAGGCTTAATGTAGTCTTTAGTCAGTAGTCGATAGTCTGTAGTATGTAGCCGTATCAGGATATGAAGTAAATAGAACTGCGAAGCCCGGAGGCAGTCTATAGTCAGTAGTCTGTAGCGGTAATTGGATATAAAGGAAATAAAACTGCGAAGCCCGGAGGCTTCGCAGAACATAAAGTGCTTTAGTGCAGGATCGCCGAAGGCGATAGAATAGGGCTTCGCGACTGCAAGTCGCGAAGAGCGTTATTTTTTCTCTGTCAGATCTTTAAGGACTTCCTCCAGATCCGCGGCGGGGAGGGCGTTGCAGGGGATCGCAACGGTTTCACCGAATACAGCGGAGGGAGTGCCTTTTTTTACTTTGGCGAAACCGGGAGCGGTGAGATCCTGTACGTAATACAGTTCATTGTTGACGATGAGGCCCAGTTTTTTGGACTTGATGAACTGGATCGCCAGGTCCAGCGCTTCAGCCCCCGTGGAATCCACCTGAACGATCAGGGAATTGCAATCCTTCTCCGTGAACTTTGTAACATTTTTGAAATTCTTTTGGGTCGCGATCTCCGTCGGATCAATGGTAAAGGTTTCCTTAGCGCCATGCAGCTGCATCGGGATTCCGCCTTTTTCATTGATCACTGCATACCAGCCGTTCTGGAAACGGTCGTGCTTCACCTCCGTCAACTCCGGAGCAGGTTCATCGGATCTGTTTTCTGAACTGTTGCAGGCTGCAAGAGCACTGATCAGGAAAATGTAAAGTGTTTTTTTGAGTGTCATACGGGCGATTCATTTTATCGGGGCAAAAATAATAAGGGACGAAATAATAGCAAAGGGGATCAGGAATGAGATAGTAGTTAAAAGGGAAGCGATAGGAGGTAATAGGTAAGAGGTAATAGGTAATAGGTAGAATAAAGAAGTGGGAAACCGGGGCTGCGAAGCCCGGAGGCTTCGCAGAACATAGAATGCTTTTGGTTAAGATCGCTGAAAGCGATAGAATAACTCTTCGCGACTGCAAGTCACGAAGATCGCGATAGAATTGGGCTTCGCGACTACAAGTTGCGAAGAGCTCAGATGAGTTTGTGCTCGTATGCGTATTTGACCAGGCCGATGACGCTGCTGGTGTCGGTCTTGCGGAAGATGTTCTTGCGGTGGGTTTCTACTGTGCGTTCGCTGATGAAGAGGGTTTCAGCGATCTGCTTGTTGTTGAATTCCTTCTCGATCAGGCGGATGATCTCGATCTCGCGACCGGTCAGGTGCGCTTCTTCCTTCTGCTTTTTCTTTTCACTGTTGCGCTGCAACTCCTGCAACACCTCTTCACTGAAATAAATGCCGCCCGCCGCGATCTTCTCCAGCGCTTTCAGTAATTCGGCCTTGCCCGTATTCTTCAAAATATATCCGGAAATATCACTGTCGTTGATCATCTCATTCACCAGATCGCCCTGGCCACTCATCGATAATGCAAGGATCTTCACATCCGGGAATTTCGCCCGCACCTGCTTCGCCAGTTCATTGCCGGGTAATTGCGGCATCATGATATCGGTCAGCAGGATATCAACTGGAGTTGCAGTCAGCTTTCCGATCACCTCCGTCGGATCCGTCGTGGCAAATGCCACTTTGATCCGGTCATGACCCTTCAGCAGGGCCATCAGACCGTCAATGACGAGTTGGTGGTCGTCGACGAACGCGATTGAAATTTTTGAGAGCCTCATTATTGCGAAAGTTATTAAAGATCCGGCTTATATGGTTAAACTGTTCATTGATGATGCTCAAGTAATTTTGAATTTTGAGTTTTGAATTTTGAATTGGGTCCCACATTCAACTTTCAAAATTCAACACTCAAAATTTATCAGGGTATTTCAACAGCAATGACGGTTCCCCTTCCTTTCGCCGAATCCACGTCCACCGTGCCTTTCAGGAAGCTGACACGGGTGCGGATGTTCTTCAGTCCCATGCCTTCCGTGTATGCCGGGTCAGTTACATCAAATCCAATTCCATTGTCCTCGATGGTGGCATGAATGCCTTCCGCATCCCTGACCACGGATATGTCCAGGCGACTGGCCTGCGCATGTTTGATCACATTATTCACCGCTTCCTGCAGCACCCGGTACAGGATCATGGCGGTATTCATGGGGAGGTCTTCATCAATGCCTTCGGTATAGAGACCGATCTGCAGACTGCCTGAACCCACTTTACCGGTAAAGTCACGCAGCGCCGCATCCAGTCCTTTCTTCAATAATACATCCGGCATCATCGTATGTGATACGGAACGTACCTCGCGGCAACTGTCATCCACCAGTCCGATGATCTTTTCCAGTGAAAGCTGCTGTTCCGGATCCTTCAACTGCGCTTCTGCTTCGAATGCGGATAAGTTCATCTTTGCGGCACTCATCATCTGTCCCACGCCATCATGCAGATCGCGTGCGATCCGCTGTCGCTCTTTTTCCTCCGCTTCCAGCACCGCTCTTGCCGCATTCTCCTGTTCCGTGCGCAGCTCCGCCTGCATGCGGGCTTCCTTGCGTAACTGCCGGCGGCGGTACAATGACCAGATCAGTAAGCCGGTCAGTACGAACGCCACGATGGATGCAATGAAAACATATCGTTGAAGCTGTATCCGGTTCTGTTGTTTTTCGATCAGCTGTTCTTTCTTGACCGTTTCATATTTCGTCTGGATCTCGGCCAGTGCTTTTGGACTCGCATCGTTATACAGACTGTCCTTCAGGGCATCCATTTTCTTATACATCTCCGTCGCTTCTCTGAAACGCCCCGCCTGTTCATAGTTATGTGCCAGCGCGCTGTAGATCAGTTGCAGCTTCGCGTCAATGCCATTCGTTTGGGCAAGGGCCAGTGCTTTCTCACCATTGCTGATGCCTTCGGTGGTATTGCCGGTGAGCGATTGCAGCTCGGAAATTTCCGCCAGATCGGAAACGATGAAGAAGGGGTCACCGCTCTTGCCGCGCACTTCCACCGCTTTCTCAAAATGCTTCAGCGCTTCGGCATACTTCTTTTCTTTGGCTTCGAAAGTGGCGAGGATGCTGTATCCATTGGCCAGTGCTGCATAATCACTGTATTGTTCCGCGATGCGGATCCCGCTTTGCGCATATTTATATACTGAATCGATCTGGTCCAATGAACCATAACAGGAGGCCAGATTATTATAGATCGTTCCATATTTATCCGGAATGCCATTCGCCTTCATGATCGCGATACAATCCTTGAAGTTTCCGATCGCTTTCTCAAATTGCTCAAGCTCCATATGGGCCCAACCGATATTATTGCGGGCCTTGAACTGCTGCTCCGCATCCTTCGCGGCTTCAGCGGTCTGTAGGGAAGAATAAAATTCTCCCAACGCGTCCTTCTGCCGGTTCATGCGCATGAGACTGTTGCCGGTGAGGGAATAATATTTCGCCAGTAAGACCAGGTCCGTTCTGGAAACCGATAATTCCCGGATCACCTGAGCGCCCAGGGTGTAGGCGGAGTCCGGGTTTCCGATGATCATGTATGCGGTGCCGGTGAAATAGTCCGCCTGTTGCTGTAAATGCTTATCGTTCAGCTGCCGGCCCACTTCATATAATGTACGGGATGCGGGCAGTAAGGCATCCGGTTCCGTGAACCGTAATTGCTCGCAAAGGGTGATAAGTGTGGCAGCCTTTTTTTTGAGGTCGGGCTCTGCCTGTGCCACACGGCGCAGACTATCCGTATTCAGCTGCGCGGAAGCAGTGAACACGATCAGCAAAGAATAAATAAGTGTCTTGCATTTGTGCATACGATCAGAGGTTCAGCACATCTTTCATCGTGAAGAATCCTTGCTTGCCGGCCAGGAATTCGGCTGCCAGCACGGCGCCCGATGCAAAACCTTTACGGCTGTGCGCGGTATGGATGATCTCGATATCGTCGATGGCGGAAGAATATTTCACATGGTGCGTACCAGGTGCGGGGTCTTCACGCTGACTAATGATCTCCAGGTCTTCCGGATGGTCGCTCAGCTCATTTACCCATTGCTTCTTGCGTTTCAAACGCTCCAGCACCTGTTCCGCCAGCGTGATGGCGGTGCCGCTGGGTGCGTCCTTCTTCTGGGTGTGATGCACTTCTTCCAGGATCACTTCATAATCCGGATGCGGCGCCATCAGGTCGGCCAACCGTTTATTGATCTCAAAAAAGATGTTGACACCAATACTGAAATTGCTGGAATAGATGAATCCGCCATGCTGCTCCGCATTATATTTTTTCAGTTCTTCCAGTTGTTCTGTCCAGCCGGTAGAACCACATACAATAGGCGTTCCGAACCCGATACATTTCTTCACATTCTCATATGCGGTATGCGGACTCGTGAATTCGATCGCCACATCGGCCCTGGCCAGATTCTCTTTTGTGAATTCATGCAGGTTGGGTTGGTCGATCTTCAGTACGATCGTATGGCCGCGCTGGACCGCGATCTCTTCGATGGCTTTGCCCATTTTGCCGTAACCAATAAGACAGATATTCATAAATGGAGAATGGATAAATGATAATGGATAATATCCGGAAGTGAAATTACTTATTTTGCCCGATCAGAACGGAATTTCAGGATGAGGCTGATGCCGTTCGTGTTGGCCAGTTCGCTGTGACCGGCTTTGAATTTGAGGGTGAGGTCGGGGCTGACGTCGAACGACTTCAAATGCGCGTCCACCGTGGCATCCACCACATTCAGGCCCCAGAGGATGACGAAGAAAAGGGCGGTGTAATCCACATCGCGGCGGAACTGGTTGCGGTAGAAACGCAGTGATTCCTCGCTCAAGGGTTTCAGTTTCGCGACAATGCTGTTGTACAATGCCGAATCGGTATGGTTCGCCCGCATATTGTATTTGACGCGGTACGCGAATTTCGTATCCTTATAATTCTTCAGGTTGTAAAAGAAAATGGCACCCGTGGTTCCCAGCGCTCCCCAAACGATAGGCACTTTCCAGATCTTACGGTTGTAGATCTGTCCGAGACCCGGGAAGATCGCAGAGCGGACAGCAGCTACGCGCGGACTGTAATGCCGGACCGTATCTTTTTTAATGGCAGGAGGGGCTACTGTTTTTTTCAGCATCGTGGAATCATCACTGGCCATTGTGATCTTTTCCTGCGCATGCAGGATGCCGCCCGTGATCATCGTGAACAGGAAAAGAAAAGAAAGACGGAATAAGATAGCGTTTGTCTTCATGTTGCGCGCCCCGCGTTTAATCGATACTGACATCCATCTGGCGGAGTATCTTGTTCAGCTCTTCCACTGAATAATATTCAATGGTGATCTGCCCGTTGCCGTTGCGTCCGTGACGCAGCTTCACGCGGGTACTGAACTGGGAGGCTAATTTATCTTCAATTTTCTGAAACTCAGCAGGGAGCGAGCTTTTTGAAGTTTTTTTAACAGCGCCGCTGTCTTTGTACAGGTTGCGGACAAGTGATTCGGTCTGTCTAACGGACAAGCCTTTATCGCGGATCTCCTTGAAGATGTACAGTTGTTTATCGACCGTATCCACATTGATCAGGGCACGTGCATGACCCATGCTCAGTTCGCCATTTCGTACAGCCAGCTGGATATCCGGCGGCAGTTTCAGCAAACGGATGAAGTTGGCGATCGTACTGCGGTCCTTGCCCATACGTTCGGCCACCTGCTCCTGGGTGTAATCCAGTTCTTCCATCATGCGTTTGTAGCTGAGCGCGACTTCCATCGCATTCAGATCCTCACGCTGCAAGTTTTCCAGTAATGCGAGCTCCAGTAACTGCGCGTCATTCGCCTGACGAACATAGGCCGGGATATCGGTCAGTCCCGCCATTTTCGAAGCACGCCATCTTCTTTCACCGGATATGAGTCTGTACTTGCCTGATGGCAGTCTTGAAACCGTTACCGGCTGAA
This sequence comes from Bacteroidota bacterium, assembly GCA_029555415.1. Classification (GTDB taxonomy): domain Bacteria; phylum Bacteroidota; class Bacteroidia; order Chitinophagales; family Chitinophagaceae; genus JAKPSI01. Next base: position 86,247 of record JAKPSI010000037.1, on the reverse strand, counting down.
TGATATCATGAAGTCTGATCGAATGTGCCAGTTCTTCCAGCGCAGTGGGATCGAAGTCCTTTCTCGGTTGTTTCGGATTCGTTTCGATCTGATCGATCGCGATACGTGTAATGCCTGTTGCGTTCTCTACAACGGTATTCTTCAATTGACCGGAATTGGTCTTTAAGTCGGAGTCGATGCTTTGTAATAAGGAACGGATTCCTTTGCCGAGAGCGTCTTTATTTTGTTTCGGAGGAGTCATTTTGTAGTCGTTAGTCGATAGTCTTTAGTTGTTAGTCAGTGCTGATATGATCTGTCAGCAGATTATTAATTGGAACTTCTTGCAGCTTATAGCTTGTAGCTTGCAGCTTTTATAATTCTAAAACCCGTTCGTCATTTTTGATTTTAGTCATATCGTTCTTTTGTAAGATCTCCTTCGCCAGATTCAGATAATTCACCGAACCCTTGCTGTTCGCATCATACAGGATGACGGGTTTGCCGAAGCTTGGGGCTTCCGCCAGACGGGCATTCCGGTGAACGATGGTGCTGAACACCATGTCCTCGAAGTGACGGCGCACTTCACTCACCACCTGATTGCAGAGGCGGAGACGGCCATCGTACATCGTCATCAGGATGCCTTCGATCACGAGACCGGTATTCAAACGGCTTTGCACGATCTTGATCGTGTTGAGCAATTTGCCTAATCCTTCCAGGGCGAAGAACTCGCATTGAACCGGCACTACTACAGAGTCGGATGCGGTCAGCGCGTTCACGGTAATGAGACCGAGGGAAGGGGAACAGTCGATGATGATGAAGTCATAATCATCGCGCAATGTTTCCAGCAGGCTTTTCAATACCATTTCCCGATTGGGGTGATTGATCATTTCGATCTCCGCACCGACCAGGTCGATATGGGAAGGGAGCAGGTCCAGATTCGGGATCTCCGATTTCAGGATCACTTCCTTCGGGGTGGCATTATTGATCATGCAGTCGTAGAGACTGCGCGTGATATTATGCAGGTCGAAACCAACGCCCGTTGTGCTGTTCGCCTGCGGGTCGCCGTCCACCAGTAATGTTTTGTATTCGAGTACGGCAAAACTGGCCGCCAGGTTGATCGCGGTCGTGGTTTTGCCCACACCTCCCTTCTGATTTGCTACTCCGATAATTCTTGCCATGCTGTTTCCCGGGTATTATTGTTTTACGCTTACAAGTTAATGGTTTCGCCGATAGCGGGCAGGTGCAGTTTGCAGCCCGCGTCCCGGAATGTTTTGATGGCTTTATCGTGATCGATCCGGATGTAGCCGAAAGTGTCGTAATGCACGCCCACCACGTTGTTCGTCCCGATCATCATGGCCGCCACCGAAGCGTCGGCCGTGCCCATGGTAAAGTTGTCGCCTATCGGCAATACCGCAAAATTTAGTTTTGCCCAGCGGGGGATCAGTTGCATGTCCATCGTCAGGGCCGTATCGCCGCTGTAATAGAAGGTCCCTTCATTGCTGTACACGATGAAACCCATGGGATTGCCGCCATAGCCGCCATCGGGCAGGCCGCTGCTGTGCTGGGCCACCACGCATTTCACGCCGATATCGCCGAAAGCCCGCGCCCCGCCTGTGTTCATGGGGTGGGTATTGGTAACGCCCTGCTTATTCAGCCATTCATGGATCTCCCAGTTACAGATCACGGTCGCCCCGGTGCTGTTGGCCAGCGCCACGCAGTCCGCGATATGGTCGGCATGCCCGTGGGAGACGAGGATGTAGTCTGCCTGAATGGAAGCCAGATCAATATGTTTGGCCAATTCATTATATGTGATGAACGGGTCGAACAAGAGCTTCTTTCCGTTTGTTTCCACTGCAAAGCAGGAATGACCGTAATAAGTGAGTTTCATGTTAAATGTTTAGCCCGGCAAAAATAAGTTTTCGGGTTATCAATACCGGAAAAGCCTGCACCCTTAATTTTACCCATATTTTATGCGAAATTCTCCTTTTTGGTGGGTCGTGATCGCGATCATGGTCCTCATCGACATTTACTGTTTCCAGGGCTTTAAAGTGCTCTGTTTGTCCGCCGCTCCCCGTACCCGTACCATCCTGTACGTCGTTTACTGGTCCATTTCCGTGGCTGCTTTGGCCATGTTACTCCTGTTGCCGGCCCTGCAATTCCAGCACCAGGCCAAGCTGATGCGCAGTACCATCTTCGCGCTGATCGCGGGATTGTTCTTCGCCAAGTTCCTGGCTTCGGTCTTTTTCATGGTCGATGACCTGCGCCGCGGGTTCCAGTGGATCGGTGGCCGAATCTTCCTGAACAAGGGCAGTGCCATCAGCAGTGAGGGTGAGGGTATCAGCCGCTCCGTTTTCCTCAGTTGGGCGGGTACACTCATCGGAACTGGTCTGTTCGGATCGTTGTTATACGGATTCACCAACAAGTACCGCTATCAGGTGCGGAAGGTGAAACTGAGTTATCCGAATCTGCCCGCATCGTTCCGCGGATTGAAGATCGTGCACATTTCAGATATACATTCCGGCAGTTTCAATGATAAGCAGGCGGTTCAGCATGGCGTGGAAAAGATCATGGCGCTGCAACCGGATCTGGTGCTGTTCACCGGTGACCTGGTGAATAATACAGCCGATGAAATGGATGATTACAAAGATGTGTTCAGTCAGGTGAAAGCCCCGATGGGCGTGTATTCCACATTGGGAAATCATGATTACGGTGATTATGTACAATGGGATAGTCCCGAGCTCAAGAAAGCGAATCTGGAAAGATTGAAAGACGTTCATGGTGAATTAGGATGGCGCCTCCTGATGAATGAACATATCGTTTTTGAAAGGAATGACGACCGCATCGCGCTGATCGGTATCGAGAACTGGAGCAATAAAGCGAGGTTCCCGAAATACGGGGATATGGCACGCGCGTATGACGGCGCGCAGCAATATGCATTCAAGATATTGATGAGTCATGACCCTTCGCACTGGGATGCGCAGGTGCTGACGGAATATAAAGATGTGGACCTGATGCTGGCCGGCCATACACATGGTATGCAGTTCGGGGTGGAGATACCGGGATTCAAATGGAGTCCGGTACAGTATGTGTACCGCAAATGGGCGGGATTATATGAAGAAGGGAACCAGAAACTGTATGTGAACCGTGGTTTCGGATTCCTCGGTTACCCGGGACGGGTAGGGGTGATGCCGGAGATCACGTTCATTGAACTGGCATAAGGGACGCAGACCCTTAGCTGACAGTATAGTACGGGTTAAAAAAACCGGTCATTTCATTAAACTTCGGAGCAGGTTGCCGGTCTTAACGGCACCATTCCGGTCCGTATCCCTGAAAACCGAATACTACTGCATGATGCTGAAGAAATGTTGCATACTGGTCATCATCCTGCTGGCAGGGAGAACTGCATTCGCGCAGAACACCCCGCCTGACACTACTTTGCAGCCCTTCGACAAGAGTTTACTGATCGATACGAGTTATGATTATGATGAGTTGTTCAAGGACCTCGACGCGTTCCTGGATTCGATCCTGGCTCCCCGCAGTTACTGGCTCGGCAGTGTATCTTTCAGCAATGGCTATTACAATTTCGGGAATAGCAGTCTGGAGCAGGTGCAGACCTCCAAAAAGCTGACCTTCTCACCCACGGTAGGATATTATGATAAAAGCGGGGTAGGCTTCACCGTTACGGGTTATGGGGTGCACGACGGATCGAACCTTAATCTGTATCAGTATTCCCTCACACCCTCCTTCGATTACCTGCGTAATAAACGTTTAGCGACGGGTATTTCCTACAGTCGCTATATCACCCGCGATTCCCTGAGTTTCTATACCTCCCCATTGAAGAATGAGCTGTATGCCTATTTCACGTACCGGAAATGGTGGCTGAAGCCCACGGTGGCGGTGAGTTATGGATGGGGTTCGCGGTCGGATTATCAGCAGCAGGAAGCGCTGATCACGTCATTGCGTTTAAGGCCGCGCGGGTTCACGTATATCAATACGACGGAGTCGGTGAGCGACTTCTCCGTACTCGCCATATTACGACATGATTTTTACTGGCTCGATGTATTGGGGAAGGATGATCATATCCGGCTGACGCCGCAGCTGAGCTTCGCAAGCGGTACGCAGAAGTTCGGTTTCAATCAGACTTCCAGCACCTATGCCACCACGATCCGCACCGGCAACAATGTACTCTTCAGTTCCGAGAACGTATATCTTGATAACGCGACGAAGTTCATGCCGCAGTCGCTGACCTTCTACCTCCGCGGTGAATACGCGCTGAAGAAATTCTTCGTGCAGCCTCAGTTCGCGCTGGATTATTATTTTCCGGCTACTTCCAAAAACCTGACGGGTATCTTTTCGGTGAATGTCGGGGTCATGTTTTAGAGGAAAGCTGTTAGCTGCTGGCTTTTAGCTGTTAGCAGATCCCTCCTGCGTCGGGATGACAATCTTTTTTACGCCTATCGTTCAGTCCGGTGTGTTGTCATGCCGAGAGACGAGGCATCTGGCTTCTTGTAACAGATCCCTCCTGCGTCGGGATGACAGTCTTTTTTACATCGATCATTCTATCCGGTATGTTGTCATGCCGAGGGACGAGGCATCTGGCTCCTTGTAACAGATCCCTCCTGCGTCGGGATGACATACACCTTTGGTTTTACTATCACTGCAATGACCATGTATCACTTCCCGCTTTTCACGCCCAACCCAAAACCCAAAACCACTTCATCTATTATCATTTCTTTTACATTCCCCGCACAATACTTTAAACAGATACGGAGTTCTTCAGTCAAACAAAAGTGCCGCTACGAAGCCACTTGCAGCTTGTAGCTTATGGCTTGCAGCTTCTTATGTCTTTTTTAACAAGCGTTAGCCCCCGTTGGCACTATAGTTGAAATTTTTTATACCGTTCCGACAAAGTGCCGGACGGTATTCAAAAACAAAAAATAACCATCATGAAAACAAAACTCTTCCCACTGATCGCATTCGTCCTGCTGGCGCAGGTGAGCATGGCCCAATTCCATATTGGCGTGAAAGGCGGTGCGAATGTGACGAAAATTGACGGGCAGTCGTTCAAGGACCAGTTCAAATACGGTTACCATCTCGGTGGTTTCGCGGAGATCGGACTCGGTGGCAAACTCGGTTTGCAACCCGAAGTGCTGTTCAATCAGTACAGCTCAACGGTGGACAGTAACTTCAAACACATCTATCAGAATGTGTTCAATTCGGCGTACAACAGCAATGTGAAGCTGAATTATCTGTCCGTGCCCATCCTGCTCACGTATAAAGTGATCGGCAATTTCCTGAAGCTGCAGGCCGGTCCGCAGTTCGCGGTGCTGATCGATCAGAACAAGACCTTGCTGCAGAATGGCGGTAACGCGTTCAAGCATGGTGATTTCTCACTCGTGGGCGGCGCGCAGGTGAAAGTGGCGAATTTCCGTTTCACAGGACGCTATGTGGTGGGTCTGAGTAATATCAATGATATCGATAACCAGGACAAATGGAAGAGCCAGGGATTCCAGTTGTCGGTTGGATTTGCTTTATAGTAAAGTGGATAGAATAGTGACTACAGTTTAGAGAGAGGCTGCGATGTTTATCGTAGCCTCTTTTTTTTTGGGAATTTTTGAATTGAAGAACACAGAGTGAAAGCTTAAACAAATAGTGCACTTAGGCACATAGGTACACATAGTGAGTCCACAGAAAAAAAGCTTTGTGTACTTTCTCTTCTAAGTGTCCCTAAGTGCCTTATATGCCCTAAGTGTTTAAGCTTTTCATCTATGTGCCCTCCAACCCCAAACCCAAAACTCAAAACCCGCCATACCCTTACTCAAAACGGAAATTGCCCTTAATCCATTCTAAATCCCGGGCATGATACTTGACTACTATACATTCCGGTACTATATTTACCGCACACGGCCCGGCCGTGACAGAATGTCTAAATGAAGTTAAGGCTATGAGTTTCGACAAATTTTTCCAGCGTTCAGAGGATGAAATGGACTTTTTGCCCATCATCCCCCTGAACGAGACTGACCACGAAGACCCCAATGGGATTGAGCTTCCGGCTGAAATAGCCCTGCTCCCCCTGCGCAATACCGTCCTTTTTCCCGGCGTCGTGCTTCCGATCACGGTGAGCCGAGACAAGAGCATCAAGGCCGTCAATGACGCGTACAAGACTGACAAATTGATAGGCGTGGTGGCGCAAAAAGACAGTAATGTGGAAGACCCGCTTGTGACCGATCTGGAGCGGATCGGCACCGTTGCCAAGATCGTCAAGATGATCAAAATGCCCGACGGTGGCACCACCATCATCATCCAGGGCAAGAGCCGTTTTTCCGTAGAGGCCATCATATCTGAAGATCCTTATTTCAAGGCTAGCATATTGAAGATCGCGGAGGAAGAATCACCTAAGGATCCCGACTTCGATGCTTACATCGCGAATATCAAAGATCTCGCGGGTGAGATCGTGCAGTTATCGCCCAACATCCCCACCGAAGCATCGATCATCTTAAAGAATATTGAGAACCCCGCGTTCCTCATTCACTTCGTATCGAGCAATCTGAATACCGGATTGGGGGATAAACAAAAACTGCTCGAGCTGAACCAGATCCGCCAGCGTGCCGATCTGCTCATGCAGTTATTACAGAAAGAACTGCAGTTCGCGGAGCTGAAGAATAAAGTAACGACGAAGACTCGTACCGAGATCGATAAACAACAGCGTGAATACTTCCTGCAGCAGCAGATGAAGAGTATCAAGGAAGAACTCGGTGGTGATGCCAATCAGCAGGAGCTGAAAGAAATGCAGAAGAAGGCCGAGCTGAAACAATGGCCCGTTGCCGCAAAAGAATTATTCAAGAAAGGGATCGAAAAACTGGAGCGCATGCATCCCAGCACACCCGATTACTCTGTTGCATACAATCACCTTGACCTGATGCTCGATCTTCCCTGGGAAGAACATACGGTGGATGATTACGATCTGAAGAAAGCCAAGAAGACCCTTGATGGGGATCATTACGGCATGCAGAAGATCAAGGAACGCATCCTGGAATATATCGCCGTGCTGAAACTGAAAGGCGATATGAAGAGTCCCATCCTTTGTTTTGTCGGTCCTCCGGGTATCGGTAAAACATCACTGGGTAAAAGCATCGCGTCCGCCATCGGCCGGAAATATGTAAGGCTGAGTCTGGGTGGATTGCATGATGAAAGCGAGATCCGCGGTCACCGCAAGACCTATATCGGCGCCATGCCGGGGCGTATTTTGCAATCGCTCCGCAAGGCGAAGACCAGTAATCCGGTCATGATCCTGGATGAGATCGATAAAGTGGGCAGTGATCACCGTGGTGATCCTTCTTCCGCCTTACTTGAAGTGCTGGATCCGGAACAGAATAACAGTTTCTACGATAATTACCTGGAAACGGAATACGATCTCAGCAAAGTGCTGTTCATCGCTACCGCCAATAATATCCAGAACATACAGCCCGCGCTGCGCGACCGGCTCGAGATCATCGAGCTCGGTGGTTATGCGGTGGAAGAAAAAGTGGAGATCGCGAAACGTCACTTACTGCCCAAGCAGAAGGAGATGCATGGGTTGTCGAAATCGAATTTCAAAGTGAGCGACAAAGTCCTTGAAAAACTGATCCAGGATTATACCCGTGAGAGCGGTGTGCGTGAACTGGACCGGCAACTGGCGTCCATCATGCGTTATGAGGCAAGACAGTTAGCGGAGAAAGGGAAACTGAAATCAACCGTCACCGCAGATGATATTGAAAAGATCATCGGCAAGCCGCGGTACAGCAATGATATTTATAAAACGGTCAATATGCCCGGAGTGGCCGTGGGCCTGGCCTGGACCTATGTGGGCGGGGATATCCTGTTCATTGAAGTGAGCACCAGCGATGGCAAGGGCGAACTCAAACTGACCGGTAATCTCGGCAATGTGATGAAGGAGAGTGCGAGCACGGCATTGACTTATTTACAATCGAACGCGAAAAAATATAATCTCGACTCCATCTTATTTGAGAAGAAGAACATCCACGTGCATGTGCCGGAAGGCGCGGTGCCGAAGGATGGCCCGAGTGCGGGGGTAACGATGATGACGGCCATTGCCTCGGCGCTGACCGGTCACAGAGTGAAACCCTTTTTAGCCATGACGGGCGAGATCACGCTGCGCGGGCAGGTATTGCCGGTGGGCGGGATCAAGGAAAAAGTGCTGGCGGCCAAGCGGGCGGGGCTGAAAGAGATCATCCTGTGCTGGCAGAACCAGAAGGATGTGGAGGAGATCGAATCCGAATTCATCAAGGGCATCAGTTTCCATTATGTGAAAACGATGAACCAGGTGCTGGAACTGGCGCTGGGCGACTGAGGCCGGACAAATAACAAAGCTTAATTTAGCAGCAGATGAAGTACCGACTTTGCCTGCTGCTTTTTTTTGCGCATAGTGTTGCAAACGCCCAGACCCTGGGTGGCGGATCGGTATTCAGTTTCCTGAAACTGCCGGCGGCGCCGCAGCTGACGGCGCTGGGCGCGGTGAATACTTCACAGCCTTCCAATGATATCGGTCTGGCCTTCAATAATCCTTCCCTGCTTACGGACCAGATGCATACGCAGTTCACGGCGGTGTTCAACAATTATTATTCCGGGGTGCATGTGTACCATGCGGCGATGGGGTATCATCTGGATAAATTCAACACCAACATCGCGTACGGACTGCAGTATTTCGATTATGGCAGCATCACGGCCACGGACGCATCGGGCAATGTGCTGGGGCAGTTCCGTCCTGTGGATTGGGTGATGCAGGTATCGGCCAGTCATGCTTTTTATGAACGATGGAATGCCGGCGCGAGCCTGAAATACATCCACTCGGCTTATGATGTGTACCGGTCCAACGGATTAGCCTTGGATGCGGGGGTACATTATAAAGACAGTAGTGGATTGTTCTCTGCTTCTTTATTGGTGAAGAACCTGGGCTTTCAATTAAAAGAATACGCGGGCACCCGGCCCGATGACCTGCCTTTCGACCTGCAGGTCGGTTTCACGAAACGCTTGAAGGATGCGCCTTTCAGTTTCTCGGTGACGGCCCATCACTTGCACCAGTTCAATATCCGCTATAGTGATACCACCTACAATAACGACAATGGTTATGCGAACGGCTCGGATAAAAAGATCACGCTGGATAAACTCTTCCGCCATTTTGTATTCGCCACCACCATTTACGGCGGTGATAAAATAGAAGTGACGGCCGCTTACAATTATCTCCGCCGCCAGGAACTGAAGATCGGCGCAGGCGGCAACGGCATTACCGGCTTCTCACTCGGTGTAGCAGCCCTGTTCCCAAAGCTCCAGATCCGCTACGGACGGGCCTGGTACCAGAATGCGACGGGGTATAATCAGCTGGGGGTGAATATGAGATTGGATAGGTTGGTGGGGTTGGGGAAGAGGTAGGAGGTGAGAGGTAAGAGGTAAGAGGTAAGAGGTTGGAGTTAGGGGCTATACATTTACGTGACATGTAATTACTCAAAGAAGCCAGGTGATATTTGTATGGAACAATGATGAGGTTGCGGTTTTTTATCTGTTAAGTAAGTTTAATTTTTTTAAGCATCAGCAAAGCGATACTTTTTTTATGACACTGAATAGTGGAGATTTTGTAAAAATTCTTATCAGATTTCAAAGTGATGTTTTGGACGAGTGGATTGATGAAACAATGTGGGCGGAAATTGTAGATGAAGCAAAGGGCTTTTACAAAATTGAAAATATTCCATTTTATGCTCCAATTGCTTCAGGCGACATTGTATTTGCTGAGTATGACGAAACTGGAGAATTGTTAATCTATAAAGAAACCGTTGAATATTCTGGCAACTCACTCATTCAAGTTGTAATTCTTGACAAATCTGTTTTGACAAATGATATTCGTGAAATCTTCCATTCATTGGATTGTAGATCTGAAAAACTAAAGGAAGGATATTTTGCATTGGAAATTCTTGCAGACAACGATTATAGGCCAATAAATCAAAAATTAACCGAACTTCAGAACAAAGGAATTATTGATTATGCGGAGGCTGTTCTTTCTGACAAACACCAGGCCTGAAAGAAATTCCTGCCGGTTTGTATAGATGGTGCTTAACGAAAATAAAAGGTAAAAGGTAAGAGGTAAGAAGTAAAATGTAGGAGCTATACATCTATGAGGCAGGTTATTAAAGATGTGAGACATCAAATTGCATGGATTCCAGTATTTAACAGGTAGATATATTTTAAAGGGTTCGTATATTTAAGTATTGTGCCTTATGCTGAGATAAAAGCCAAAACGATTTCAAACATTACAAGACTTTGAAAAAAATATCATTTATTATTCTCTTATTCTACTGTTCGTATTCATTCTGCCAACAATCACCTGTTGACAAAAAGATGGATTACATTTTTCCTGATAGCGGTTGGCAATATGTCAAAGACCCTTCAACACAGGGTTGGGACACTACTAAGCTAAAGGAGCTAAAGCAATTTATTATTGACAGTGCGAACACAACTGGCATGATGGTTATACAATATGGGAAAGTTATATTCTCATACGGCGATACAAAAGAATTAAGCTATATAGCCTCTTGCCGCAAAAGTGTGCTTTCGATTTTGTACGGACCTTTCGTGGAAAATGGCAAGATCAATTTAAACAGCACACTTGAACAGTTAAAGATTGATGATGTGAACGGTCTGTTGCCCATTGAGAAAAAAGCTACTATTCAGAATTTACTTACAGCAAGGTCAGGTGTATTTCATGAGCCCAGTTATTGGGGCGACGAATATGCGATCGCACCTAAAAGAGGAAGCGTAAAGCCCGGTACTCTTTTCCTGTACAATAATTGGGATTTTAATCTGGCCGGGTACTTATTTGAAAAACTTACCGGCACAGGCATCTACTACGCAGTTGATTCTATTCTTGCACGGCCTTTAAACATGGAGGATTGGGATAAAGCCATTCAACAAAAAGCGGTAGACACTGCAAAGTCGATTTATCCTGGGTACCCAATGTGGTTTTCTACAAGAGATATGGCAAGGATAGGATACCTGATGTTACGGAACGGACAATGGAAAGACAAACAAATCACCCCTGCAAATTGGGTTCATACCATAACAACTCCTTTTACCACTACTCAGGAAATGGCAACATTTAAAGCACCGTATTATAAAGACGGAGCTTATCTGCGGTATTTTGGTTATGGTTATTTATGGTGGGTTTGGAATGCTCCTGCTGACAATGGTGCATACAGAGGAGCATATACTGCCCAGGGGAATTTCGGACAATACATAACTGTGTTGCCTGCTTTGGATCTAGTGATTGCACACAAGACGAAAGCAGCTTACGAAAGAAATACATCCAACTATTTGACGATCCTGACTAAACTGATTGCGGCAAATAATTCGGCATTATCAACTACAGATAAATAAGAGCTTGAAGTGGCACGAATGTTCAACATGGGATTTTCTGCTTTGCTGACAGACGAATAGATCCTCAAATTTTAGCACTGTTCTGCCTCTGATTTGATGGCACTATTCCCCAAGCTCCAGATCCGCTACGGCGGTCCTGGTACCAGAATGCAACGGGGTATAACCAGCTGGGGGTGAATATGAGGCTGGATAGGTTGGTGGGGTTGGGGAGAAAGTAGTAATGGATAATTCTTATTTTTTAAATTTCAAGACTAGAAATGCGTTATTTAGATGTGTTTACAATGAAAGTAAGAAGTCTGAATTGTATATTTATAATCTAGCTTTAAACTCAAATAGAATCGTAATATCTATTATATTATTCATGAATTCGAGTGGTAGGCATTAATCTATTTGTAGCCATCAAAATCCTTTCGGTGTGGATAAAAAGCAGAAAATACTCATTGGTATAGTTGCTGCCCTATTAATTGCGGGGGGTTCTTTCCTTTTTAAGCAATACAGTTCAAACCAAAAACAAGTCAGCTCTCTTAAATCTCAAATCAACGATTTGGAAAATGAGTTGAAGGATGCAAAAGAAAAAATTTCCGAGCTGGAAGTTGAAAATTCTGAACTTGAAGAAAAGCTTTCGAACGTTCAGCATTTTGATCAAGATGGGAGTGTCGGAAATGGGTATTCGGATAATGCTGTGAATTACACAGGCCAAGTTATAGAAACAAATATTGATGGAGAGTTTGAGGGGTGGGATGGCGATACGATCTTCAAAATGATGAATGGTAGTATTTGGCAACAGGCATCGTACGCGTATACTTATCATTACGCATATATGCCCGATGTAATAATTTATTTGAAGAATGGTATGTATTTTATGAAGGTTGAAGGTGTTGAAGATGAGCTTCAGGTTAGTCGATTGAGATGAGTCTTATCCTGGAATAACCTTTCTTTTCTGGAGTTTTTCCATTTCAAACGGCTCTATATACTCTTGGTGCAATTTGTTACCTATTGAAAGATGTGTCAGTACTTGGGGCAGTTTTGTAGATTCAGTATTATTTGTAATTTGAAGCTGATGGGAAAGAAATTGAACTTCATATTTCGCTCTTGTATTTTTCTGATCGTACTTGTAGCGCTTTTAATTCTAATCCTTATACCCCTCACTGAAGGCCGCGCCAAAGACCTCGACCTCTTCCACATTTACACCGACCCATTCATTCTTTACGGCTATGCCGCTTCCATTCCCTTTTTTATCGGATTGTACAAGGTATTCAGGTTACTCGGGTTTGCAGGTCAGAATAAATTGGACACCTCTCAGGCTCTCTCGGCCTTAAGCAGCATCTGGTATTGCGCAGTTATATTCGGTGTTTTAGTTGCTGGTGCAGGACTCTACATCAGATTCTTTCATAACAAAGATGATGACCCGGCGGGCTTTCTGTCAATTTGTATGCTCGCTACTTTTGTTTCAGCATTAGTAGCAATTGCAGCGGTCAGGTTTGAGAAAAAGCTGAAAAAGGGGCTGGAAGGCGGAAGCTGAGCCTGTTTGGATCATTTGAGTTCCTTTATCTGTATAAATAATTACATGTCACAACCCATTATACAATACGATTTTCCTACGGGTGGCCCGGATCCCTTTGATGTCAGCGCCAAAGGGAACTACTTTGTTTTCGCCAATGGCTATTCCCGATTGAGTGATGACCCTGAAACATTTACCCATACAGAACTGGAGAAGCATATTCCGATGGGGTATAAAACCATTGTGATCTGTCGCCGGCTCGCGTTGATAAGCCCTGATGGTGGGATAATTGAATTTGAAAAAAACGACAGCCAGCCTAATAGACAAGATGACTTTTCTGGTCAGTTTTTTCTGACCACCGACCGGATTTATCCGCACTTTATCCCGGACTGGAACCGGGAGATCCAAACATCAGTCATCTACAAGCCCGGTACTACAGATGCCGGATCGCGATCATCAGTTTGGGATGATCCTGATGCTTCCGGGCAATATGGCATTCAGGCGGCGATCAGCAGGCAATGCAGTATATTAATGTCTGAGGTCATAGATATGATCAGCTGGCATTAAACATGAATGATATGGTTTGTTTCAATAAAGATGACATTCGTGCGCTGTACTTTGGCCGCTTCAGCAGCAGCCGTTGGTCGCCTTCGGTGGTTTACAAATTGACGGCGGATGCGATTTTTGAAGATCCTTCTGAAAGTTTTTGGTCGGCGAGATTTACTAAAGATGGCTATCATTTCAGCGGGGTGAGTAAAGAGATGGAGGCACACCAGTTCAATGTGATATCCCCTTTGTTGTCACAGGTGCCCGCCCGCATTTTTGCAATGGAACTTCCCGGGATCGCTGCGCCGGGAAATAAAGAAGAAGACTTGATCTTCATTCAATTTGATTTGACTGATGGACGGTCCCTGCAATTCCAGGTCACTGAATATGATGACCGGACTGTTGTTCAGGATGAGGAGATCCTGAATTTCAAAGGCAAGGTGAAAGCTGTGATCAACGAACTGGAAAAAACTAAATAATTGTACTTTAACATTAACTGATATGACCCTGATCGCGATCCTGTTACCATTCCTGTCCTTCTTTCTGCGCGGAAAGATCCTCACCGGCATTCTTTGCCTGATCCTGCAGATCACGATCCTGGGCTGGATCCCAGCGGCGATTTGGGCAGTGACGTCATTGCAGAATGCGAGGGCTGACCGGCGTACGGACAGGATCATCCGTGCGATGAAAAGGGGGTGAATTTGATCTGTCAGAAATGTGAGAACAATGAAAGATTAATCAAAATACATGTAGTCTGATACAATTAGTAAGGGATGTCAAAAGATCAATTATATCAAAATGCTGTTGACAGGGAGGCTGAAAAATTACTTACTGTTTCAAAAGAGTTTTTATTGAATATAAGTGATTGTGGCAGCTTTCGCTCCACTATTGAGGATAAAGAGATCCATATCGCTTTCTGGCATTGGAAGTTTGACAATGGAAGCCATCATATTGTTTTTATTGCACAGAGAAATGTTTTCTTATTCTTGTATAGAAAGTATTTGGCTGGGGTCAAACTTGAAAATGACGAAATACAAGCACTTTCTCCAAGTGAATTGGGTTGCTATGACTGATCGCTTGTTTTCACATTATAGTCTCCAGGGTTACATTTTTTCCGCTCATACATTTTTAAAGGGAAAAATGATATTTTCAGACAAATGAAACAATTCACCTTTTTTATTCTTTCAATTGTTTGTGGTGTTCTCTCCGGCTACGGACAATCCAGAAACATCACCATAACCCTGATCGATGAACGGCTGGATTCAGTTTACAGCAACGAAGTTAAGATCAAAGGGGGCACTGTTTCACGAACAATGGACTTTCGTGGGCCACTGCAGGTTAGTATTCCTGATAGTGTAACGGATATCACGATCAGGGGTGTGGGTTATGAGGAGGCCCTTTTACACTTACGCCCGGGGTGTGACCATCTGGAGGTGATTTTAATGTTTTCATACATTTATGATTTTATTACGATAAAGCAGATCGATCGTCGCCGGAAACGCAGATACAATAAGCTTCCAGCGCTTTATCAGCAGGCATTTCAGAAAGGGGTATTCAAAAGTGATAAACAATGTTTTGACCGGGAGTTGGTACTTTATTCTGACAGGTAGGCTACATGGATATTTGTAAATTGCCATATGCAAAAAGGAGTTAATGGTTACAAAATACTAGGGGTACTCATTGTATTCGGATCGCTTCGGGAGATGTTCAGTATCTATTCAGATTACCGCTCAGGGAAACTTGGGTTTTGGCCATTTGGCGCTGAACTTGCATGTCTGGCTTTTTGCCTGCTCGGCATCTATTTATACCGGAAGGGGGGTCGCTCCAAACACAGATTATAACGATACTTAAAGTGTCCGGACAAGTGTAATAATATTAATTATCCATGTTTCGCTATTACCAAAAAGCCGTACTTCTGCCACTTGCCATTTCCGTTGTGGCGACACTGGTTTATTCCGCCTATGATAACCGGAACTACAAAAGTGAATGGTTCACCCGGGAATGGATGATCCAAATGTCCTTTGTATTCGCACTTTTCTATGGCATCCTGCTCTGTATCCTGTGTCTTCCCATTTTGCTGGTCAGGCAACCTCGGGTGCGGACCAACGTAATACTGACCTTTTTGTGCTGGTTCGGACTGCCGGTGGGTTTCATGACCGCTTATGGGCTTCATGAGATCCGGTCCGGGTCCGGGGCGGACGGCGACCTGATCTATGTCGCGATCATGAATATCCCGTTCCTGGCGGGTTTGATCTGGACATACGGAATGTATTTGATACAGGGCAAAGGAGAAGGTTAGCAGATATAATTGTCTTTTTATTTCGAAGACCAGCATACTCTCTGACCCCATCCAAATCATTTTTTTCCTCCATTCCGTTTCGTACATTGTAGTAGTTACAAATTGCTACTTAAACTGCTTTATCATGCTTCCCCGGGAAATTACCCAGCTACTGGAAGTCTATTCCAGTGATAACATCGCGATATATGTTACCCGGGCAGAGCATGCAGGAGACCGCCTGCTGCTCGATATCATCATGGAGATCAAGCACCGGAACGATGCCGGCAAAACCCTCAAATTCTGGAGCGTTGAAGCAAAGGGCTACCGCAAATCCCTCATCTCATTTGATGTTCATTCTCATATCGCCCTCAAACATGATCATCCGGCCATGGAGAATATGGCGGACGCCTTCGCCTGCTCGGCGCTCTGGATCGGGCATAGCTGGATCATTGCGCATGAGTTCGATTTCGTGATGACCAGAGAACGCGGGTGAGCCAGGTTATAGGTAACAGGTAAAAGGTAATAGGTTTTCAACACAGAGATACTGAGGACACAGGGTTACACAGAGCGCTCTGTGTATCTCTCCAACTCCGTGTACGCTGTGTCAAGCCCGCCGCAGGCGAAAGTTGCTATGAAAACATCAATTCAAAAGCAAAGGATTATACTTCTAAGAAAGTACTAGCAGCTAACAGCTAGTAGCCAGCAGCTATCTATGCTCAATTAACATTGGATTGATAAAACCTTACACCGGATTTTCTACATTTGGCAATGCAACTCACCAAAACTGCCCGCATCCTCCTCATCGGCGCCAACCTCTGGTATTTCGGCGAAGGCATGATGGGGCCGCTTTTCGCCATTTTCGCTGAGAAGGTCGGCGGCGATATCCTCGATATCACCTGGGCATGGGCTACGTACCTTATCATCACCGGGATATTTTATATAGTTGTCGGTCGCCTGTTGAATGGCAAGGACTATAAAGCAAAAGTGATGGTGATCGGTTACAGCCTCAACGCGCTGATCACCTTTTGTTATGTATTCGTCCATAATTCCGTTCAGCTTTTCATGGTCCAGGCCGGACTCGGCATTGCCGAAGCCATCGGCACCCCCGCTTGGGATGCACTGTACGCGAAGAACCAGCATGAGGAAATGGATTCATACGCCTGGGGACTCTCTACAGGCCAGTCACAGATCGTCAGCGGCGTGGCCTTCGCCATCGGTGGCGTCATCACCCATTACATTTCCTTTGAAGCCCTGTTCATCACCATGGGTACCATCCAGATCTGCGCTGCCATCACCACGGCCCAGCTGCTTTTCGGGAAGAATAAAGTGGGATGATCCCCGTTCCTGTAAATAGCATGATCAGGGTTCACTTTGTTCGTATATTAGGGTTCAATAATGCCTTTGCCATGATACGACCCCTTACATCCATTTCAGTTATTTTATTGTCGATCGGAACATTCGCCTTCCAATACCATGATGACCCTGTCATTACTGCTTCGCAAAATGTAATAGCTAAGAAACAGATCCTCACCGGTGCCGACCAGACCGAAAAATATGTGCCTTACCTGGAAGGCAAGCGGGTGGCTATTCTGGCGAATCCTACCACGGTCATCGGAACAAAGCACCTGGTGGACAGTCTGCTGAAACGCGGCATCAATATCGTCAAGGTATTCGGACCGGAACATGGTTTCCGCGGCAAGGCCAGTGCCGGAGCCAAAGTGGGTGATGAGAAGGATTCCGCTACCGGCATTCCCATTATTTCCCTCTACGGCCCCAAAAGAAAACCCTCCGCCGCCGATCTGGCCGATGTGGATGTGATGATGTTCGATGTGCAGGATGTGGGCTGCCGGTTCTATACGTATATCAATGTGCTGCGCGATATCATGGAATCCTGCGCGGATAATAACAAGGAGTTGATGATCCTCGATCGTCCCAATCCCAATGGTTACCTCGTGGATGGCCCCATCCTGGATATGAAATACAAATCCGGCATCGGACAATTCCCGATCCCCATCTCTCATGGCATGACCATCGGCGAACTGGCCCAGATGTACAACGGAGAAGGCTGGCTGGCCAATAAAGCTGTCTGTAAACTGAAGATCATTCCCGTGCTGAATTATAAGCACGACATGGAATATGTACTGCCAATTAAACCCTCACCGAATTTGAATACACAACAGTCGGTGATGCTGTATCCTTCTACCTGTCTTTTTGAAGGCGTAGCGCTGAATCATGGTCGCGGTACCTATTTCCCATTCACGGTGCTCGGTGCACCTTCCCTGAAAGGAAAATATGATTTCTCATACACCCCAACCGGTATCCCCGGCATGGCCGAAACGCCTTTGTACATGAATGAGGAATGCTTCGGCCTTGACCTCCGCAAATACGATATCTCCATCCTCCGCAAAACAAAACGTATCAACATCGAGTGGATGATCGAACTCTACAATGCTTACCCCGACAAAGCCCGCTTCTTCGACCGCACACAAAGCAAGCAGATGGGGAATATTGATGGCCTCGCCGGTGATGCCAATTTCAAACAACAGATCATTGCTGGTAAATCACCGAAAGAGATCAGGGATTCCTGGGAGCCAGGGCTTTCTCAGTATAAGAAGATGAGGAAGAAATACCTTCTGTATCCGTAGTAGTTGAATGGATAGGTGATAATGGAGAAAGGATAATTGAATACAGGGAAGAGGTTATAGCTATTAGGTAGGAGGTACATACTAAGAAATTGCTTCTTAGCCTGTAATTCAAAACTCAGAATTCAAAATTCAAAATTCTCCCTAGGCGATCCATCTGTAAACTTCAAACGCCTCCGCATACTCCCCATAACTCTGCACCCCTCTCACCTTCGCCAGCGAGCGGATGAAATCGGCTTCCATGTAGGCACGATGGGTCTGGGAGCGGTATTCAGCCAATGCGTCGATCTTGTGCTGCACCTGCGCTTCGGTCAGTTGAATGAATAACTGTGTATTGAAGCTGCGGTTGTTCCACGGCATTTCATAACCCATGACGGATGACTTCTTAAATGCACGCAATCCTTCGGTGTGGATCACTTCATGGTCCTGGTGATCATCACTGGCAGCAGGAACGAATACCAGATCGGGCTTGATATATTTGTTCAGGCTCACGAGTTCTTCGAGGATCTCCTGACGGTATTTCGGGAACTCGCGCACTTCGAAATTATAGAACATGAGTTTGCCGGTGTCCATACCGAGGCGGCGGACAGCGTGCTTGCATTCATTCTCAAGGGTATGGTCGTCGAAGTCGTCGGACAATGACTTACGGCAGAGCGAAAAGCCCGCATAATGCACTTCTTTCTTTTCCGCGCAGAATTTGGCGATGGAACCGCCGAGGCCGAGTTCGCCGTCATCGGGATGCGGAGCAAGAATGAGAATTTTTTTAGGATCGAACATGGTACAAGGATTTGAGGGATATTGATTTTAGTATTTTTAAGATCCCTCCTTCGTCGGGATGACAAACATACAATAACGATTAATCAATTCGTTGTGTTGTCATGCCGAGGAACGAGGCATCTTCTTTCAAAACTACTTCAAAACAGGCAAACCGGAAACAGCAAAGCGTCCGGAGAAACACTTACAATCTTAAAATCAGGAATTCCTTTCAAACAAATAGAGTGTACGTAGGGAGTCCGGGACCGGCACTTTGCTCAGCAGCGTGAAACGCTCGCCGAATGCGGCTTCGAAATGGGGGGCATCGTATTGGGAATAGATATCGGCCTTCTGTTGCAGCATGAATTGTACTTTCTCATCTTCCTTGGGCACGAATTCGATCAGCAGGTGGCGGCCCATAGCATGAAAGAAGCTGGCGGCATCTTCCAAAGGAATATTCCGGCCGATACAGAGATGGTGGATCAGGGCCAGGGCCAGGATCAGGTCAGTGTCCAGGCGCTGCATGAAGGATTCACGCTCAGTATTGTTCAGTCCTGTTGCAGGTGTCGGATTCGCCAGATCGATGATCAGGGGCTGGATGCGTTTTTCCTGTTGCTGTTGGATCTCGGTATATAAACGCTGGATGCAATTGGGATCGAAGTCGGCCGCGATCACCGGGATGCCTTGCTCCGCAACAAGTCTTGAAAAAGCGCCGTCATTCGCGCCCAGGTCCGCAGCATTGTTGATATTCTTCAGTGATCCCAGCATATCGCTGATGATCTTTTTCTTCTGGTCCAAATAATCATTTCGCTGTGATGCTTCATCATAATACGCGGACCAGGTGCTCGGGGATGCAGGTGATTTCAGGCTACGAGTCAAAGACTCCAGACTGCTGATCAGGTTCCGCATTTTAGTTGCGTTAAAACCTGTTTTTTTTGATCCGATCCCTTTGCTGTTGCCCGATACTTTCGCATGTAAATGAATATGCAGATACGCATGCAGGGAAAAGCGGCTGCGGCGGGGCAGGAGGGAAGCGGCGATCTGTAAAGGAACACCGTCGGGATACGCGTTGAACAAAGCCTGCAGCGGTTGTTTGCTGTAATGCATCAGCAGCAGCGGCGCAAGAAAAGACTCGCAGAATTGCCGGTATGCGATCCAGGGCTCAGACTGGTTGTATTTTTCGAAAGAGAGTGTATCGATGAAGATCAGCTGACCGTTCTTCCATTGCAGATTATATGGTGTCGCATCCTTCAGGATCATGCCATGCGTCATCGCGATCTGCTGGATCTGCAAGGTCTTCAGGGCCGCGTCCTGCAGCATACCGAAACTCCATTCTGAAGGATAGCTGATGAAGGGAATTTGCTCGGGTGCTAATGTCTTATAGCATTGGGCATCTCCCGTCAGGTTTTCAGCGATCTCGGTATGCGGAATGAGCAGCCCTTTTTCAGTGAGTTCCTTGTACAATCCGGATGCCATCAGCAGGTCGTAATGTTCCTTGTAGACCTGGTTCACCTGCCGGTATATCTTACCCTCGGAACGGAAGATGAATCCGGACGGATCGCGGTAAGATGAAGGATGATGGGAGAAGGACATGGGTTAAAGATAAGAAATACATTCTTCTGTCACATAGGCACATAGGCCACATAGAACTGAGCACATAGACTAAGCGGAATTTAGTTTTGGATTTTGGGTTTTGAATTTTGGTTGTCGTGATACCAGGAAATGGCCGTTGCCTGTCATCCCGACGCAGGAGGGATCTTTTACCGGGATATAGATACCTCGTTCCTCGTCAGGACAGGCATCTTCGCAAAAACTATGTGTGTATTACTATGTGACCTATGTGCCTATGTGACAAAAAAAAGGATGCTTGTCATCCCGACGCAGGAGGGATCTGATACATTGAGCCAGATGCCTCGTTCCTCGGCATGACAGCATTCCGGACTGAACGATCACTGTAAAAAAGATTGTCATCCCGACGCAGGTGCGATCTCTATCAGGACTAAGTGCCCTTAAGTAATCTAAATATCTAAGTGTTTAAAAAAAAAGGCGCAACGCGCCGTAAAACTCAGTCTTCCTTCTTTTTCCGGAAGAAGAACGCCTTGATATGATTCTTGATATTCTTGAAAAAGAAGACCACACTCAGCGCACCAGCCACGATCGCTTGTATGAGGAATGTGCCGCTGCCCGGATCGATATATAATAAATGATGCATCACAGATAAGCCAGATTGGTTTTAGGAGTAAGTGTGATCAGCGTTTCATACATCAGTTTGATGGTATTCTCGATATCATCCTTGTGCAGCATCTCTACCGTAGTATGCATATACCGAAGCGGAATGGAGATCAGTACACTCGGGCAGCCATCATTCGCATAGGCGAAGGAATCAGTATCCGTACCGGTGCTGCGGCTCAGCGCGCGCCATTGCACAGGGATCTTCTGATCGGCCGCTACTTTCTCTACGAATGCGAGCAGTTTATTATGTACCGCCGGTGCATAAGATAAAGAAGGTCCTTTGCCGGTGCTCACATCACCTTCGATATTCTTACTGATCATCGGTGTGGTGGTGTCATGCGTCACATCGGTCACGATGGCGATATTCGGTTTGATCCGGCGGGCGATCATTTCCGCGCCGCGGAGTCCGATCTCTTCCTGTACCGCGTTCACGACATATAATCCGAAGGGTAATTTCTTTTTGTTCTCTTTCAGGAGTCGCGCTACTTCCGCGATCATGAAACCGCCGATACGGTTATCGAACGCACGGCCGATATAGTTGCCATTGGCCAGTTCATCGAATCCGTCCTGGTAAGTGACCACCGCACCGATATGGATACCGAGTTCTTCCACTTCTTTTCTGGAGCGGGCGCCGGTATCGAGCCAGAGATTATCCGTACGCGGATTGGCTTCTTTCTGATCAGGTGTGCCGATGCGGGTATGAATGGCAGGCCATCCGAATACGGCTTTTACGGGTCCTTTCTTGCCATGAATGATCACGCGGGATGCGGGAGCGGTCTGGTGATCCACCCCACCATTGCGTTTGAGATAGATGAGTCCTTCGGCTGTGACATAATTCACGAACCAGCTGATCTCATCCGCATGCGCTTCGATCACTACTTTGAAAGGATGCTCGGGATTGATGACCGCTACAGCCGTACCATAAGGATCCACAAAAGTGGTATCGCAATAAGGTTTGATGTATTCCAGCCAGAGCTTTTGGCCCCAGGTCTCGAAACCCACAGGAGAAGCATTATTGATATATGATTTCAGGAAAGAAAATGATGTATCGGTGATCACGCTCTTCTTCGCTTTGGGAGCTGACTTTTTTGCTGCGGGTTTCGCTGATTTTGCCATACGTGGTTTTTAATGTGTGAAAAGCTGTACAAAGATAAGGATGAGGGGCTGAACGAGCATAAGACCATCATATTCCATGACGAAGCGTGCTTCGCTGTATTTCTCTGATCTAAAATCCCGGAAACATCTGAAAATTGCAACGGTGATGGCACCAATGCCACCCCCCAATCCCTTAGGTGAATCTGGAATTGAAAAAATGAAAATGCAGGCTGAACCCAGGAATAAAAAAGGAAAGATCCATTGACCCCATTGCAGCACTTTCTTCTGGCCGAAGATCACCGCCAATGTTCGGATACCGGCCTGCTTGTCCTCTTCCAGGTCCTTAAGATTAAACACGACACTCAGCGCCGCGATGAAGATGAAACGATTGATGAAGATCATGAGCACAATATGATCATCCGGAGCGATCCCCGATCCGTCGGGCAACAGGAAAACCGGAAGCAGGACCGTACTGAATGCCCATATACCACTCAGCGAGATCATCTTCAGCCAGCCGATCTGTCTGAGACTTTTTTTGAAGATCGGGAAGGAATAAGCCAGTGCCAGCGCAGGGATAATGAGCAGTACAATAAGATTGCGGTATTGCCAGTTGCCTGGTCCGCCGAAGATGGCCTTATAATGATAAAACAATACAGCAAGAATGAAGAGCAGGCTGCCAATCACGAATGCCAGCAGCAGCATTTTGTTACCACGGCACCATTGCATACGGCTGTTCTCTTTTGGACCTTTCAGTTTGGCGAAATAATGCAGGTTGTAAACGAACAGCGTAGCGCCAAAGATCAGCAGCAAGTACCAGTTGTGGGTGGATGGAATTTTCAGCAGGGCAAAAGTTTCCCAGCTGAGTGCGGCTGCGCAAAGGCCAATGTAAATATTGGTGTAAACGAGGAAGTCCCGTAAACGAATGATCGCGCGCATTAATTTTTCAGGATAACAACGGGGTCGCTGGTGACCGTATCGCTTTTATTGCTGGCGCGGTCGACCAGTACAAAA
Source organism: Bacteroidota bacterium (assembly GCA_029555415.1). Taxonomy (GTDB): domain Bacteria; phylum Bacteroidota; class Bacteroidia; order Chitinophagales; family Chitinophagaceae; genus JAKPSI01. The sequence continues at coordinate 62,789 of JAKPSI010000037.1, read as the reverse complement.
CGCATTTTAATGGTATCGTTCTCGATATCACTTTTATGGACGTTGATCCAGGGAAGGTTCAGTTGGAAGGTGCCATCCGTATTGTCAGGGAAGGTGGGTACCACCAGTTTAACAGAATCATAATCGGGGATCAGGGGAGGCAGCGGACGGGCATTCAGGCGTTGGGGGATATAAACGAATGTACCGTTCGGCAGGTCACCTTCCTTGTCAGTAAAACGAAGATTGATGATGAGTGCGTCATTCCTTCCCACGGTCTTGGTCTTGTAACCCGTGATATCGATCGTGGGTTTGGTTTTAAATTTATCTTTACCGCAGGAGAAAAGTCCCAGCGACAGGATCAACAGCAGGCCAACAACCGGAACGGGGAACTTCATGGGCTTCGTTTAAGGTGAAAACAAATTTACAATAATTGAATATACAACAATAGCCATGCCGGGTGAATGGAATGATAAAATTTTCGGTGTTCAGGCAGGGAATTTCGAGGCCCTGGCCCTGGATATTTTCCGGTATCAGGCGGCGGGAAACCCCGTGTACCGCGATTTCTGCGCGGCTTTGCGGGTGGATCCGGCCCGGGTGAGCCGTTTGGCGGAGATCCCGTTTTTGCCGATCCGGTTCTTCAGGACCCATCCCGTATTGACGGGACAGGCCCCGGGTCAAACAGGTCAGGAGGAGGCACAACAGGTTTTTGAGAGCAGCGGAACGACGGGCATGGTGACCAGTCGCCATTATGTGACCGATACCAGCATATATGAAGAGAGCTTTCTCAGGAGTTTTGAACAGTTTTATGGAGATATAAAGGAATGGCGCATCATCGGCTTACTGCCTTCTTATCTGGAGCGGGGGAATTCATCGCTGGTGTACATGACGGACCGCCTGATCAGAGAAAGTGGCGATCCGAAGAGCGGATTTTACCTGCATGAGTTCGCACAGCTGGCAGCCTTACTGAAAGAAGGGGAAGCGCAGCAGAAAAAGACTTTGCTCATCGGGGTCACGTTCGCGTTACTGGATTTCGCGGAACAATACCCGATGCCGTTACAACATACAGTGATCATGGAAACAGGCGGCATGAAGGGCAGGAGGGCGGAGATAACGAGACCGGAAGTTCATGAACTATTAACGACTGCATTCAGTGTCCCTTCTATTCATTCGGAATACGGGATGACGGAGTTATTGTCGCAGGCATGGTCGCGTGGAGAGGGTTTGTTTGAATGCCCGGCATGGATGAAGATATTGGTTCGTGATGAAGAAGACCCTCTTTCTTTGAAATGGATAGTTGATAGTGGAGAATTGATAATGCGTACTAACAAACATTTTGTCAGTGGAGCTATCAATGTCATTGATCTGGCGAATGTGAACAGCTGCTCCTTCATGGCTACAGATGACGCGGGGAAGTTATATGCGGACGGGAGTTTTGAGGTGCTGGGGAGGCTGGATGGGAGTGACCTACGAGGCTGCAGTTTGCTCGTTGTTAGTTAAAAAGCCAATTTTGAATTTTGAGATTTGAATTTTGAATTGATCAGCTGAAGTGACTTAATTCAGCATTCAAAATTTAAAATTCAAAATTTCATTTACCTTAATGAAATAATCACCCCCATATGGCCATTTTATCCACTTCATCCAAGATCACCCCTTTCCTCTGGTTCAACAACGATGCCGAGGAAGCCATCAACTTCTATTGCTCGCTTTTCGAAGATTCAGCGATGCTGGGGGCGAACCGGCAATCGAACGGATCATTTTTCACCGGCACCTTCAAACTGGCGGGTCAGACCTTCATGGCGCTCAATGGCGGGCCGATGTTCAAATTCAATGAATCCGTTTCCTTGTTCGTGAACTGCAAAGATCAGGAAGAAGTGGACCGCTTGTGGAACGCTTTCCTTGATAATGGCGGCACGGCATCACAGTGCGGCTGGCTGAAGGATAAATTCGGTCTCTCCTGGCAGATCATTCCCGAGCGCCTGGGTCAGTTACTCGGCAGTGAAGACAGAGCCGCGTCCGGCAGGGCGATGCAGGCGATGCTGAAGATGAAAAAGATCGTGGTCGCGGAACTGGAAGCAGCCTACAATGGGTGAATTTTAAATTCTGAGTTTTGAATTTTGAATTGTTCGGCTGACGGAGCTTATTTCAGTATTTAAAATTCAAAATTAAAACACGAGTCATTATAGTTGATGCTGAACTAAGGTCCGTCTTGCGTAAATGTCATCTTCTGTTTTACGCTGCACAATCTGCGCCTTCATCCGCGAAATCTGCGGGAAACCTTTGTTTTTCGACAACGAAGTGAATGGTCTTTTCAGAATGACCATGTATGAATTTTTAATTTTGAATTCTTCATGAGCCCCGATTTCAAAATTTCCCTCACCTGCTTCTGTCATACTCCTTCGCGCACCCTGTCATACTCATTATTGAGAAAATAAGTACAACATAGAACTATCAGGGTAACCATTTAGTCTTTATCATCGAATACCCCTAAACGATTGATTGACAATATTTTATGCTGATATCAATCAGCAAATGGCATGACCATTCTTCTTATTCAGCAATGTTTTCTTTAGGAATATTCGTACTACGATCCCCTGTTTTTTGCTTGTAATGAACCGGTGTTTGGATGTATGAAAAAGGCGAAATACTGCTACCGGATCTCCCAACCCTTAGTCACGAATCGTTTGTAATTAATAAGAAGATCTAAAAGTTATCCTGTATGAAAAAAGTTTACCCACTGCTTAAAGCTACTACGGGAGTGTTCATCACGATGCTGTTCACGTTAACGGCAATTTCGCAAACACTCATTCCTTATGCCGGAAGTAATTCGATGAATTCGAACGGTACACTCTGCACCCACGCCGGATGCGGAGCTACTTATTCCGACTATGCGAACGGATACACAGTAATTAATGTAACGACCGGTAACAGGGTACAGATCTCCGGTTCATATAATACTGAGAGTTGCTGTGATTTCATCAGGATCTATGATGGAACAGGTACAGGCGGTACGGTATTGGCTACCTATTTTGGTTCCGGTACATTCTGCTTCACCGGTAATTTCAGTCAAACGATCACCGTAGGCTTCACTACTGACCTGAGTGTCACCAGTACTGGGCTGAACGCGACCGTCCTGTATAATCCTTCTGCTCCTGCCGATCCCACAGCAGCCAGTGCAACTTCCCCGGTGATCTGTAATGGTTCCAGTACTTCTCTCACTGCTACTGGTGCGGTAGGAACTGTTTACTGGTATTCTGGCAGTTGCGGAGGTACATTGGTTGGTACAGGAAACCCAATTTCCGTCAACCCTTCTACTACCACTACATATTATGCACGGAATTTCAATAACTGTGTATTCAGTGTTGGTTGTGCTTCCACAACTGTTACGGTTAATCCGATCCCTACGGTGAACGGAGTTTCAAGCCAGGTCAAATGCAACGGAAGCGGAACGAACCTGCTTTCATTCACAGGCGCTGTATCAGGAACGGTCTTCAACTGGACGAATAACACTACAAGTATAGGCCTTTCTGCAAGCGGTTCTGGGGACATATCATCTTTCACAGCGCTGAACAGCGGTACCTCGCCGGTCACTGCAACGATCAACATCGCGCCTTCTTATACAAATGGAGGTGTGACCTGTAACGGTACATCGGGATCCACGACAATTGCTGTGAATCCTTCCGGTCAGGTGAATGATCCGGCCGATCAGGTGGTCTGCCATAACGCTTCAACTTCGGCCGTCAATTTTACAACGGGTAATAGCGGCGGAACTACAACATATGCATGGACAAATAATAATACGGCCATCGGGCTGGCTGCCAGTGGCAGCGGGAATATTTCTTCCTTCACCGCAACGAACAGTGGCACGGCCCCTGTAACCGCAACGATAACCGTTACACCAACGTTCACGAACGGAGGAGTATCCTGCAGCGGTACACCCCAGACTTTCACGATCACAGTGAATCCGAAAGGCCAGGTCAACAGTGTGAGCAATCAGATCTTCTGCGATGGTGCATCAAGCGCAGCAGTTAATTTCAGTACGAATAATACAGGCAGCACAACGACTTATGCGTGGACAAACAATAAAACATCGATCGGCCTTGCTGCCAGCGGATCCGGTAATATCGCATCTTTTACGGCAACGAACACTACCGCAATACCTGTAGTGGCTACGATCACCGTTACACCTACTTATTCAAACGGGGGTACAAGTTGCGCAGGTACACCGGTCACTTTTACAATTACAGTGAATCCTACACCCTCCGTGAATCAGCCAGCTGATCAGGTTGTATGCAATAACAGCGCATCCAGTACAGTTAGCTTCGGCGGAAAAGTATTGTTATATGCAGCGGATCAGCCCAGCTGGATCGATGATGTGAAAGCCAAATTGCTTGCAACTGGTGCCTTCAGCCAGATCGATATCATGTACGCCAACTCAACTACACCGACCCTTGCACAATTGCAACAATACCAGGCGGTGATGACATGGTCCGATAACAGTTACCTCGATCCGACAACTTCCGGAAATAACCTTGCCGCTTATGTTGATGGTGGTGGTGGTGTGGTCTGCGCAGTTTTCGCGACTGGCGGTTTGCCTATCGGGGGGAATTTCAATACAGCTTCTTATCAGGTCATAGTGCCTTCTGGTCATACTAACAATTATGGTATGACATTAGGTACAGTACATCTTCCGACACACCAATTAATGACAGGAGTGACCAGCTTTGACGGCAATGCTAGTTACAGAACTACATCTTCAACCCTGACTGCGGGCAGCTACCGTGTGGCAGACTGGAATGATGGCAATTTCCTGATCACCGCGAAGGATGATGTAGGTGCATCACATGTAAAACGTGTTGATCTGGGTTTGTTCCCGCCATCCAATGACGGATTTAATGGCGGCGGTTGGATACCTTCTTCTTCTGGTGCCAACATCATGAAAAATGCGCTGCAATATGTAGGCGGCGGCGGTGGTATATTTGATTATACCTGGACAAACAGTAATCCTTCCATTGGTCTGGCCGCCAGTGGAACCGGAGATGTTCCTTCTTTTACCGCAGTGAATACAGGTACTGCACCGGTTACAGCAACTATAACCGTTACGCCTTCTTATACAAGTGGTGGCGTGACATGTAATGGTGCTTCAAAGACTTTTACGATCACCGTGAATCCGACCGGACAAGTGAATGACCCCGCCGACCAGGTGGTAAGTAACGGCGGAACCACAACCGCAGTCAATTTCACATCAAATAATACAGGCGGAACCACAACTTACGCCTGGACGAATAATACGACATCGATCGGCCTCGCAGCAAGTGGAACCGGAAATATTTCTGCATTCACCGCTACCAACGCCGGTACGGCTCCTGTTACAGCGACTATTACAGTTACGCCAACATTCACGAACGGCGCAACATCCTGCAGCGGAACAGCTCAAACATTCACTATTACCGTTAACCCTGCCGGACAACTGAATCAGCCCGCTTCTCAGGTCGTCTGTAATAATGGTTCTGTTTCAGTGAACTTTGCTACGACCAATACAGGTGGTACGACTACTTACAGTTGGACCAACAACAATACAACGATCGGTCTTGCAGCCAGTGGCAATGGGAATATCGCCTCCTTCACAACAGTGAACAGCGGATCAGCCCCTGTTGTTGCAACGATCATCGTAACGCCCACATTCACCAATGCAGGTGTAAGTACAGCTGGTGCAACGAAAACGTTCACCATTACCGTGAACCCGGGCGGCCAGGTGAATGATCCTGCCGACCAGGTGGTTTGCAACAGTACTGCTATCACGGCGGTCAATTTCGCAACCAATAACACAGGTGGTACAACCACTTACGCCTGGACGAATAATACAACTTCGATCGGCCTTGCAGCCAGCGGAACCGGTAATATATCGGCCTTCACCGCTACCAATGCCGGTACGGCTCCTGTTACAGCGACCATTACAGTAACACCTACTTTCACGAACGGTGGAACATCCTGCAGCGGTACAGCTCAAACATTCACCATTACGGTGAATCCGGCAGGACAGGTAAGCCAGCCAGCTTCACAGGTGCTTTGTAATAATTCATCCGTTTCAGTGAATTTCGCTACAACGAATACGGGTGGTACAACAACTTACACCTGGACGAATAATGCAACATCGATCGGTCTTGCCGCCAGTGGCAGTGGCAATATCGCATCCTTCACAGCCGTGAACAGTGGTACTGCACCGGTCGTTGCAACGATCGTTGTAACGCCGACATACACCAACGCAGGTGTAAGCTGTTCCGGTGCAACGAAGACATTTACGATCACAGTCAACCCGACCGGTCAAGTGAACGACCCCGCCGACCAGGTGATCTGCAACAATGCGAACACTACTGCGGTCAATTTCGCTTCAACTAATACTGGTGGTACAACATTGTACAGCTGGTCAAATGATAACACATCGGTCGGTCTGGCAGCGAACGGAACCGGAAATATATCCGCTTTCACAGCTACCAACGCCGGTACGGCTCCGGTTACCGCAACCATAACAGTAGTGCCTACTTTCAATAATGCATCTGTTGGTTGTGGCGGCTCAATACAGACCTTTACGATCATCGTAAATCCGAAAGGACAGGTGAACAATGTGATCGATGCAGTGCTTTGCGCTGGTTCATCCTCACCTGCGATCAATTTCAGTTCGAATAATACAGGCGGAACCACGACTTATACATGGACCAATAACAATACTTCGATCGGTCTGAGTGCAAGTGGTACTGGTGACATCGCTTCTTTCACTGCTACCAACAGCACCGCCAGTCCTGTTGTTGCAACCATCACCGTTACGCCCTCATTTACCAATGGTGGCACAGGTTGTGCAGGAACTTCCACTTCTTTCACGATCACCGTGAATCCGACACCGAGTGTGAATCAACCGTCAGCACAGGTGATATGTAATAATGCATCTTCAGCACCGGTCAGTTTCGGAAATAAAGTACTGATCCTCGCTGCTGACGCATTCAGCTGGGTGAATGAAGTAAAGGCAAAGATCATGGCTACCGGAGCTTTCAGTACAATTGATGTGATCAATGCAGCCAATGTAACGCCCACGCTGGCTCAGTTACAGGAATACCAGTCCGTTCTGTTTTATGCAGAGACCGGTTATGCAAATTCAACACTTTTGGGAAATAATCTGGCCGCATATGTGGACGGTGGCGGAGGATTGGTAATGGCTGTTTTCTCAACGGCTTCAGTACCTGTTGGCGGTGCGATCAATACAAGCACTTATCAGGTAATGGTCCCGGCCGGACAGACCCAGGGGTCCACACAAACACTGGGCACCGTTTGGCTTCCTGCCCACCAATTGATGAATGGGATTACTTCATTCAATGGCGGTACGTCAAGCTACAGGTCCACTTCAACATCGTTGGCACCTGGTGCTTACAGTGTGGCAGACTGGAACGATGGCCGGTATCTGATCACAGCTCGTGATGACGTAGGAGCTGCCCATGCGAAACGCGTTGACCTCGGATTCTTCCCGCCTTCAAAAGATTCAAGAAGTGACTTCTGGGATCCGGCATCAGATGGTGCAAAGATCATGAAGAATGCACTGCAATATGTTGGCGGCGGTGGTGGTATATTCGACTACAGCTGGACCAATGATAATACTTCGATCGGTCTCGCAGCCAGTGGAACAGGCGACATCGCTTCTTTCACAGCTGTGAATACAGGAACCGCACCTGTTACCGCGAACATCACGGTTACACCTTCCTTTACTTTTGGTGGTGTGACCTGTACCGGTGCATCCAAAACTTTCACCATCACGGTGAATCCGTCCGGTCAGGTGAATGATCCGACCGACCAGGTACTTTGCAACAGTGCAACGACCACAGCGGTCAATTTCGCAACCGATAATACAGGTGGAACAACAACTTACGCCTGGACGAATAATACAACTTCTATAGGCCTTGCAGCCAGCGGAACCGGTAATATCGCGGCTTTCACCGCAACCAATACCGGTACAGCGCCTGTGACCGCCACGATCACCGTTACACCGACCTTCACGAATGGAGCAACATCCTGCAGTGGTACGGCACAGACCTTCACTATCACAGTGAACCCCGCTGCTCAGGTGAATCAGCCGGCTTTCTTTACAGTATGTAATAATACCGCGGCAGCAGCTACGAATTTCTCAACTGTGAATACAGGTGGTACGACCACTTACGCCTGGACGAATGATAATACGACCATCGGCCTCGCAGCCAATGGTACCGGTAACATCGCATCCTTCACAGCAGTGAATACCGGCACATCACCGGTCACCGCAACGATCGTTGTTACACCAACATTCACCAACGCAGGCGTCAGCTGTTCAGGTCCTGCGAAAACATTCACGATCATCGTGAACCCGACCGGCCAGGTGAATGACCCCGCCGATCAGGTGATCTGTAACAGTGCGCTTACATCAGCCGTGAATTTCACAACGGTCAATTCCGGCGGAACCACCACTTACGCATGGACGAACGATAATACCAGCATCGGCCTCGCAGCCAGTGGAACCGGTAATATCGCATCTTTCACCGCAACCAACAGTGGTAACTCACCGGTAACGGCTACGATCACCGTTACACCGACATTCAGCAATGCTGCACCCGGTGTACAGGAAGGAGCCGAGCCTGGTATTCCTCCTTCAGGAGCTAATTGTACAGGTCCTTCGCAGACCTTCACCATTACCGTGAATCCTACTGCACAAGTGAACCCGATCACCAATAAAGTGGTATGTAATTCAGATGTCGTACCGACCATTAATTTCGGAACGATCGTTTCAGGCGGTGCTACCTATTGCACTTGGACCAATGACAATACAAGTATTGGTCTGGCAGCCAGTGGCGCAGCTGGTGGATGGATCAACTCCTTTACTGCGATCAATACCGGTACAACACCGCAAGTGGCTACGATCACAGTGACCCCAACTTTCACAAATGGCGGTGTGACCTGTTCAGGACCATCCGTGACCTTTACGATCACCGTAAACCCGACCGCACAAGTGAATGTTCCGGCCAATCAGGTAAAATGTAATGGCAGTACAACGAATGCAGTCAGCTTTACGACGAACAATACCGGCGGTACCACAGCGTACAGCTGGACCAACAGCAATACTTCGATCGGTCTCGCGGCCAGTGGCAATGGTGATATCGCTTCCTTCACTGCAACCAACAGTGGAACAGCACCGGTTACCGCTACCATCACTGTTACACCTGCTTATACCAATGCCGGTGTGACCTGCAGCGGACCTGCACAGACCTTTACGATCACTGTGAACCCAACAGGACAAGTGGATCAGCCCGCTGACCTGGTGGAATGTAACGGAGCACCGACCGCAGTAACGTATACTACATCGAATACAGGGGGTACGACCACTTACAGCTGGACCAATACGAATACATCGATCGGTCTCGCCGCAAGCGGAACCGGTAACATCGCGTCTTTCGCAGCCGTGAATAATACCAATACACCGCAAGTGGCTACCATCACCGTTACACCGACATTCACCAACGGAGGTGTATCCTGCAGCGGACCTTCGAAGACCTTTACGATCACGGTGAACGCTACACCGACCATCACTTGCCCGGCGAATATCAACGTAGTGAATGATCCGGGTGTTTGCGGAGCCACCGTGACTTACGCACCTGCAACAGTGACCGGCGCACCTGCACCGACCGTCAGTTACTCCATGCCATCCGGCAGTGTGTTCCCGATCGGAACCACTACAGTAACTGTTACGGCAACGAATGTTTGCGCAGTCGTGACCTGTTCATTCACCGTCACCGTGCGTGATACAGAACTGCCCGTGATCACATGTCCGTCCAACATCACCGTAACCGCCACAGGTGCCTGCACCAAAGTGGTGAACTATACCGTGACCGCAACGGATAATTGTCCCGGCTTTACCCTCGTCCGTACCGCAGGCCTGGCAAGCGGTTCAGCCTTCCCGCTGGGTGTAACCACTGTTACCCATCGTGTAACGGATGCATCCGGTAATATCAGTACCTGTTCCTTTACCGTAACGGTACTGGACGGTCAGATACCCGCGATCAGCACACAGCCTGTGAATACAACAGTATGTGCCGGTACCGCCGCTTCCTTCAACGTGGCTTCCACCAACGTGGTGAGCTACCTGTGGCAGGCATGGAACGGAACAGGCTGGTCAGATATTTCCGGCAGCAACAATGCGGTCTATACCGTGAACAATGCTACCCTGAACATGAACACCAATACGTACCGTGTTACTGTGATCGGATTGTGCAACAATGCCATCAGTAACATCGCGACCGTTTACGTGAATCCGAATCCGTTTGTGACCATCACCGCTTCCGGTTCACCGGCCATGACACCCGGCCAGTTCCTGACACTCACCGCGAATGTTTCCATCTCGGGCGGTACTTATAAATGGTACAGGAACGGAGAACTGATGTCAGGTGTAACTGGAGATGTCATCGACGGACTGACCGTAGACAATGCCGGTACTTACAAAGTGGTATATACTGACGGAAATGGCTGTACATCCGCATCCGCAGAGTTGCAGATCACCGCTTCTGAATCCACCAAACTGTTCGCTTACCCGAACCCGAATAACGGTGAATTCAGTGTACGGTTCTACAATGCAGCCGGTGAGCAAGTCACCCTGAGTATATACAATGACCGCGGTCGCCTGGTGTATCAGCGCAAATATGCTACCAGCGCACCTTATACCAGCATGGAAGTGAATATGCTGAAAGAAGGCATCATGTCAAGCGGTTATTTCATGGTCGAAGTACGTGACCATAACGGTAAACAGATCGCTGTAAAGACAGTCATAGTATACAGATGAGCCAGCACTGACTGGAATGAGAGAAAGGTCCTCCGGAAACGGGGGATCTTTTTTTATGAAAGAAATTTTGAGTTTTGAATTTTGAGATTTGTATTGTTCGGCTGACGGGACTTGATTCAGCATTCAAAATTCAAAACTCAACATTTCAGCACTTTTCATATATTTAGATATCCCGCCTTACCCGGGCAACTCCTGTGAAGCACTTCCCGATTATTCATTGAGTTAAGAACAAGAAAGAAAAGCGCATGAAAAATAAATATCTCCTGCCTGCTTTACTGCTCGTCGTTACGGTAGTCAGTTCCTGCACTACTGTAAAGGAGTATCAGAAGAACCGGATCAATGATTCGGAAATGGCGCTGGGCAACCGCAAAGTGGAGAAGACCGAGCTTAACGCGCAATCCTACCGAGAGGGATCCTCCGGTGCCAATGGCGGAAAAACCGGCGGAGGCTGTGGTTGTAACTGATACAAAACTGAACGCACTGCTGCATGAAAAAAATATGTCTCACTGTTGTCGGAATGTACCTGGTCATCCTGAACGCTTTCTCTCAGCAGGCGCCAAAGGATACGACAGCTTACAAGTCCCGTAAACTGCGGACAGAAGAGGTGAGCATCGTTTCCAGTTATTACACGCAAAAGGCTGATAAGTCAGCCGTCATGGGCGGTCGTACCGATCCGAAAGGGAATGGCGATGTGACCGATTTCTCCAATTCTATCGAACTCAAACTCGCATTCCTTGATTCCGCGCATCGCAAGAATAATTTCACATTCGGAATGGGGTATGATCATCACACCGCCGCATCCCAGGGTTATATCGATTCCAATGGACATGCCCGGAATAACGGCACCCGTTTGTATCCGACGCTCGACTGGAGCCGGGAGAATAAGATCAAAGGTTCGGAGGTCGGACTTGGTCTGTATTTCTCACACGAATCACAATACTATAATTCACTTGGTTTCAACGGATCGGTATCACAGAAAACGCGTAACAACGGCGAATTCAGTGTCAAGGTCAGCGCCTTCCTCGATAAGATCCACATGATCAATCCAGCGGAATTCAATCCGCCACTGGTCGTTACCACTGTTGCGCCAACCGATAGTGTCGTGTATATCACCACCGCCAGCGGACACCGCCGGGCCCTGGTCTTTCATAATGGTGGGAGCACGACGGTTTCCGGACAAATGCCTGATATCGTGAAGTCGCGAAATACCATCAGCGCCTCATTCTCTTTCGCACAAGTGATCAATGAGCGTATGCAGGCCAGCATCGCCATGGATCTTGTGTACATGAAAGGTTATCTGGGGCTGCCTTTCCACCGGGTATACCTCAATACAGGAAAAGATACGATCGAAACTCTGCCTTCCAGTCGTTTCAAATTGCCTATAGGATTACGCATGAATTATTTCGTTGGGGATAAGCTGATCCTCCGCGCTTTTTATCGTTATTATCTCGATAGCTGGGGACTTCGTTCCCATACGGCCAGTCTGGAAACCGCTATCAAACTCACACCATTCTTCTCGCTTTCTCCCTATTACCGCTTCTACAGGCAAACGGCCGCGAAGTATTTCGCGCCTTATGCTACCCATACACTGAATGATGAATATTACACCAGCAATTACGCACTGGCCGCTTTCACCAGTCATGCCTGGGGCATGGGTCTCCGCCTCGCGCCACCCAAAGGTGTACTGATGCAATCCCTTGCCGCGCTGGAACTGCGTTACGGGCACTACTCACAAACGACTAATTTGGTGTCGAATGTCATCTCGGTTGACCTGAAGTTTAAATAGAATTTTGAATTTTGAGTTTTGAATTTTGAATGGGTCGGCTTTCCGGAGCTAATTCAGCTCTACGCATTTAAAATTTAAAATTAAAAATTAAGACAACAGTCACTAGGGTTGACCCTTTACTATGGGCTGATTTTCGTAAGTATTTACTTTCATTCTTTTTCTGCGCGATTTGCGCATCATCTACGTAATCTGCGGGAACTACGGCTTTCGAAAAAGAAGTCTCTTTCCAGTTCAAAACGACCCTGTATAAATTTTGAATTTTAAGTTTTGAATTTTGATTTTTGATTTGTTCCTCCAGAATTCAGCTTTCAAAATTCAAAATTCAAAATTTTCAATTTGGTTCTGTGAAAGATGTAACATTTCATGACAATTGAATAATATCCTCTATTCTCCCTGTTCCAACTTTGTATCGTGATTTGACAGTACTGTGTACATTGATCATTCCATTCAAAAAACAGGGTTATGCAAGAAAATTTTCCTGACCAAAAGAAGGCTCAGCCTGCGTTGACGGAATTCCCTTACAACAAAATGCTGGAATACCCGGCATCGGAAGACATGTACATCAAAGGCAAGGAAGATAAGTCCGTGGATCCGGAGGACCTGCCGGAGATCGTTGGCAAAGCAAAAGCCAGTCTGGTGGATCATTATGACAATGAGGGCGATGACCTGGATGTTCCGGGGTCGGAACTGGATGATGATATGGAAGCGATCGGTTCCGAAGATGAAGAGAACAATTATTACAGCCTGGGTGGTGATGCTCATAACGATCTGGATGAAGATCGCCCCGAATAAAATGAAACACAATATCATGAAAGTTTATAAACTACTGAGTCCTGCAAAACTGGGCAAAATTGAACTGGATAACCGTGTCGTTATGGCTCCCATGACCAGAAGCAGGGCCCTGCAGAATATTCCGAATGCACTGATGGCACACTATTACGCGCAAAGGGCAGGAGCAGGTTTGATCATTACAGAAGGGACTTCACCATCGCCGAACGGATTGGGTTATGCACGCATACCCGGTATTTTCAATGAAGAACAAACAGAGGGCTGGAAGCTGACCACACAAGCCGTACACGATAAAGGTGGAAAGATCTTCGTTCAGCTCATGCATACCGGCAGGGTCAGTCATATGCTGAATATGCCGGAAGAAGCGAAGATCATGGCCCCATCCGCGGTGCAGGCAAAAGGACAAATGTGGACGGATGCCAAACAAATGCAGGATTTTCCGGTACCTGTTGCCATGACGCAGGAAGAGATACAGACCACCAAACAGGAATATGTGGATGCTGCGAAGAACGCGATCGCAGCGGGTTTCGACGGAGTGGAATTGCATGGTGCCAATGGCTATCTGATGGAGCAATTCCTGTCGCCGGCTTCGAACAAACGTACCGATGAATATGGAGGAACCGTTGAGAACCGCTGCCGTTTCATCATTGAAGTGGTTGCTGCCGCTTCCGATGCGATCGGCAAGGACCGTATCGGCATCCGCTTATCACCCTTTGGTGTGGCGAATGATATGCCCAATTATCCGGGCATCAGCGAAGTGTACGACCATCTTTCAAATGAACTCAACCGTCTCGGTATCTTATACATCCACCTGGCGGATCATTCGGCCATGGGTGCACCCGTCGTTCCGCTGAGTATCAAACTTCAGGTGCGGAATAACTTCAAAAATTCGCTCATCCTCTCAGGTGGTTATGATCTGGAGCACGCTGAAAACGACGTCCACAGCAACTTTGCCGAACTGGTCGCTTTCGGCCGCCCCTTCATCGATAACCCGGATCTGGTGGAACGCTTCCGCCACAACTGGCCCATTTCCACCGAGCCTGATGCATCACTGTTCTATTCAGCAGGCGAAAAAGGGTATTCGGATTATCCGGTGTATTCGATGTCGGACGAGCACGAGCTGGCGTAAGAAATTTTGAGTTTTGGATTTTGAGTTTTGAATGGATCGTCTTTACGGGTTTAATTCAACTTACTGAATTCAGAATTAAAAATTCAAAATTAAAACAGGAGTCATGATAGCTGATTAGCTTCTAACGTTTGTTTTGCGTAAGTAAATTCTATTAAATTTTTCTGGGCGATCTGCGCTTCCGTCTGCGAAATCAGCAGGAAACCTACGACTTTCGAATGGGCAGTTCCGATACAGATCAAAGCGACCTTGTATGAATTCTGAATTTTAAATTTTGAATTTTCCGCCCAAATTCAAAATTCAGCAATCAAATTTCAACATTCAATGGGGCTTTTAGTTAATTTGGGGTATGAGCCCCATCTTGGTCCTCGTCTTCATTGCCTGCTATTTTTCCCTGCTGATGATCATCTCAAGGATCACTTCCAGGAAAAGTAAGGACCATACATATTTCGACGGCGACCGGCAATCACACTGGTTCCTGGTGGCATTCGGGATGATCGGATCCGGCATCTCTGCAGTTTCACTGGTTTCCATTCCGGGCAATGTTGGTAACAATCATCTGTATTATTTCCAGTTCATTTTGGGTAATATAGTGGGATACCTGTTCATAGCCTTCGTTCTCATTCCGCTTTTCCATAAGCAACAGCTCGTTTCCATTTATACCTATCTGCAGACCCGTTTCGGGAATGTGACTTACAAGACTGGTTCTCTGTTCTTCCTCGTGTCGCAGTCATTCGGCGCGGCTTTCCGCTTGTTGCTTTCCGTCAAAATACTGCAGACCGCCTTCTTCGACCAGCTGGGCATTCCGTACTTCATCACCATCATCGTAGTGCTGGTACTGATCTGGCTGTACACGAATAAATCAGGGATCAAGACCATCGTATGGACCGATGCTCTGCAATCCTTCTTCCTCATCACGGTCATTGTGATCTCGATCATCACCATTAAGAACTTCCTCGGATTTTCTTTTTCCGGGATGGTAACGGCCGTGGCGCATCATCCGTACAGTAAGCTGTTCGACTGGGATCCGGCTTCCGGTTCCAACTTCTTCAAGCAATTCATATCCGGGGTGCTGATCACGGTCGCGCTGGTCGGGCTTGATCAGAGCATGATGCAGAAATCGCTAACGGTGAAGAATGCGAAGGATGCAAGGAAGAACGTGCTTACGTTCAGCTTCTTCATCGCCTTTGCGCAAACCTTGTTCCTGGCACTCGGTGTATTGTTATATGTATTCGCGGAGCAGAAGGGGATCAGTTTGGAAATGAAGGATGGGCAGTTCCTCAACACGGATAAACTCTACCCATTCCTTACCCAGAACTATTTCGGAAAGATCGGCGCGATGGCCTTCTTCATCGGCGTGGTCGCATCCACCTTCGCCACGATCGATTCCTGCATTACCGCGCTCACCACAGCTTTCAGCTATGATTTCATGGATTTCGCCAACCGCCCGCATGAGGAACGGAAACGGATCAAGAACCGTGTGCTGCTGGCAGTCAACATCGTCATCTTTACCATCGTCATGGCCTTCTGGAACAGTCAGGGTGCCATCATCTTCACCATCTTTAAGATCGCGGGATATACATACGGTCCGATCCTGGGTTTATACATGACCGGTCTTTTCACGAAGATCCTGTTGAAGGAACGGGGTGTACCCATTGCCTGCGTAGCGGCGGCATTACTGACCTACGGACTGAATGAATACTCCATCTCCGCCTGGCATTATGATATCGGCTTCATGAATATAGCAGTGAACGGACTGCTCACGATGATCTTCCTATTAGCCCTAAAAAAGAAACAGCATGGCTGATACCTTATATGATATCCGGCTCTCGAACGATCCCGCGCATTATGAAACAGGTGCCGCCATCATGGCCGCAACCGATCCCTGGATCACGCTGGAAATGGGGCTGGACCGCTGTCACGGTGCATTCGACGGGCCTGATAAAGAGAAATATTTCGCATTCGACGGCACCAACATCGCCGGTTTTGCTGTCATTCAAACGGCCGGTTCATTCCGCGGCTATATTCAGATCCTTTGTGCGGCACCGGAATACCGGGGCAGGGGAGTGGGCACCGCATTACTGCAATTTTGTGAGCAGCGTATCCATCAATTCTCCCCGAATGTGTTCATCTGTGTATCTTCTTTCAATACTGCTGCGCAGCAATTGTATTTCCGCTACGGATTTGAAAAGGTTGGGTTGCTGAAGGATTTTGTCAGGACCGGTTATGATGAGTTGTTGTTGCGAAAAACGATCGGTTCCTGGAACCATTTTCTTGTGAAAAATTTTAAATTTTGAGTTTTGAATTGCACTCAGTCCGGAATTTCAATTAAATACCCCCTCACTCAAAATTCAAAATTCAGCACTCAACATTTTATTCTGCTATTTCATTATCTTCAATCATGCCTTTCCGCACACTCCTCCTCCTGTTTTTCATCTCCTTCCAATCCCATGCCCAGCACGCATCCCTGACACACAGTATCGACAGCATCCTGCAATCGCAGGTCGACAGCAACAAGATCCCCGGTGCAGTCATCCAGATCAAAAAAGAGGGGAAGGTCATCTATGAGCATGCCTATGGTTATGCACAGAAACAAGTGCTGGTGACCAACTACGCGACAGAGATCAGCCAGGTGCTGAAACCCATGTCCACCAACACTTTGTTCGATATCGCATCCCTCACGAAAGTGGTCGGCACCACCACTGGTATCATGTTACTGGTGGATAAAGGCAAGATCAGTGTGGATGATCCCGTTGGTAAATATGTGCCTGCATTCAATGCACCGGACAAAAAGACCATTACCATCCGTCACCTGCTCACCCATACGGCCGGATTATATGAATGGTACCCGATGTATTACCGGGCGCATACCAAGGAAGAGACTTATAAACTCATCGGTGAATTACCGCTGCATTTTCCGGTAGGGCAGCAACGCAAGTACAGTGACCTGGGCTTTACTATACTGGGTGAGATCATCGAGATCGTTTCCGGCAAACCGCTCGACCGTTTCCTGAAAGAAGATATCTGCATCCCATTGGGGATGAAACATACGTTGTACAACCCCATTTTTGATGCACGGAAATTTGAATTCGCGGCTACCTCACACGGTAATCCTTACGAATACCGAATGGTACATGATACATCACTCGGATTCGTTTTTAAAGAAATAAATCCCGACAGCTGGAATGGCTGGCGGAAGTATACACTGGTGGGTGAGGTGAATGACGGCAATGCGGCCTATGCCTGTGGTGGCGTCAGTGGCGCAGCCGGCATCTTTTCCACGGTAGAAGATATACAGCTGATCGTCGATATGCTGATGAATAAAGGAAGGGTAGGGCAGTTCCAATTCCTGTCTGAAAAGACCATTGACCTTTTTCTGACCCAGGACAGTTTCCTCAACGGACTGGGCTGGATGATGGATCCCGCCAATTCCTTCATGAAGAACGCACCCGCCGGCAGTTTCGGCCATACTGGCTTCACCGGTACGAGCATAGCTGTGCTACCTTCTGAAGATCTATCTGTGATCCTGCTCATCAACCGGCAGAATGTGGGACTGTTGCCCACTAAAGAGTATTATAATGTGAGTCCGGTGCGGAGAGCGGTGTTTGAATGCGTGATGCAGCAGGTGATAGGTAGAAGGTGATAGGTTATAGTTTAAAAATAAGAGGTAACAGGTTAAAGTATAAATTTCTTAGCACAGTCTAGCAGCTAACAGCTAATAGCCAGAAGCCGTTATTTAGATTTCAGGTGTTACTTGTCTCGGATCATATCAAAATATATCCCAGTTCATTCAACAACCAACCATGGAAAAACAAACTGCCCGTCTCGAGGCATTCAGCGATGGTATTTTCGGTGTAGCGATCACCTTACTGGCGATCGAGATCGGGATCCGTGAATATGAAGGTGCCAGCAATGCCAACCTCTGGCTGAAGATCAAAGAAAAATGGCCTGAGTATTTTACTTACTTCAACTCTTTCGCCACCGTATTGCTGATCTGGATGGGACATCATAAGATCCTCCGGCATGTGCGGGTGGCGAGTCACAAGATCTTTCTCCTGAACGGATTGGTGCTGCTGTTCGTCGTGCTTTTCCCTTTCCCTACCCGGATGGTCGGTTCGTTCATTGGCTCTGAAGCGGAGAATACCGCTGTTTGCTTCTATGCCGGGTTCACGGGCTTCATCACGCTGAGCATGTGGTTGCTGAATTTGGGCCTGACCCGTAACCCCAAACTTCTCATGCATCCTGCTACCAGCCTGCCCTGGTTCAAAACCATGATGCGCCAGCAACTGGTCGGCTTCGCACTATACGAGATCGCGGCCGTTATCGCCCTTTATAATTATGTGATCGCATTAGGCATCACTTTCTTCATGTGGGTGTATTGGGCGTTCGCGACGAAAGACACGGAGGAAGAGCTTGAGTAATTGATAGATGATAATGGAGAATGAATAATGGATAATGGATAATGGATAATGTGGAAGCGACACTATTATCATTTCTCAATTATCCACTATCCATTATTCAAAAACCTGCTTTCAAATACGACCACCCCGCTTCCTCCTTCTTCACCACTTCCGCCACACCGGACGATACAGTGCCTGCCACTGGTAATAACTGATCTTTGGTCATCTTCCGCATCTTCATCGTATTCTCGCATCCTACGAATTTCACACCGGCTTTGCTTAGTGATTCGATCTCCGCAGCCTGAGTGGTTTTAGCAGTCGTCAGGAATTCGATCCCGTTGCTGTGTGCCACCACTTCGACCTCCGTTTCATTGCCCAGTTCTTCCCGCAGGTGTTTGATATTACCGATCACACCTTTCCAGGCTAATGTATCATTCGTACTGAGCTGAATGACCACCCGGTGTGCGGTCTGGGAGAATGCGCTTACAGTGCAGAAAATAAAGGCCAGTGCAAGGAATGTCTTTTTCATGTTCGTTGATTTGAATGGAAAAGGTAACGAAAAAGCAGCTTTCGTGCGCCCTTTAACAGTTACAGGTCATGTTTGGTTGTTGCTTTCTGATCAAACAAATACCCTGATAGAATGTTATGCTGTCAGATCCGGACGAATATCTCCCTAAACCCAATCCAGGTAAAGGTTTCACAAGGTGGATATGTATCCGGGGAGCCTCATCTTTTTTGACCTAATTTTGCATTCACACAACAACGCAGTACACATTTTCTAACACCACATAAATTTTTAACAATGGGAAACAGTAGTGCTCAGGGCACAGAAGCAAAATGCCCCTTCCACGGCGGTGCGATCCAAAAAAGCGCTGGTACCGGAACAAGCAACCGCGACTGGTGGCCGAATCTTCTGAATCTGAATATCCTTCGTCAGCATTCATCCCTGTCCGATCCGATGGACAGCTCATTCGACTATGCATCCGAATTCAAAACGCTCGATCTCGCAGCGGTCAAGAAAGATATCGTTGAACTCATGACCACTTCGCAGGAATGGTGGCCGGCCGACTATGGCCATTACGGCCCCTTCTTCATCCGCATGGCCTGGCACAGTGCCGGTACTTACCGGATCTCTGACGGTCGCGGAGGCGCCGGTTCAGGCACACAACGTTTCGCGCCGCTCAACAGCTGGCCCGATAATGCCAACCTCGATAAAGCACGTTTATTATTATGGCCGGTCAAACAGAAATACGGCCGCAAATTATCCTGGGCTGATCTCATGATCCTCGCCGGAAACTGTGCACTTGAATCCATGGGCTTCAAAACCTTCGGTTTCGGTGGCGGCCGCGCGGATGTTTGGGAACCCGAACAGGATATCTACTGGGGTTCTGAAACGGAATGGCTCGGCGATAAACGTTACACCGGTGACCGTGAACTGGAGAATCCGCTCGGTGCCGTTCAAATGGGACTGATCTATGTCAATCCCGAAGGACCTAACGGTAATCCGGATCCTATTGCTTCCGCAAAAGATATCCGCGAAACTTTCGGTCGTATGGCCATGAATGATGAAGAGACCGTTGCACTGATCGCGGGCGGACACAGTTTTGGTAAAACACACGGTGCTGCCGATCCTGCTAAATACTGCGGACGTGAACCGGCAGCTGCCAGCATTGAAGAACAGGCTTGTGGCTGGAAAAATTCATTCGGAACCGGTAACGCCGGAGATACCATCACCAGTGGTCTCGAAGGTGCATGGTCCAACACACCTACAAAATGGGGCAATAGCTTTTTTGATAACCTGTTCGGATTTGAATGGGAACTGACCACAAGTCCCGCCGGTGCCAAACAATGGAAACCGAAAGACAATGCAGGCGAAGGACTGGTGCCGGATGCACATGATCCCAAGAAACGTCATGCGCCGTTCATGCTCACGACCGACCTCGCACTGCGTTTCGATCCGGTGTATGAAAAGATCTCGCGTCGTTTCCACGAAAATCCCGATCAGTTCGCGGATGCATTCGCGCGCGCCTGGTTCAAGCTCACACACCGTGATATGGGCCCACGTTCACGTTACCTCGGCCCGGAAGTGCCTGCGGAAGAATTGATCTGGCAGGATCCCATTCCGGCAGTTACGCATGAACTGATCAATGAGAAAGATATCGCGGACCTGAAAACGAAGATCCTGGCAAGTGGTCTATCTGTTTCAGAACTCGTGTCCACTGCATGGGCTTCCGCCTCCACCTTCCGTGGTTCTGATAAACGCGGTGGTGCCAATGGAGCACGTGTACGACTCGCGCCGCAAAAGGATTGGGAAGTGAACAACCCGCAACAACTGACGAAAGTGTTACGCGTACTGGAGAATATCCGGATCGATTTCAATAAAGGCAGCAGGAAAGTTTCCATCGCTGACCTGATCGTACTCGGTGGTGCAGCCGCCATTGAACAGGCCGCGAAAGCTGCCGGTCATGATGTGAAAGTGCCGTTCAGGGCGGGCCGTGCAGATGCCACGCAGGAACAAACGGATGTTGAATCATTCGCAGTACTGGAACCCGCTGCCGATGGTTTCCGCAATTACCTCCATGCAAAACATGCCGCAACATCGGAAACTCTGTTGGTGGATAAAGCACAACTCCTCACACTCACCGCACCGGAAATGACAGTACTGGTAGGCGGGATGCGTGTGCTGAATGCCAACTTCGACGGATCACAGCATGGTGTCTTCACAAAGAACCCCGGCACACTCACGAATGATTTCTTCGTGAACCTGACGGACCTTGCCACTGCATGGAAGCCGGTATCGAAAGATGTGTATGAAGGCTCCGACCGCAAGACCGGTCAGCTGCGCTGGACCGCTACACGCGCAGACCTCATCTTCGGTTCCAATTCCGAACTCCGCGCTATTGCCGAAGTATATGCTTCATCCGATGCGCAACAGAAATTCCTGAAGGATTTTGTGAGCGCGTGGAATAAGGTGATGGAGCTGGATCGGTTTGATCTGAAGTAAGAATTTAAGTGCTTAGAATAGGTAAGGTGATCCGAATGGGTCACCTTTTTTTGTATTAGAAATTCATTTATTTACTTTCACAGTAAATTAAGTCCTATGGGTTGGCGTTTTCATAGACGGCTTACTATTATTCCCGGAGTCTATTTGAACTTTGGGAAAAATGGCATAAGTACAACACTGGGACCGAAAGGGCTTTCTTTGAATTTGGGTAAAAATGGTATTTATCTTAATACGGGCTTTCCAGGATCTGGCCTTTCTCAAAGAATTAAAATTTCTGGGTTTAAAGGAGCTAATGAATCTGAATTGGAGGATGGTAATATTTCTGAAGAGAATTCCAGACAGTTATCTCAATTTTTGGATCAGACTGTTGATGATCCATCGCAAATTAAAAGTGCTCATATTGGCGAGTTGACAAGTTTGGGCCTGCAAAGTTTAAAAAACACAATATATACGGCAAATAAACAGTTTACTGAGATAGATAAGGAACTTGTGAATTTTGAGGAACGACATGCCTTTATAACAAGAAAGCATAAGAAAATCTCAACTAGCTTTTTTAGGTTCTTACAAAAAAAGAAAATCGGGAAACTTGAAGAAGAAATAAAGGGGATAGAAATTAACATAAATGAGATTAAGGAACAACTAGAGCTGTCGAAAGTTGATTTGGCTATATCTCATGATGAGACTTTTGCAGAATTGTTCAATAATCTTAATCAATCTTACTTCCGACTTATGAGCACACATAAGATTTGGGATATTACACATCGAAAAGATATTGATCGAATTAAAATGCGATCTGTAGCAGAGAATGAAATAAGAAGAACAGATGTTAGGGCGAGTGTAGAGAGATGTACTTTAATAAATAGTAAAACAACTCCTCTTAAGTTGTCGAATGTAAACGGAGGAGATCTGTTTTTTTATCCAGGTTTTTTGCTTGTATACAATTCTGAACATAGTTTTGCTATTATTGACTATTCCGAGTTAGAAGTTGATGGTTATCAGTATAATATCGTAGAGAATGAAAGTGTGCCTAAAGATTCAGAGATTATAAGTTATACTTGGTACAAGTGTAATAAGGATGGCACACCTGATAAAAGGTTTAAAGATAATTTTCAGATTCCGATATTAAAATATAATGCAATTTCATTTAAGTCTAGAAGTGGGTTAAATGAATTATTTCTTTTTAGTAATTCCGGAAATGCAGATTTTTTTAAATCTCTATTAAAAGAATACTGCAGTGCCATTTCAATTGCAAATAGTATGTTGAATGAGTTTAAACAATAGTCATAAATACTTGCTTCGTTTCACTTTTTTTCTTCTACGTCCAATAATGGTACCAAACACTACAAGTCTTTATCAGTAGCTATAATCGGCGAGATGTTTTAGAATTATGGATGAGCTGCGCTGATCCTGGAATTGTGGTCTTACCCATGGCCCCCGGCCGGCTATCGCCGTCCCCGGTCTTTTTTGTTTGTCCGCATCTGCAAGCAAGCTTGCGCCGCGTACTTTTCCATTATTTAGGAGAGAGTGGATGAGCTGCGCTGATCCTTGAAGATTGGTCTTACCCAAGGCCCTAAGCCCCGCAGGTGCGGGGCTGGTCTTTTGTATTTGGGTTCGCCTGCGAACAAGTTCGCGTCGCCCCCAAATACAAAAGCCCCCAACTATCGTTGAGGGCCTTGTGCCCGGGACTGGATTCGAACCAGCACATCCTTTCGAACGCCGCCACCTGAAGACGGTGCGTCTACCAATTTCGCCACCCGGGCCTGGAGATAAGAACTAGCCTCTTTGCGGAGGACCTGTGCAGACCGTTAGCGTCTGCAGGGGGGCAAATGTACGCCCAAAAAATTATTCTAAAAAATGAAAATCCTTCTTTTTCAGGGCTTTTTTCAGACCCTTATACACTGATATTGAAATCCCTCAGAGCTTCATTCAGACTCGTCTTCAGATCCGTGCTGGGCTTGCGTTGGCCAATGATCAGGGCACAACTAACATTGTACTCGCCAGCCGGGAATTTCTTCGGATACGTACCCGGGATCACCACACTTCTCGCCGGTACCCGGCCCTTATACTCCCTCGCCACCGGTCCGCTCACATCAATGATCCTTGTACTTTGCGTCAGCACCACATTCGCGCCCAAAACCGCTTCCTTCTCCACGATCACACCTTCCACCACAATACTCCGGCTGCCCAGGAAACATCCGTCCTCAATGATCACCGGAGCAGCCTGCAACGGCTCCAGCACGCCACCAATGCCCACCCCACCACTCAGGTGCACACCCTTGCCGATCTGGGCACAACTGCCCACCGTAGCCCAGGTATCTACCATCGTGCCCTCATCCACATACGCACCGATATTCACATAAGAAGGCATCAGCACCACGTTACGCGCCAGGAACGCGCCATAACGGGCAACCGCATGCGGAACCGCACGCACACCGATCTCCTTGTAATTCTTCTTCAGCAGCATCTTGTCGTAGAACTCAAAAGGAGCCAGCTCCCAGGTCTGCATCTGTTGTATGCCGAAATACATTAATATGGCCTGTTTCACCCACTCATTCACCACCCAACCCTTTTCACCGGGTTCCGCCACACGCAGCCTGCCTTTGTCCACTTCCTCGATCACCGCCCGCACTGCATCCGCATATTTCGCATCACGAAGCAGGTCACGGTTACCCCAGGCTTCCAGTATCAGTTCTTTCATGTTGTAAAAGTTAGGCTGCGAAAATAAGATAATGTACCCCGTTGCCCAACTTGGCGCCCCATTTTGCCTTTCCTGCGGAATAATATCGCAATTTTGTGACAGGAGAACATGCAGATGAATATCGGATTCGACGCCAAACGTGCTTTTCATAACGGGACAGGACTGGGGCATTACAGCCGCAGTCTCATTCGTGCCCTGGCCGATAGTTTTCCGCAGCATGAATACTATCTCTTCAATCCCAAACCCTCAAGGACATTCGACCTTTCTCAGGACCACCTCCATGAAGTGCTCCCGAACCGGTTCCTGAGCAAAGCCCTGCCTGCTTTATGGCGCAGTAAGGGTGTCGTGAAGGACCTTAAGATCATGCGTATCGGATTGTATCACGGTCTCAGTCATGAAGTGCCCTTCGGCATTGAGGATACCGGTATCCCCGCCATCGTAACGATGCATGATCTCATTCATGAACGCTATCCCGCCCAATACAAGGCCATCGACCGCAAGATCTATACGAAGAAATACAAACACGCCTGCGCCGCTTCCAAACGTGTGATCGCGATCAGTGAACAAACGCGCACAGACCTCATTCAATATTATCAGATCCCGGATGAAAAGATCGTGGTCTGTTACCAGAGTTGCAATCCTTCATTCGGTATCAAAAGATCCGCGCACGAGATCGAAGCGGTAAAACAATTATATAAACTGCCGGAGCGATACTTATTGTCAGTCGGTTCTATTATTGAAAGAAAGAACCTGTTGAATGTCTGCAAAGCGTACTTCATCCTGCGCAATGAACTGGATATCCCGCTGGTCGTGATCGGCAACGGCGGTGCTTATAAACAACAGGTACAGGATTTCGTAAAACAGAATAACCTGGAACAAAAGATTATCTTCCTGTCTGACCAACCCGAAGCACAACACGCCTCCTTTAAGAACGCAGTGGATTTTCCTGCCATCTATCAGGGATCACTCGGCATGATCTATCCTTCGCATTTCGAAGGTTTCGGCATTCCCGTGCTGGAAGCGCTCTGGAGCCGCATTCCGGTGATCACATCGAATGTTTCCTGCTTGCCCGAAGCGGGTGGGGAAGGAGCGTTCTATGTCAACCCCTCCAGTGCGGAAGAGATCGCGCAGGCCATTAAAACGATCACAACAGAAACGGATCTCGTCAAAACCCAAACTGAAAAAGGCTGGCAGCACGCCCAACATTTCACGCCTGAAAAATGTGCCGCTGCCGTCATGAACGTATATCAGTCCGTATGGTAGATCTTGAAAAAGATATCGAAGCCGCACTGGAAGTGCTCCGCAACGGAGGACTCATCCTGTATCCCACCGATACCGTATGGGGCATCGGCTGTGATGCCACGAATGAAGCCGCGGTCGCGCGTGTGTATGCACTCAAACAAAGGGCGGATACGAAAGCGATGATCGTCCTGCTCGCCGATGAACGCGATATCATGCAGTATGTGGCGGCACCCGATCCCGCTGTTTTCGATTTCATCGATCAGTGTACAAAGCCCACCACCATCGTGTATGATGGCGCGCTCGGACTGGCCGATAATCTCGTCAGTGCCGATGGCAGCATCGGCATCCGCATCTGCAAAGAAGATCTCTGCCGTCACCTCATCAAGCGTTTCCGTAAACCGATCGTCTCCACCTCCGCGAATATTTCCGGCGAACCCTCACCCGCAACATTTGCCGGGATCAGCGAAGCGATCCGGAATGGGGTAGATTATGTGGTTAACCATCGCCGTGATGATAACAGTCCCGCGCAGCCCTCATCGGTCGTTCGCTGGAATCCCGACGGCAGCGTCACCGTTCTGCGGCCATAGCTTACCTTTGCAGCGTTTTATGGAGATCAACTGCACACCGAGAGAAGAAGAGCTGCTGCGCACCATCGCACAAGCGGCTGAACAACTGGGCCAACCCGCCTGGCTGATCGGTGGTTTTGTGCGCGATAAGATCCTCGGCCGCCCCTGTAAGGATATCGATGTCGTATGTATAGGTGATGGCACCGAACTGGCCGCCAGAGCCGCATCGCTGCTGCATCCCACACCCACGGTCAGTTTCTTCAAGAATTTCGGCACCGCGCATTTCCGCACGGCCGATGGTTTTGATATTGAATTCGTCGGTGCCCGAAAAGAAAGTTACCGCAGTGATTCCCGCAAACCCGAAGTGGAAGCCGGTACCGTGGAAGATGATCAGAACCGCCGCGATTTCACCATCAACGCGCTCGCGATCAGCCTCAATAAAAATGACTACGGAAGTCTGATCGATCCCTTCGGTGGTATTGCTGATCTGGAAGCGAAGATCATCCGAACTCCGCTCACGCCCGAGCAAACATTCAGCGATGATCCGTTACGCATGCTGCGTGCCATCCGGTTCGCGTCGCAATTGCAATTCACGATCGATGAATCTACCTGGACCGGTATCCAGGAAAATGTCAAACGTATCCATATCGTTTCACAGGAACGCATCACCGATGAACTGAACAAGATCGTGCTGTCATCCAAACCTTCCGTTGGTTTCGATCTGCTCTACCGCTCCGGTCTATTGCAGCTCATCTTCCCCGCCATGGTGGACCTGGCCGGTGCTGAATACAAGGACGGGCTTGGACACAAGGATAATTTCTATCATACCCTTCAGGTGCTCGATAATCTTTCCCGCAACAGTGATGATCTCTGGTTGCGCTGGGCCGCCATCCTGCATGATATCGCCAAACCCGCTACCAAACGGTTTGAAGAAGGGCATGGCTGGACCTTTCACGGCCATGAAGCCGTAGGTGGACGCATGGTGCCCAAAATATTCGGCAAACTGAAGCTTCCGCAGAACGAGAAAATGCGTTTCGTGAAAAAACTGGTGGAACTGCATTTGCGGCCGATCAGTCTCACGAAGGAGAATATCACCGACAGTGCCGTCCGCCGTTTGTTATTCGACGCGGGTGAGGATTTTGACGCATTGATGATATTATGCGAAGCGGATATCACTTCCAAGAACAAACAAAAAGTGAAACGCTTCCTGGAGAATTTCCAGATGGTGCGTCAGCGTTGTAAAGAAGTGGAAGAAAAGGACCATGTCCGCAACTGGCAACCGCCCGTGACCGGTGAGATGATCATGGAAATATTCGGCATTCCGCCATCCAAACCCGTTGGTATCATTAAGGATTCGTTAAAAGACGCGATACTGGACGGAGAAATAGAGAATAATTATGACGCGGCATACGCATTTATGCTGCAAAAAGGCGCTGAACTGGGCCTTACAGTGCAAAAAAACTAAACGCTAAATCACTTCCTCCTTCGGGGTAAAGTTTTAAATTTGTGTAATGGCAATTTTACGATTCAGGATCTATTTTGAAGAAGATGAAAGCATCTACCGCGATGTGGTGATCCGTCATAACCAGAACTTCCTCGACCTTCATGCCGCCATCCTGCGTGGCTATGAATTCGACAATAAACATAAGGCTACCTTTTACCGCAGTAATGACCACTGGCAGCGTGGCCGTGAGATCTCCCTCGAAGTGTATGAAAAGGATTATAAAGCCGCTCCGCTCCTGATGGCAGATACGACCATCGGTTCCGAGATACGTGACCCCAACCAGCGCTTCATTTATCAGTACGATTTCAATAAGAACTGGACCTTCCTGGTGGAACTCATCAATGTATCCAAAGAGGAGAACCCCAAGATCACTTACCCCACCGTTGTCCGCACCGAAGGCATTGCGCCCAGCCAGTACGGTACCAAAGGCCTGCTGGGTGAGAAATTCGCCGATATCGAAGAGAAGTACGATCTCAGTTCCATCGCCGTTGGTGATGGCTTTGCCGAAAAAGATGAAGATGGCGAAGACCTCGGACTGGAAGAAGGGGGCGCTGAGGAAGGTGGAGAAGAAAGTGCTGGCGAAGAAAGCTAGTCGTTAGTCTGTAGTCTTTAGTCAATAGTCCGGCATAGGATCATTCTTTCCGCCGGGATCGAACATGACACATTTATCCACAAAAAAGCTCATTCTTATAGCAGGCCCGACTGCCGCAGGCAAGACTGCCATGGCGATACGCATCGCGCAGCATTTTCATACATCCATTATTTCGGCGGATAGTCGCCAGTGCTACAAAGAAATGAAGATCGGGGTAGCGCGGCCTTCGGATGAAGAGCTCAGCGCCGTTCCGCATTTTTTTATCGCTTCCCATTCCATTCAGGAAGATGTGACCGCCGCGGTATTTGAATCCTATGCACTGGAAAAAGCAGCTGAATTATTCAAGACACATGATGTGGTCGTGATGGTGGGTGGCACCGGTCTTTACATCCGTGCCTTCTGCGAAGGGCTGGACCTGATCCCGGAGATACCGGCAGGGATCCGTGAAAAGATCATCGCCTCCTATGAGGCAAATGGCATCGGCTGGCTGCAGCAGGAACTCAATTTACGCGATCCGCTGTTCGCGGAAAAAGGGGAGATGCAGAATCCGCAACGTATGATGCGGGCACTGGAAGTAGTGGAAGCAACGGGTCATTCCATTTTCTCTTTCCGCAGAAATGAAAAGACTTCACGTGATTTTGAGATCATAAAGATCGGACTCACTTTACCCCGCGACATACTCCGTCAGCGTATTGACGAACGTGTGGACCAGATGATGAAAGCCGGACTGGAAGCCGAAGTGCGTGAACTGCGCCCGAACCGCCACCTGAACGCCCTGCAAACCGTCGGCTATCAGGAAATATTCGAATACCTCGAAGGCAAATGCCGGCTGGAAGACGCGGTTGAACGCGTTAAGATCAATACCCGTCAGTATGCCAAACGTCAGATGACCTGGTTCAACCGCGATCCGGAGATGCACTGGTTTGTACCGGATGAGTGGGATAAGATCCTGCAGTTTATTGATACATCAGTTTAATTGGCCGGAAAGACGGTAAGGTGTTCAAGGCTTCTTGCAGTCCCTCAGTGTTAAAAACTGACCTCACCCCCCGGGCCCCCTCTCCGGAAGAGAGGGGGAGAAGACCCTCAAAAGTTTTAAATCAATTGCCTGTAGCATCATTCTGCATTTACTATGGAAACGTTGGACTGCTTGCAGTCCCTAAGTGAACTCCATTCTCCGGATAGCAGGCATTACAATGTCATATTAAATCTTCTGTAAAAGTTATGTGGCACAAACCTCCGTGCCTCTGTGTTAAAAAACTGACCTCACCCCCCCCTGGCCCCCTCTCCGGAAGAAAGGGGGAGAAGACCCTCAAATGTTTTAAATCAATTGCCTGTGGCATCATTCTGCATTTACTATGGAAACGTTGGACTGCTTGCAGTCCCTCAGTGAACTCCATTCTCCGTATAGCAGGCATTACAATGTCATATTAAATCTTCTATAAAAGTTATGTGGCATAAACTTCCGTGCCTCTGTGTTAAAAAACTGACCTCACCCCCCGGGCCCCCTCTCCGGAAGAGAGGGTGAGAAGACCCTCAAAAGTTTTAAATCAATTGCCTGTGGCATCATTCTGCATTTACTATGGAAACGTTGGACTGCTTGCAGTCCCTAAGTGAACTCCATTCTCCGGATAGCAGGCAATATAATGTCATATTAAATCTTCTATAAAAGATATGTGGCACAAGCCTCCGTGCCTCTGTGGTAAATAAAAGATGCCCCACCTTTACTCCTGCGCCCTCGTTGAATCCAGTTTCTTCCCCAGGTCCGGTACCATATCATGAAATAGCTGAATACACTTCTCCACTTCACCCTCCAGGTTCCCGAAGTCCGTTGAACCGCAATGATACAAATACCCCCGGAGCTCATCCGGCGTATCTGTATACAGCGCCAGATAATCCGTAGCACCACCGGTACAGTCATTGGAAGGATTCTCTTTCTTCAAGCTCACTTTCAGCGCGGTTACTTTGCTGACGAAGTCGAAGTACTGTGCTTCAGTCAGCACACTCGAATCTTTCAACAGTATATCGCCGTACGAGGAGATCTCCAGCCGCACCATACCTGGCTTAATGCTGATGGTAAAACTGCGATGATAGGGCGGTGGTTTGGTCGCATCACCGAACCGGTACTCGAAACCTCCATTCGGGGTCATCGTGGTAGACTTTACGATCGGTGGGGTTTCCGTTGAATTATTGCAAGCGATGAATGAAAAGATCATCATCAATACTGCGATTGCCTGGAAGTTCCGGTATCTGTTCATAAATAGTAAGTTCTTTTTTTATTTCAGTGCGAATACGATCTCCACTTCATAACGCAGGGTGATCCTCCTGAAGTCGATCTCTGTGGATTTGCCGCTGAATGATTTGTCGAATTCACTGAAAGCTACGTTGCTCTGGGAAACAGGAATATTATAATTATCTCTCCGGGAGACCAGATCGGTGTTGGGGTCCTGCGGTTCATTGATCGTGATCGCTTCGCCCAGTTTTTCACCTATGGCATCCGTCAGGTATATGCCTTTTTCTTTCGCGGCCTGCACGGCTTTGATCTTCAACTGGCGGCGGAATTCCGACATCCGGCTGTGACTGGTCCTGACGACCTGGAAGCTCTGCGTGGCTTCGTCATCCAGTTTATCCACCAGGGCATCCATCAGCGTACTGCTTTTGAATTTGACCTGATAAGTGATGCTCGACTGCAGGTCGTTGTCCCTTTTTCTTTTTCTCCAGATATAATAATTACCGGCACCGGTGAAGGCCACGATGCTGATGCTGGAATCCGGGATGCCCGCCTGGCGGCAATTGTCGAGGAACTGAGATTTGATCGTTTCAATATCCTTCTTCGATTCACTCTTCTTCTGATATTCCTGTAACACCACATTCACATAGATTTCATCCGGAATAATGTCCATGGATGCCGATCCGGTCACCGTGATGGTTTTGGGATAGGGGTTGGGCGAGGTATTCACCTGCGCCATCAGGTTCGTGGCAAATAAGCCAGCAAAAAGTAAGCTGAAGATCGTTTTCATGTTTGAAGTTTTTTAGGCGATGCCGGAAGGAAGGGGTTTACATACTGAAATTAATTAATCGTGATAAGCGGTCAAAATTCTTGTCACATAGGCATGGAGGGCATGGAGGCCTGAACACATAGGCCATTTAAAATAAAAGCAAACTATATGTGTATTCCTCCATGACCTCTTTTCTATGTGTCAAGAAAAAATGTTCGTACTGAAGGAGAATTCACACAAAAAAAGACGCCACAACGACGTCTTTTCAAATTCTTTACCAATGCCCCTCAATTCAAAATTCAAAACTCAAAATTTATATCTTGAATCCTACGGTCAGTATCGCATTCCCCCCCGTATTCTTTATCGTTGCGCCACTGAAAGCGCCGGTCTGTAAGCGATACGGGAAATGAACATCCTTACCCATCGTATACACATAAGCTACATCCACAAAGACGCCTTTGTTACGGTAGCCGAGGCCACCGCTGAGAGAGAAGCGACTGCCTTTCTCACCATGCAGGTTCTTGTAAGGGTTGCCGTAATAAGCGGTACCCAGGCGGACCATCACCGTCGTGAATTTCAATTCACCACCGGCTTTGATATTGAATGCGCCTTTATAAGCGTTGTCGATCGCCGTGTTCAGGGATTTGAGATAGTCCTTGGTGGACTGGTCCGCATTGCCATTCGCATCCGGATGGAAGGATGCGGATTTGTAATTCACATATTCGATATCGGCGGTCAGGAATCCTTTCTGTTTACGCACATCCTGGATCTCACGCAATACATAAGAGGCGGAAGCCATCAAACGGTAAGGCGTCAGCATCGTGTATTTGAATGATCCGTCAGAACCGTTATTCACCGTAGCAGAAGTTTGGGTCAGATTACCCTTGTAGTTCTCCGTATTGGTGGTGACGGTCGCGCTGTACTTATCAGTAAGATTGAAATAAGTTGGTGTATGGAATGCGAAACCAAGGCGGAAGAATTCTGCAGGCTTATAGATCAGACCCATCTTCAGGTTGATACCCACACCATCCGTGGTCAGATTCTCCGTGATCGATGCGAAGTCGAAATTGTTATTGGTATTCGTGGTGGCATCCGCTTCAGTGAAGGTCGCTTCCTTTTTATAATGCAGGAAGGGAACACCGAACGTGCCGCCAAAGAAGAATTTATCATTTGAGTTGGCGGCCAGGCCCAGTGCCAGTTCCGTAATACCGCCCCGATTGCTGATCCTGTTCTCCTGCAGCAATCCGGTACCGATCGGCGCACGTGTCTTGAATGAATAGTTATTGGATGAACCACCCGCGATGGTATCGATCCAGTAAGTATTGAACGCGAGACTCGTTCCGAAAGGATAACCCGATGCCACATGGTTCGCATCGCGGTCATTATTGTTCGCGATCTCCTCCAGAAATTTCTGGGAATAGGAGTTCTGGCTGTTCGATCCGCGGTATAAGATGTTACTGCCGAAATAACCGGATTGATTCACAGCGAGACTCACTGCGGAACCTCTGTTCCTTTTATTCGGGCCGGTATAACCTTCGCCCCAAACCACACCGGTAGTTCCGAAGGCCATGCCATTGCGTTTGTCTTTTTCCGCGCGGCCATAATAAGTGGCTTTATTGCGCAGCATATTGAAGCCAGGTGTGATCACGAAATCACCGGTCTTGTAAAATGCCAGTCCCGCCGGATTCACGAAAGTGGCGGAAATATCACCACCCAGGGAAGTCATGGCACCACCGATCGCCTGCTGGCGTGCGGTACCGCTGGAAGGTCCCCAGGAATAACGTAAGGCATCTCCCGGTTCCTGCGCAAAAAGGGCAGTAGCGGGTATAAGGAGGCTGAATAAGAAGATGATCTTTCTCATTGCTGTAAAATTAGGTACAAGAAAAGGATGTTCAGTGCTGATGTGTGGCGATCATAGCACTTTTGACCTCCCGGCATGACCGGGAGATCAAAAGGATCAGTTTTTTTAGAATCTTCTGACAGGAGCACTGCTTGAAGAGGATGAACTCGAACTTGAACTGGAACTGGATGAACTGCTGCTATTCGTGTTATGGCTCGAAGAGCTGGAACCGGAGTTGCTGCTGTTGTTGTTCTTATTGCCACCGCTGAACAGGTCACGCAGGAAGCTTCCGTTATTCGAATTGTTCCGGGTATTCGTATTGGTCGGCGTAGTGTAGGTGCCGGTGGTACGCGGTCCGGTATAATGTGAATTATTGGAAGCGGTGGTCGCTTTCGGATTCGTATAGTTGCTGTTGAGCAATGAATTGCTGTTGTAAGTATTCAGGTTGAAGGTCCTGGGTCTGCCCAATGAAGCAGTTGAATGCGGATTCACGATCACATAATTGTGATAGTAGGGGTTGTAATAATTGTTCCAGTAACTGTAAGGATTCCAGGGATTGTTGTAGCAATTATTGTAGGAATATGAATTGTAACTGTAACGGCTGCCGAAATAATAGCGGTCGTCCAGATCGCTCCAACGGGTCCTGTTATGCACTTTCATGCGCAGGTAACGGTCGTCATAATACTCGTCATCACTGTTGTACTGACGGTCATCCTGCTTTTCCACGCGTACATATTCGTCCTGTGGACGGGCCGGGGAAAAATAAACATCATCAGGGGTTTGACCGGTCTTATACGCGGTGGTACAGCTGCTCAGAGCGGCTGCGGAAACTGCCAGAAGTAGAATTGCTGATTTCATGGCAAACGGTTTAAACGGTTTATAAATTGAAGTTACTACTTTTGTGCGACTTCGGTCGCGCAATCGTTTGTAGCACAAAGATTCTACCAGTCCATAAATATATTGCGCAATTCGTTGTTAAATAATAACTAAAAGGGCTTTCGCCGTTAAACCCCTAAAGGGCAAAATGTTAAAAAAATGAGTAAAGAGATCACTTCCAGGGCAGCAGATTATTCGCAATGGTATAACGACTTAATTATTAAAGGGGAACTGGCCGACTATTCCGCCGTTCGGGGATGCATGGTCATCAGACCCTATGGCTATGCCCTGTGGGAGAATATGCGCGATGCGCTGGATAAAATGTTCAAGGATACCGGTCACGTGAACGCTTACTTCCCGCTCTTCGTTCCCAAAAGTTTGTTTGAAGCTGAAGAAAAGAACGCGGAAGGTTTCGCCAAAGAATGCGCCGTCGTTACCCACTATCGTTTAAAAACGGATCCCAACAATAAAGGTAAACTGATGGTGGACCCCGAGGCTAAACTCGAAGAAGAGCTCGTGATCCGCCCCACCAGTGAAGCCATCATCTGGAATACCTACAAGGATTGGATCCAGAGTTACCGTGATCTGCCGCTGCTCATCAACCAATGGGCCAATGTCGTTCGTTGGGAAATGCGTACGCGTTTATTCCTGCGCACTGCCGAGTTCCTCTGGCAGGAAGGTCATACCGCGCACGCCACTGCCGAAGAAGCATTAGTGGAAACAAAGAAGATGCTGGATGTGTATGCCACCTTCGCGGAAGAATTCATGGCATTGCCCGTGATCCGTGGTGTGAAATCAGCCAGCGAACGTTTCGCCGGTGCGGAAGACACGTATTGCATTGAAGCCCTGATGCAGGATGGTAAAGCATTGCAGGCCGGTACTTCGCATTTCCTCGGACAGAATTTCGCGAAGGCCTTCGATGTGAAATACCTCACTAAAGAGAATAAACAGGAATACGTATGGGCCACCAGCTGGGGAGTCAGCACCCGCCTCATCGGCGCACTGGTGATGGCACACAGTGATGACCAGGGTCTCATCCTGCCTCCGCGCATCGCGCCGCTGCAGGTGGTGATCGTTCCTATTTATAAAGGAGAAGATCAGAAGAAGATCGTGGACGCGAAAGTGGCCGAGATCATGGCCGACCTCAAACGGGTAGGCGTACGCGTAAAATATGACGACAGCGAGAATCAGCGCCCGGGTTGGAAATTCGCGGAATATGAAATGAAGGGTGTACCTGTTCGTCTCGCACTAGGTGCCCGTGACCTCGAGAAGAATGAGATCGAAGTGGCCCGCCGGGATACGAAAGAGAAAAAGGTCGTCAGCCTTGACGGCATTGCGCAATATGTGGACGGACTGTTGCTGGAGATCCAGGAGTTCATGTACAATAAAGCCAAAGCTTTCCGGGATGAGAATATCCGCAAAGCCGACAACTGGGAAGAATTCGTGAAACTGCTGGATGAAAAAGCCGGTTTCATTTCGGCCCATTGGGATGGTACCGCGGAAACGGAAGATGCCATCAAGGACAAGACCAAGGCCACGATCCGTTGTATCCCGAACGATAATCCCGCAGAAGATGGTGTTTGTGTGTTCAGCGGTAAGCCTTCCACACAACGGGTCCTCTTCGCACGCGCCTATTAATGGTTTTCGGTAAAAGTAAATTTGCAGGTCCCGCCAAGGGCCTGTAAATTTATTACTACCAAAAACTACAATATGGAACAGGAACAAAACTCCTCACTATTCGACATGAATATTGATGCGGGCGCGCAAAGCAGCATCAATTCGGTCAGCAAATGGACCCGCTTCATTTCCATCACAGGCTTTGTGGGCCTGGGTCTGATCCTCCTGGTATTTGCATTGGCAGGACAAGCCATTTTCAAACAGATCAGCCTGCTTTCTGAGCTCGGCAGTTCCAGTCTCGCCGGTGTGATCCTGATCATTGTGATCGTGATGGTCCTTGTACTGGGCGTATGGGTGTTCCTGATGTTCAAGGCATCTACCCAATTGAAGAAAGGGCTTGACAGTAAGAACTCCACAGAGTTGGCCGAAGGCTTCCGGGCCCTTCGTTCTTTTTTCATTTTCAGCACGGTCATGTCCGTTCTTTCCCTGCTGTATGCGATCAGCACTATCCTCAACTTTTAAAAAACTTATTTATGGAATATCAAAACGAACATTCCCTTTTCGACATTCAATACGATGACAACCTGAAACAACAGATGAAGGGCGCGGCCAACGTAGCTGCTATTGCCGCCATTCTCTCTCTGGTAGGTTCCGTGGTCTCCTTTATTTCTTTTTTCGTCACGAGAAGCAGACAGGAAGCCATGCTGCGGAATATGGGAATGGAAGGTTTCTCATCACAGAATGCGGCCTCGACCGGAAGCAACCTCGTTTCTGCGGTCATTTCTCTTGTACTGGCCATCTTTATGTTCTATTTCCTGAGTCAGTATGCAAGACTGACCAAAGCAGGGGTGGATAATAATGATACGATGCAGATCGGTGACGGACTCGCGAAGCTGGCTACCTATTTCAAGATCATCGGCGTGCTGCTGATCATTGTCATGGTGTTCTTCTTCCTGGCGATCCTGATCGTCGCGACGATTGGAGGAAGATAATACTGAATTAGGTTGAAAGATATCAACGCCTCCGGAAGGGGGCGTTTTTTATTTGGTGGAAAGATAGTTGTAGTCCTTCAGCAGGATCTCCAGAAAATCGAAAGGAGAAAGGGAGGACTCGATCTTCAAATGGCCCTTGATCTTATCACTGGCGGAGAGCGCCATGATGTAGTCGCCTTTTTTCTGAGCTGTTTGCAGGATGCTCTTGATCGCGTTGATGTCCTTATCGCTCAGCTGCATGATCTGCGGAAAAGAAGGGATGTAATTATCGGCTACTTCCTGGAATACTGTTTCTTCAATACTCGCCTTCGAATGGGTGCGGATGAGGATGGTATGCGCCAGGATATCGCCGATCCGTTGTCCTTTTTTGGAATTCACCACCAGCGCGATGTCCGTGATCAGGAAACCCAGTGCTGCCAGGATGAAAAAGGTCCTTTCCGCATCCCTTCCGAAACTGTTGCTGAACGCGATGATCACCAGCAGGCTCACGATCCATACATCCGATACGCGCAGGAACCAGCGGATCAGAAACTGACCGATACTGGCTTTGCCCCCATTCTCATTCACCACCCGGAGGCCCATCAGTTTCTTGCCAAGGCTTTGTCCGTTCAGCGTGATCTCCATGATCAGGTGATACAGGAAATAGGGTGCGAACAACAGCCAGCTGTAGGCGCGCATGGCATCGTCATCGGAATTCGGGTAGAGGTTCGAAAGGATCCGGATGGCCACATACACATAGCAGAATTCAATGATCATGTCCACCAGCAAGGCCAGCATACGCCGGTAGAATTCGGGGATCTCGAATTCCACATCGATATTGAAATTGGTCGGTACTTTGATCACTGCCATGTTCCGGCGCTTTGTAACGGGAAGATAAAGGTTTTTTGTTTTTAAGGGAAAAGCCGGCTCAACGTCTTCCAAAAAACAGTATTTTACAAGCTGAATCCCTTTATTTGCGCGAAGCCTTATTCATTAAGAAAAACAAAGACCGCTGGCTCGAGAACCAGCAGGATCCACCCGATGACGCCGATGAAATGGCATCCCATTTCAGCCAGCTGGTGGACGACCTCG
The DNA here is from genome assembly GCA_029555415.1 of Bacteroidota bacterium. Taxonomy (GTDB): domain Bacteria; phylum Bacteroidota; class Bacteroidia; order Chitinophagales; family Chitinophagaceae; genus JAKPSI01. Next base: position 24,865 of record JAKPSI010000037.1, on the reverse strand, counting down.
CGTACGCCAAAACATTCTACCCCACCAGCAAGGTCACGCGTTATATCAATTCCGAGGCTTCTAAGATCTATCTGAGCATCTACCGGAACCGCAGGGAAGAGACCAACCGGCTCGTGCATTTCTGGAAATACGATCTGCCGCTGACCATCCGCAAGCATCACCGTGTCATCCTGTTCACCTTCATTCTCTTCGTCGCATTCTGGGTGATCGGTTACTTCGTATCCAAAGATGATCCCGCACTGACCAGTTCGATCTTCAGTGAAGGGTATCTGGAAGAGACCGAAAAGAATATCCGCAATAAGAATCCTTTCGGGATCTATGAGAACGGTAATCCTTTCTTTACCTGGATATGGATCATGTTCAGCAATATCCGTGTGGCCTTCCTCATTTTTGTTTCCGGGATCTTCTGTACACTGCCCTCCCTGTATCTCATGGGGCAGAACTCGATCATGGTGGGCATCTTCGATCAGATCTTCGCCTCACATGGCCTGGGTCTTGATTTCTTCCTCGTCGTGTTCGTGCATGGAACCCTGGAAATGACTGCCTTCATCATCGCTTCCGCCGCAGGCATCGTACTCGGCAAGAGTTTCCTTTTTCCGGGAACCGTCCGACGCATCGACGCGTTCAAACGCGGCGCAAAAGACGGGGTCAAGCTTATGGTCGGTATCGTGCCTGTGCTGGCCGTCGCCGCCTTCTTTGAAGGATTCATCACAAGATTGTATAACGATATTTCCATACTGACCACGATCGTATTCTCATTGTCCATCGTCTTCGTGATCTGGTATTTCATCATTTATCCCATCCGCCTGGCGCGGCGCACCGCCCTCCGGTTAAACGAGGAGGAAGTATAGCATGCCGTATTCCATCATGCATATCTCTCTGCTGCGGAAAGGCTGTTTCGCGTTGTCCATGCTCCTGCTGACACAGATAGCAGCAGCACAAGTGGACACGGCCTCATTTCCTGTTGATACCAGCGCATTGAATGTTACACATGATACTTCATGGGTGGACACAACCGGCAGCAGAACGATCATTGAAACGGTATCATCGGATGGAGAGAAACCGGACCCCGGAAAATATTTTGTTGCCCGCAACCATACGGATTATGCGGCAGATACTTTGTACGAGCGCAGGAACGGTGATTCCCTGGCACGGAAACTGAAAAAAGATGACGCCTTCTGGTATGCGGATATCGATTTCAGGAAGAAGCCCGTGGTCAAAAAACAAGAAGAGGACCCGAATGAATACGAACCCCTCCTGCAGCGCAAGTGGTTCAGGAATCTCATGTGGGCCATTGTACTCATCGGTTTCATCGGTTTTCTGATCTGGTACCTGCGGGAGAATGAATTCAGTTTCTTCCGCCGGCAACCGCGTGATCTCACTCCGGGTGAACTCGCTGAAGAAGAAATGCCGGAGAATATCTTCGACATCAATTATCCCAGGGAGATCGATAAAGCGGTTGCGAAAGGGGATCTCCGGCTCGCGGTCAGACTGCATTATCTGCAATTGCTGAAACGCATGTCAGAAAAGAACATCATCAGTTATAAACAGGACAAGACCAACTCGGACTACCTGTTCAGCCTGATGTCCACCAAATTGTACGACGGCTTCTTCCGCCTCACCCGGCATTATGAATATACCTGGTACGGGAAGTTTGAAGTCACGGAAGAAGGATACTCATTCATCAAAAATGAATTCGACAGATACACAAACAGCAATCTCTGATCTTGCGTAAAGCGATACCATATATCATCGGAGCCATGCTCGTTGCAGCGCTGATCCTGCTTTTCAGCTCAAAGGAAAAGAAGGAAAGGACGCTCGACAAACGGCTTTCCATGAGCCGGACGGACAAGATCCCTTACGGCACCTGGGTAGCTTATGAACATCTGAAGGATGAATTTCCGGAGGCAAGGATATCGGTCAACCGCAAAGAGCCCGGGCTCTGGGATTCGATCACTTCCTATGAATCCAAACAATTGCTGTTCATCGTCTCCCCTCAGTTCCAGGCCACCGAATTTGACATGAACCGGCTCATCACTTTCGCGGAGAATGGTAACGACGTGTTCATCAGTGCCCGGCATATCTCCGGTTCCGCTGAAAAATTACTGGACTGCAATACCAATATATACACGGAGTACAGCGACAACTATGAAAAAAGGGATACCCTGAATATCCGGCTGGTACATGGTATGCTCAACGACAGAAGGACCTTCACTTATCCCGGTGCCCGCTTCGATGCATTTTTCTATTCCAGCAACGGCACCTATACGGAGGTCATGGGTACAGAAGGGGATGGGCGCACCAATTTCATCCGCATGCAGGCAGGTAAAGGCCATATCTATTTGCATCTGGCGCCACTCGCTTTCAGTAATTATTTCCTCCTGAACGGGGATAACATGCGCTACTATGAAAAGCTGATGTCGCTTTTCGATCCTTCCATGAAAAAAGTGGTATGGGATGAATATTTCCTGAATAAGAAAGCGGAGGATAATGAGGATTCCGGAAACCAGAAATGGCTGTCCGTGCTCTTCAAACATCCCGCACTCCGGGCAGCCTTATTGACCGCCATGCTGGCACTGCTCATCTTTACGCTGCTGGAAATGCGCCGTAAACAACGGATCATCCCGCATATGGCGCCACCCCGTAACGATTCACTGGATTTCGTCAAAACGATCGGGCGTTTGTATTACGACAAAGGAGATCACCGCAACCTCTGCCGGAAAATGGGTTCCTATTTCCTGGAACATGTGCGTAACCGCTACAAACTGCCCACCACGAATCTGGATGAATCGTTCATGCAGCTGCTGCAATATAAAAGCGGTGCACCGGAACAGGAGATCAGAGGGATCGTTACATTTATAAAATATGTGGAGGATTCGCCGGCCGTTACTGCCGATGAACTGGCGCATTTCCACGCCCAACTTGAATCATTCTATCAAAAAGCATAACATGGAAGAACAGTTATTTCAACCCCGCACCGATCTGACCGAACTGAATAATGCGGTCATGTCCATCCGTAATGAGATCCGCAAGATCATCGTTGGTCAGGACGAAATGGTGAAACTCATCATCACCGCATTGCTGGCCGATGGTCACGTGCTCATTGAAGGGGTGCCCGGTGTGGCAAAGACGCTTGCCGCTAAACTCGTCGCGCGCAGCGTGGATGCCGGTTTCAGCCGCATCCAGTTCACGCCTGACCTGATGCCTTCCGATGTACTCGGTACACCGGTGTTCAATCCGCAGCAATCGGCCTTCGAATTCAAGAAAGGTCCCGTGTTCAGCAATATCATCCTTGTGGATGAGATCAACCGTGCTCCGGCCAAAACGCAATCGGCCCTGCTGGAGATCATGGAAGAAAGACAAGCCACCGTGGATGGCAAGACCTATCCGATGGCACAGCCCTTCATGGTGCTGGCCACGCAAAACCCCGTGGAGCAGGAAGGAACTTATCGGTTGCCCGAAGCGCAGCTCGACCGTTTCCTGTTCAAGATCGTGGTGCAATATCCTTCCGAGATGGAAGAAATGGCGATCCTCAGTCAGTTCCATAACATGGGCAACAGTGTCGCGCTCGATCTCGTCCATCCCGTACTGGGTTCACAGCAGATCATCACCCTGCGTCAGCAGATCCGCACACTGGTGATCGAAGAGAAACTGCTGCAGTTCATCGCTAAACTCGTACATCAGACGCGTATCCATAAATCCATTTACCTCGGTGCTTCCCCGCGTGCATCCCTGGCCATCATGAATGCATCGAAAGCCACCGCCGCGATCTCCGGCCGCGATTTCGTAACACCGGATGATATACTGTCCGTAGTACCCGCCGTACTCCGCCACCGGATCATCCTGTCACCGGATAAAGAAATGGAGGGTATCACAGAAGATGAAGTGATCAGGCAGATATTGCAGAGTATGGATGTCCCAAGGTAATGGAGAATTGAAAATGAATAAATGAGAATAGGCAGAGCAAGCATATATGTATTTTGGAAAATGATCGGATAGGCCGAATTGGAATCGTCATTATCAGTTATGCACTATCCATTATCAATTATGTTTAAATCGTTCTACCTCAATAACATCGTCTACTACATCGCCGGTGCGGCCGCCATGCTGTACCTGTCGGGTTACTTCGTGCCGAAGATGATCCTGGCCGGGAATCTGGTGTTGTTATGCCTGGCGATCGCCGTGTTGCTGGATACACTGTTATTGTACAGCCGCTCCGGCATACAAGCGCAGCGTACCGTAACGGACCGCTTCAGTATCGGTGATCCGAATAAAGTGGAACTGCTGGTCACCAGCCGCTATGTTTTTCCGGTAAGACTTTCCGTGATCGATGAACTGCCTTTTCAGTTCCAGGAGCGCGACTGGATGCGCAAAGAGAAAGTGCGTGGCAGTAAACAGATCGTATATGAACTGACACCGTTCACCCGCGGTGAATATGTTTTCGGCAGCATCAACATTTTCGCGCATGGTCCGCTCGCGCTCATCAAACGCCATTACTGGATCCCGCAAAAGCAGGTTGTCAAAGTATATCCTTCCTATGTGCAGATGCGCCGCTATCAGCTGCTGGCCGTCAATAACCGCCTGCAGGAAGTAGGGGTGAAGCGCACCCGCAAGCTGGGTCACAGCATGGAGTTCGAGCAGATCAAGGAATATGTAAGGGGCGATGATTACCGCACCATCAACTGGAAAGCCACCGCGCGCAAGGGCGGACTGATGGTGAATAATTACACCGATGAACGCAGTCAGCAGATCTATTGCCTGGTCAATAAAGGCCGTGTGATGAAAATGCCTTTCAACGGCATGACCCTGCTCGATCACGCGATCAATGCCACACTGGTACTGAGTAATGTGGCACTGGTGAAACAGGACCGCGCCGGGCTCATCACCTTTGAAAAGAACCTGGATACGTTCGTGGTGGCCGACAAGAAACCCACGCAGATGAACCTGGTGCTGGAATCCCTGTACCGCCAGCAAACGCAGTTCCAGGAAGCGGATTTTGAAAAACTGTATTCTGTCATCCGCAACCGCGTGACCAACCGCAGTCTCATGGTGCTGTTCACCAATTTTGAATCGCTCGAAAGTCTGCAGCGCGAAATGCCCGCCCTCAAGAAGATCGCCCATTATCATTTATTACTTGTCGTCTTTTTCGAGAATACCGAACTCCGCAGCCTCATTGGCCACAATGCCGGCACCATCGAGGAGATCTATATCAAGACCATTGCTGAAAAATTCGCCTACGAAAAACGCCGCATGGTCCTTGAACTCCACAAGAATGGTATTCCTTCCATCCTCACGACGCCGGAGAATTTAACGGTGAACACGGTGAATAAGTACCTCGAGTTGAAAAATAGGCTTTCAATATAATTTTGAATTTTAAGTTTTGAATTTTGAATGTGGGGATCACCCCTAACGGAGACAGGAGCTGTTATTTCAATTAATTCTGTTTAGTATGAATTCAAATTTCAAAATTCAGCATTCAAAATTCCTTCTGAATTAGCGACCTTTGCGAAATGGACCCACTCCTCAATCCTTTCGAAGAAGGTAAAGTACTGCTCATCAATAAACCGCTCCGCTGGACTTCGTTCGACGCCGTGCGCAAGATCCGCAACACCGTACGCATCAAAAAAGTGGGGCATGCGGGTACCCTGGATCCGTTGGCCACAGGCCTGCTCATCGTATGCACCGGGCGTTTCACGAAGAAGATCAACGAATACATGGCGCAGGAAAAGGAGTATACCGGTACCATTACACTCGGTGCACTCACTCCCACTTATGACCTGGAATCCGAACCGGAACAATTCAAGACTTACGATCATATCACACCGGCGCTCATTGAAGAAACCCTGAAACAATTCACCGGCGAGATACTACAGGTGCCGCCCGCGCACTCCGCCATCAAACAAGGAGGACAGCGTGTGTATGAGATGGCAAGAAGGGGAGAGGAAGTGATCATCGAGCCGCGTAAGGTCACCGTCAAAGTATTTGAGATCACGAAGAACGAAATGCCAGTACTTCACTTCCGCGTGGTCTGTTCAACGGGCACGTATATACGCAGTCTCGCCAATGATCTCGGTAAAGCCCTAGGCTGCAACGGCTATCTCAGCAGCCTCTGCCGCACCCGGATCGGGGAATTCAGAGTTGAAGACGCGCAGGATATGGCTTCATTTGAAACGGAAGCCCGTGCGATACTCGGCACCACGGATCATAAAATGAAGGGATAGCTGATACCCAGCTGCAACTGACCTTTCAGCGGTTTCCAGTTATAGAACCACACATTCTGCCCCGCCGCATTTTCGGGCTTGGGAGATGGGTCCTTGGCTTTGTAAGAATAATCAAGCCGCACTACGAAGAAGCTGAAGTCGACCCGCAAACCTCCCCCCATACCCACCGCAAGGTCCTTGCCCAGCCGGTTGATATTGAAGACGCCTTCCGGATTGGAAGGTGCCGCGGCTTTTTTCAGGAACCAGACATTACCCATATCGGTGAACAAAGCACCTTTGATCTTGACACCGGATATAACGGTGATGGGGAAACGATATTCTATATTGCCTTCCAGCTGTACATCGCCGTAACGTTCCGGGATACCGGTGCTACCGAATGATTTGATGGTGGAACCCGGCCCGAGTTTACGCAAACCCCATGCACGCATGCTGTTGGGGCCACCTCCGAAATACTGTTTGAAGAAGGGCAGGTTGTTCTTCTTGTTGGCATCACGTGTGGAATTGAATTCATAACCGGCTCCTGCGAACAGGCGCATCACCAATGACGTTTTGTTGTAATTCACTTTCCGCACGAATTCCGCGTCCAGCTTCACGAATTTGTAGAGGTTCTTGTCCAGGAATTTGCTGCGGATCATCCCGGCCACCAGACCGGATTCTTCCATATTGGCATGGAATACATTCACGCTTCTGTTCTTTCCGCCTGTTGCAGTATAGCCCAGTGCTATGGAAGATATGAATCCATCAGTGAAGATGTTGCGCAGCGAAGGGTTGCTCTGGAACAGGTCGTTCAGTTTGGGTTTCACACTCAGCGATGAATATTCGATGTTCGGCAGTTTGATCGAGAATAACTGATGCTTCCATTGGAATTCATAGCCCCATGATGCATTCAATGTGGTCAGGTTATACAATTCCCTTCTTTCCGTATTGGCAGCATTGAATGAGAAAACGGTCCTGAAATTTTCCCGCAATTTGGCCGGTACCCAGTTGTTGTTGGGGATCGGATGAGGGAAATAAATGGTATGGCTCAGACTCAGCTGCCGTGTTTGAGTGAACTTGACCTTCGTCAGCGAATCCTTTCCTGTTTCAATACCATAGCGGATATTGGTGATCGTCTGATTGGCCGCCTTCGCGAAGTTTCGGTTCTGTACACCCGCATTCACCGCGATACCGAACAAGTTACCCGCGATCGCGCTGTAATTGCTCGATCCTTCCAGGTTGGTATTGAAAGAATATTTTTTTGCAGGTGTGAGATTGATCACGAAATCGACCGTGTCACTGCCGCCCCTGATCCTGGGCTCAATAGTCACCAGTCGCCATGCACCCAGTGAATTGAAACGGTCGACGGTTCTCTGATAATCTGAAATACGATACAGGCTATCCTTATGCAGATAGATATTCTGTGGTATGATCGAGGGTTTGAAGATCTTATTGTACCAGACCACTTTCACACCCTCAACGATAGTGGAGTGTTTTTCCAGTTGGGCAACAGAATCAGCAGTGATATCGCCATGATAATCCGGATACACGGTGATCTGTCCGATATAGTATTTAGTCAGACGCGTGGGATCCAGTCCCGGGCGCAGCCGGATTTCCAGATTCGCTTTTGGATTCTCCCTTCTGTCTTTTTGTGTTTGCAGATTAACGAGGTCCGCGAATGGATCCAGTGTCGGCATCAGCAGGGAAACATCCAGCGTATCCCATAAACCTACCAGCTCATCCCGGCTGAATCGCATGTATCCGTTATTGCGATAAAGATCCACCAGGCGGTCCAGTTCAAATGAGATCGTATCCCGCGCAAAGGCCCTGTTCCGGTGGAGGTATGTTTTTTTCATACTACCATCGGTGAGCGACTGCAGCTCCGGATGATTGATCGTATAACTGATCGAATCCAGTTGCACTACTTTTCCCGGCTTCACAGTAAAGTTCACGGTCGTCCGTTGCTGGTCCTTTTCATAACGCATCGTCGTGTCATAGGTGATCGTATCCTTGAAATAGCCGTGCGCGTTCAGCAGGGCCCGCATGAAGATCACCGATTTATCCGCATTACCGCTTTCATACACGGGGGGATGGTCCAGAACCGGCGTATTGAATCCATGGTAAAAGAGTTTACGGGCGGTCCGGACCCGGATACTGTCGTCCAGCTGGTTCGTCAGACCCGATTCCAGTTCATTTTTTTCTTTATTGCTGAGGTCCGCCTCCACCTTAATTTTATATTCGTAAACGAAAGGCTTGTTGGCGGGATAATGACGGGGGACCGTTACATTGCATGCGCTGAACAGGCTGAGGATCATTCCGGCGACCGATGCCTGGGCGAAAATTCTTCTCAAAGTGGTGCTGCCGGTGAACATAATTGTTAAAAGCGATACAATGGCTGGTAAAAAGGAACTCAAATATATCCAAAGTTTAGGCCAAAAAAAGCACCGTGATGCGGAAGGGCTCTTCATTGCTGAAGGTCCCAAGCTGCTGGCGGAGCTGATCCAGGAGATCCCGGAGCAGATCGATCACGTTTATGCGCTTACTGAATGGACTTCAGCACAGCAAGGCAAGGTATACCCCTTTCCCGTTACAGACATCACCGAAGAAGAATTAGAAAGAATTTCACAATTGTCCACGCCTAATCAGGTGCTGGCCGTCCTTCGTAAGCCTGAAGAGAAGCCCATGGTCAGGTTAAAAGGCGAGTTGATCCTCTTACTGGATGCTGTGCAGGATCCCGGGAATCTCGGTACCATCATCCGCATTGCCGACTGGTTCGGTGTTTCACAGGTCGTTTGCAGTCGAGAATGCGCCGATTGTTTCAGTCCGAAAGTGGTGCAATCCACCATGGGCAGCATCGCCCGTGTGCAACTGCATTATGTCGATCTGCCCGAATGGCTGCAGGCGCAACCGGACGTAAAGATCTATGCGGCCGCGCTGGATGGGCAGGATATACGTGAAGTGCCTAAACCCGAAGAAGGCATCATTGTGATCGGAAATGAATCGAAAGGGATCCGGCCGGAAGTTTTGCAAATGGCGGATGTGAAACTCATGATCCCAAGGATCGGACAGGCCGAATCACTCAATGCGGCCGTTGCAGCCGGCATCCTCATGTCATACATCACTACCTGAATCGGATCGCATTCACCGGCTGGATCTTCCTGATCAGGTATGTCGGCACCATCAGTACCGCCAGACAGATCCCGAACGTAGCGGCGCAGATCGCGCCTATCTGCCACCACACGATCTTCACCGCAGCGGTACGCATGTAATAAGCTTCCTCGTTGAGTTTGATGAATCCCGTGTATTGCTGCAGATACAAAATACCTAATCCCAGTATGGCGCCGAGTATGATGCCCGTGACCGTGATGATCAGCGCGTGACGTAAGAAGATACTCTGGATAGTGAGATCGTCCGCACCCAATGCTTTCAGGATTCCCACCATCCGGATGCGTTCCAGCACCAGGATGATCAGACAGGTGATCAGGTTGATCACCGCAACGATCACCATGAAACCGATCAGCACATTACGTGTTACATCCTGCATCGCCAGCCAGTCGAAGATATTGGGCGAGATATTCTTCACACTTACCGTATTCCACGTAGCGGGGAATCCCGGCAGCTCATAGATCGATTCAACGGTGGTGTCGATCTTGTTATAGTCATGCAGGAAGATCTCATAACCGCCCACATCATCCGCATTCCATTGGTACATCTTGCGGATCAGCCGCAGGTCCGCGATCGAGAATGTTTTATCATATTCTTCTATACCCGTTTTGTAGATTCCGCAAACCGTCAGCCGGTTCACTTTGATCTTATCCTCATCATCTTCCGCCGCGCCGGGTTTCATCACATAGATGAATGGCCGGTCATTCACTTTCAGTTTTAATTGTTTCGCGGTGAAAGCGGAGATCATGATCTCCCGGCTGTAACCGGTGTCCGTCAGTACCGGTGGTCTGCCTTCTGAAATGAAAGGACGCAGGTGTTCAAAATGATTGCTTGAATCGAATCCTTTGATCAGCACACCTTCCATATCTTCCTTCGTCTTCAGCAAAGCATACTTGGTCGCGAAAGGGTGAATACTCTCCACTTCAGGTTGCTGACGGATCACATTGATCAGCGAATCATTGGCAGTGATCGGAGATTCCTCCGCGATCACCGCTTTGTCCGGTTGCTTCTCCTGGATACGGATATGTCCCCAGAAGCTGAATACCTTCTGACTCACCGTTGCCTGGAAACCATTCGCGAATGCCAGCGTGATGATCATCACGGCCACACTGATGACCGTTGCGGCCACCGAAAGGCGGATGATGAACCTTGAAAAGGATTGCTGCTGGTTAAAAGCGATCCGGTTTGCTATAAAGCCTGCAACCTTCAAATGGGATAGTTTGTCTTGATGGGGAAAACGTACATCTGAACAAAAATAAGCCTGTCAAAAGATTTGCCCTCATTTTTGGCCGAATTTTAGCAACTTACAGGTAAGCATCGCGCTTTCATATGAAATACACCCTGGCCGTATTATTGTCACTTCTCAGCCTGATCGCTGCCGCACAGGACCCTGACCGTACTTATAAAGCTTCGGTCCATTCCGTCAAACTCTACCGTGCGGGTGATATTTATGCCTATCCTGTATTATCCCTTAACAGCAACGACCAGCTGGAACTGCATTTTGACGATTTCGATGGCGATGTCAAGAATTATTACTACAGCTTTCAGTTATGCAATGCGGACTGGACACCCTGCGACCTGCAACGCTTTGATTATATCCGCGGATTCCAGTCGAGCCGCATTTCAAATTACCGGAGTTCTTCCATTTCCATGACCCGTTACACGCATTACCAGTGCCAGTTCCCCGAAAGGAACATGACGCCATCGCGTTCCGGGAATTATATGCTCAAGGTTTTTATCAATGACCATGAGAATGAACTCGTCTTCACCAAACGATTCCTGGTAGTGGAGAATAAAGTGTCGATCGGCGCTACCGTCATGCAGCCTTTCAATGCCTCGAACTTCAAGACCCTGCAACGCCTGCAGGTAGGTATCAATACCGCCAATTCACAGGTTCGTGCATTTTCTCCGCAGGATTTCAAGATCGTGATGCTCCAGAATAATATCTGGTCCACCGCCCTGCGTACCGATCGTCCGGATATCTTCCGCGGTAATTATTATGAATACAGCAGCGATGAAGGCACTTCCTTCTCCGCGGGTAAAGAATGGCGCTGGATCGACCTGCGCAGCCTGCAATTGCTGAGTGACCGCATGCAGCGGATCGTGGATACCGGCAAACGGTACGACGTGTTCATCAAGCCGGATGTGGAAAGGAAACAACAGGTCTATCTGTATTATACCGACCTCGATGGCATCTATACGATCGAGAACCGCGAAGGCAACAATCCCTACTGGCAAAGTGATTATGCATACACGCATTTCACATTCGTGCCGCCGGGCAATCAGCCTTATAACGGAAAGGACGTATATGTTTATGGAGAACTGACCGGCTATGCCACCGATGCGGGTTCCAAAATGGATTTTAATGAAAGCATGGGTGTATACGAGAAAACACTGTTCCTGAAACAGGGCTATTATAATTACAGTTATGTTACGAAGCCGGTGAACGCGGCCCCCGGAGCACCCTTATCCCTCGAGAATACGGAAGGGAATTATTACGGGACCGAGAACAGCTATACCATACTGGTCTATTACCGGGCTTTTGGCGGCCGTTCGGATGAACTGATCGCCTGGACAAAGGTCAGTTCCTATTTTCAGCGTTAAACCCATTACAAGCCTGCCATTTGCCGGCATATCCTTATCTTTGCGCCGGCAGGTCTTACACGACCAGCTCCTGCTGAACCCTCCCAGGGCCGGAAGGCAGCAAGAGTAGGTGGTTGAGCGGTGCGATGTAATCAGCCTGCCATTTTTTTTCTCTCTCCCAAAACCTCAGCACATGAAATTTTTTATTGATACCGCGAACCTCGCGCAGATCAAAGAAGCCAACGAATTAGGTATTCTTGATGGTGTAACGACCAACCCATCCCTGATGGCCAAAGAAGGCATCAAAGGCCAGGAAGCGGTCATGGCACACTATAAAACCATCTGTGAATTGGTGGACGGCGATATCAGCGCGGAAGTGATCTCCACTGATTTCAATGGCATCATTGAAGAAGGCAAGAAACTCGCGGCCATTCACCCCAACATCGTAGTGAAAGTGCCGATGATCAAAGACGGCATCAAAGCCATCAAATGGTTCACAGATAACGGCATCCGTACCAATTGTACACTGGTGTTCTCAGCGGGACAAGCGATCCTCTGCGCAAAAGCAGGCGCCTCCTACGTTTCACCGTTCATCGGCCGTATCGACGACAGCGGCTGGGATGGCGTACAGCTGATCCAGCAGATCGTTCAGATCTATTCCATTCAGGGTTATAAAACAGAAGTACTGGCGGCATCGATCCGCAATCCGAACCATATCATCCGCTGCGCGGAAGTGGGTGCGGATGTTTGTACTTGTCCGCTGGATTCCATCCTCGGACTTCTGAAGCACCCGCTGACGGACCTGGGTCTCGCAAAATTCCTGGAAGACGCGAAGAAATTCGCCTGATCTATAAATGATTGATGAAGGTCCCGTCCGCTTTGCTTGACGGGATTTTTTATGTGTGCTTGTTCCGCTTCGTGGGCAGTTCATCCTGATGTTCCGGAAGTTTATCGGGTTCGGGCAATGTCTTGATCCAGATCGTTCTTACGATCTTCATTTCAGGCTTGCTGCGCAATACCGCGGTCACGGTCACTTTTTCTTCCGTCATCACCGCAGGCAATACCAGATCATTCCCTTCGAACTTCCCTTTGTCTGCACTGAAGATGACCTCCTTCTCCGTAAGCGGAAGCCAGCGCCCGTTGGCCAGTTTGCCATCCACATTGATATAGTTATGCCGTCCTTTTTTCAGGCTGTCCGTATACAGGTGAAAATAGATGCTGTCCACCTGCTGGGCGGAAACCAGCCTGCCGGCAATGAGGAGGATCGATATGAAAAGAAAGCGGGGCATGTATAATAGTCGGGTAAAAGTAAGAAAAGGTTGTTTGAGGTGAGATCTGGGGCTCCTGATGCTGTCACATAGGCACATAGGCCACATAGCTATACACACATAGAAAAATGCCAGCATTTGCTTTGTCGAAAAAAGCAAATGATTGTCATCCCGATGCAGGAGGGATCTGAATCAAGGAATAAGATGCCTCCTGCATCGGCATGCAACTGTCCTGCAAAACCTATATGTGTATTCCCATGTGGCCTATGTGCCTACCTGCCTGCCGGCAGGCAGGTGTGACAAAACAAAAAAAAGTCCGCTGACTCATCAGCGGACTTCATATCAATTCAGAAGTATGTTTCTTAGAATGCCCTTGCAGCTTACAGCTTGCGGCTATCAACCTAACTTCTTTTGCAAGTTACTATCTATCGCATCCAGGAACTCCTCAGTATACAGGTAATGATCACCGTGTTTCACTTTGTTGCCATGGATACAAACCGCCAGGTCCTTCGTCATCTTTCCTTCTTCAACGGTTTCGATGCAAACTTGCTCGAGTGCTTCGCAGAAATCGATCAGGGGCTGGTTGCCGTCGAGTTTACCACGGAAAGCGAGACCGCGTGTCCATGCGAAGATGGAAGCGATGGGGTTGGTGCTGGTCGGGCGGCCGGCCTGGTATTCACGGTAGTGGCGGGTTACGGTACCGTGTGCCGCTTCTGCTTCCATGGTCTTGCCATCAGGTGTGATCAGTACGCTGGTCATGAGTCCCAGTGAACCGAAGCCTTGTGCAACGGTGTCAGATTGTACGTCACCATCATAGTTCTTACAGGCCCAAACGAAGTTGCCGTTCCATTTCAGTGCGCTCGCTACCATGTCATCGATCAGGCGGTGCTCGTACGTGATGCCCGCTGCTTCGTATTGCGCTTTGAATTCTTTCTGATAGATGTCTTCAAAGATATCCTTGAAGCGGCCATCATATTTTTTGAGGATCGTGTTCTTGGTGGAAAGATACAGGGGCCATTTTTTGCTGAGGGCCATGTTGAAACAGCTGCGTGCGAAACCGATGATGCTTTCGTCGGTATTGTACATCGTCATGGCAACGCCATCGCCTTTGTAGTTGTACACTTCAAAAACCTGGGGTTCACCACCGCCTTCGGGCGTGAAGGTCATGGTCAGTTTACCTTTTCCTTTGATCACGGTATCGGTAGCGCGGTACTGATCGCCGAATGCGTGACGGCCAACGATGATCGGAGCGGTCCAGTTCGTAACGAGACGCGGTACATTGCTGATCACGATCGGCTCGCGGAATACGGTACCATCCAGGATATTGCGGATCGTCCCGTTCGGACTCTTCCACATTTGTTTCAGATTGAATTCTTTTACACGTGCTTCATCAGGTGTGATCGTTGCGCATTTGATACCTACACCGAATTCGCGGATCGCGTTGGCGGCATCAATGGTCACCTGGTCATTGGTCTCGTCGCGGTACTCAACACCCAGATCGAAATATTTGATATCCACGTCCAGATAAGGGAGGATCAGTTTGTCTTTGATGAATTTCCAGATAATGCGGGTCATTTCATCGCCATCGAGTTCCACCACAGGATTGGCAACCTTGATTTTTTGCGCCATAAAGCTTTTTAATTTAAAGAGTTAAGACCTTCCGGCGAGGCCGGCAGCGGCGCAAATTTAATGTTTTTTGAGGCATTCAGGCAGGAGCGGGCTCAGGGGGCATAGTCTTTTTTGGGAACAAAAGAATTGATTTAAGTCAATTGATTGTTGTACCTTTTTGAGGTATTTGCACTCATGGAGAATATAAAGGCTTTTCATAATTATCTGCTCCGTTTCTCAGATATCACGGATGAAGAATTTCAGAAGAACTTGGTGCCAGTGATCAAAGTGCGCAAATTCGGTAAGAAAGAGATCATTACACAGGCCGGGGATATCGAGAATCATTTCAACTTCATTACTAAAGGACTGGTCCGGAAATACTATAAAAAAGGGCATCAGGAGATCAATACTCAGATATCCTATGAGGGACATCTGATCCTTTGTCAGGAATCATTTCATAGCCGCCTGCCATCAGAGTATTCCCTGGAGACCATTGAACCCTGTCATCTTGTTT
The DNA here is from genome assembly GCA_029555415.1 of Bacteroidota bacterium. Classification (GTDB taxonomy): domain Bacteria; phylum Bacteroidota; class Bacteroidia; order Chitinophagales; family Chitinophagaceae; genus JAKPSI01. Next base: position 9,530 of record JAKPSI010000037.1, on the reverse strand, counting down.
CCATCAAGTATGAAGACCTGGAAGCGGTATATGCCAGCTCCCATAAAATGGAACACCTGGCCCGTTTGCTCATCACTTATGCCATGGTGATCAAAGACCGCTGGCAGATCCAGCTCGTGAAGATGTCACCCCGCGAACGCTTCCTCAATTTCGTGGTGAAGAACCCCGAACTCATGCAACGCGTTCCCCAGAAATACCTCGCCTCTTATCTCAACATCAAACCCGAAACGTTCAGCAGGTTCAAACATTTGCTGAGGGAGCACTCGAAACAACACGGGTGAAGAAAATTTTGAGTTTTGAGTTTTGAATTGGCGAAGATTCATTGTGATCGTAGCTTTTCATTTAGTACCGTTCGTCGTAAAGTTCATTTCGGCTTTCTTACACCTGTCCTATGCAGATAAAATTTGAATTTATCAGGAGTGCCCCTCTCATTCAAATCTCAAAATTCAAATTTCAAAATTTCATCAAACATTCACCACCAGCACCGGAATCTTCACCCCGTGCCGCACCGTATTAATGGTTTGACCGAATAAAATATCCATGATGCCGGTATGGCCGTGGGCGCCGATCACCAGCATTTCCGCGTTGTTCTCTTTCACGATCCGGATGATCTCTGTGGCGCGGCCACCGAAACCCAATCGTGCTTCCGCTTTGATTCCTTTTTCATTCAACTGCCGCACATAATCATTCAGCTGTTCCTGGTCTTTTCTGGTTTCCAGGTCATCACTATCCTGTTCATAGAAGGTGGCGGAAACGCTTTCCACGATGTGGATCAGTTCCAGTATGGTGTCCGGGCGGCTTTGCCCGATCGCATGTGCCAGGAGTTTGGAGTCATGCTGACTGAATTCCAGTGCCACCGCGATCTTCTTGTAGGCAGGGACTTCCAGTGCGGCGATGGTGCCCGGTCCAGTATGTAACAACGCAGATGCCATTCGTTTTTTACGGCGCACCAACGGATAGATCGTAGTGACGAGCAGCAACAAAATGAATAGAGCACCTCCGGTGATGATCAGCAGTTTCCATCCCCAATGGCCGCTCTCCGTGAAATAATTGGTGGCCTGTTCGGATGCCATGCGCAGGTTCAGGTAAACCAGTACCGCAGTGATCACCCAGGCCATGATCTGGGTAAGGGGTTTGATGGCGAAAGCTCCCATGGTATGCTTATCACTCACAAAATGGATCAACGGTATGATCGCGAATCCTAATTGCAGACTCAGGATCACCTGACTCAGCACCAGCAGGTAGTCCATGTTCGATTCACCTTTGATCAGGATGACCAGCACCGCAGGAATGATCGCGATCATACGGGTCAGCAGCCGCCGTACCACCGGGTTGATACGCAAGTGCAGATAACCTTCCATGATGATCTGTCCGGCCAGTGTTCCGGTGATCGTGGAACTTTGTCCCGATGCGATCAGCGCGATCGCGAATAATCGGGGTGCCCATGCATTGCCGAGGAGTGGCGACAGCAACTGGTGGGCGGTCTTGATCTCCGCTACATCATGCCGGCCTGATTTGAAAAATACGGTCGCGGCCAGTATCAATATCGCCGCATTGACCAGGAAGGCCAGATTGAGTGCGATGGTGCTGTCCCAGAAATTCAGCCGTAATGCTTTTTTGATCCCATCTGGATCGCGCTGGATCTTACGTGTTTGCACCAGCGCCGAATGCAGGTACAGATTATGCGGCATCACGGTGGCACCGATGATACCGATCGCGATGTACAGTGCCGTATCATTCTGCAGGCGCGGTACGAATCCCGTCACCACTTCACCCCAAACCGGTTTGGCCAGTAAGATCTCGATAAAGAAGGAGAGTCCGATGATGAAGACGAGTCCGATGATGAACGCCTCCATCTTCCGCATGCCCAGCCGTTGCAGTAATAACAGCAGGAATGTATCCAATACGGTGATGAGCACGCCCCAGATCAGCGGCAATCCGGTGAGCAACTGGATCCCGATCGCCATACCCAGTACTTCCGCCAGATCACAGGCCGCGATGGCCACTTCCGCCAGCACATACAAAGGGATGTTGATGAATTTAGGGTATACTTCTCTGTTAGCTTGTGCCAGATCGCGCCCGCGTACGATGCCCAGCCGCGCTGATAAGCTCTGCAGCAGCAATGCCATCAGGTTACTCATCAGCAGCACCCAGATCAGGCTGTACCCGAACTGGCTGCCACCCGCCAGGTCCGTTGCCCAGTTGCCGGGGTCCATGTAACCTACACTGACCAGGTAAGCGGGTCCGAAAAAGGAGAGGATCTTCCTCCAAACAGGGCGGTTCACCTGGGTGGTGTCAACGCTCCCATGCACTTCACTCAGGGATCTTCTTATATGCCGTTCATTCGCCATAGCTCACAAATATGTTTTTGGCCGACTGCTCACTGATCGTGAACAGCGGGTGGGGTTTGATGCGGATCTCGACCGATTGGTCATAAGCGAATCTTTTTTTCACTTCCATACGGGTACCGATGCTGATCTTTTTGTGACGAAGGAGTTCGAGCAGGCCGGCCGACTGGTCCGCAACATGACGAACGATCACCGTGCGGTTCAGGGCTACCTCACTTAAGCTGATCTGCTGACTTGGTTTCATCCTTCCATTGCTGTCGGGGATCGGGTCGCCATGCGGATCGAAACGAGGAAAGCCCAGGAAGGCATCCAGCCGGTCGATCAGTTTCTTGCTCCCTACGTGCTCCAGGTCTTCCGCCACTTCATGCACTTCCTCCCAGCTGAATTCCAGCTTCTCGGCCAGGAAGAACTCCCAGAGCCGGTGACGGCGGATGATGCCCAGTGCCACTTTGCTGCCTTCCGGACTCAGCCGGAATCCCTGATAGGGCTGGTAATGCAGCAATTTCTTCGTCTTCAGTTTCTTCATCATATCCGTTACGGATGCCGGCCTCGTGTGCAGTTCCTGCGCCAGCGCGTTGGTCGTAACGGTCGATTCCCCTTCCTGTAAGTGATAGATCGCCTTGATATAATTCTCTTCGCTGGTGGAAAACTTCAGCATGTCTAAAATAAAATTTAGGCTAATCTAAAAAAAAGGAAGGATACCGCCAATTTTTTTACTATTGACAGGGAAGCGGGAATCGCTTACATTCGGGTTCCAATAGTGTACCATGGTTGCCCGGAAAAATCTCCTGATCCTCCTCCTGATGCCCGCTCTGATGCTGGCCTGTAAGTCCAAGAAGAAAGTATCCCTTTCCGGCGATGACCCGGTGGAGATCAATGACTTCATTGAATTCTTCCAGCCCCTGCAGATGCCGGCCGTCTGGAGTGATTCCATCCTGCTGAAAAAGGATGCCGATTCTCTCCTCATCAGCTATAAGGTTTTCACCCAGTTCGTCCCGGACAGTGTACTGGCAAAAACGCTGGGTAAGAATGCGAAACCAAAGCTCTATCCTTTCGGGAAAGTCGCGGTTAAAGGAGGGGAGACCTACCTCTTCGTCAAAGCCGTCCATAATGGGAAAAAGACGGGCTTCCTGCTTGCCTTCAGTAAATCGAATGCATTCATCGCCGGTATGCCGGTACTGCAGCCGGATCAGTCCGCGGCCACTGCACAATCCGTTTTCATCGATAAACGTTTAACGATCAACAAGAGTGTCATGCGCCGGAATCCGGATGGCACATTCAGTGATGGTAAAGATGTATTTGTCCTCAACGAGGCCGCTAATAGTTTCATGCTGATCATGACCGAAGCCCTGGAAGACAAAGTGACCGAACTCATCAACCCGATCGATACCCTGGGCCGTAAGCATAAACTCTCAGCTGACTACGCCAACGGGAAAATGAATCTGGTTTCTATCCGCGACAGCCGTAAACCGGACCGCCTTACTTTCTTTATCCATTTTGAGAACGGGGATTGTAATGGCGAGCTGAAAGGGGAGGCCTTCCTCCGCGGACCTAACCGTGCCGAGTATACGGAGAACGGGGATCCCTGTAAACTGAGCTTTATTTTTACAGGTAACTCCGTCACACTCAATGAAGAAGAAGGCTGCGGGTCCCATCGTGGTCTCCGTTGTTCCTTTAACGGGTCCTTCGCCAGGAAGAAATACGTCAAACCGGGCTCAAACAAAAGGTCACCCAACAAAAAATGATTTTTCCGTCCATTTTTTCAACAAAATCAGGCCATTTATTGCTTGGTCCCGTACCACTGTATATTCTCGGGATTATGAATTATCTTGCGCCTTCGTGTAAAAACAACACATTATGAGTTTTACCTCTTATTCAGTCCCTTACCCTGTTGATGATCGTTATAAAAAACGCGTGGCTTATTTCTCAATGGAGTTCGCCACACACCAGCCCCTCAAGATCTACAGCGGTGGTTTAGGTTTTCTCGCCGGTTCTCACCTGCGCAGTGCTTATGAACTCCGTCAGAATCTCGTTGGCGTTGGTATCCTCTGGAAATACGGTTACTACGATCAGGAGCGGAATCAGGACCAGACCCTGGACACCGCCTGGAATGAAAAATCATACAGCTTCCTCGAAGATACCGGCATCAAATTCCAGATCATGGTGCACGAGCATCCGGTTTGGGTAAAGGTGTTCTACCTCAACCCCGAAACCTTCAAAACAGCTCCGCTGTTCCTGCTCTCCACCGATGTTCCGGAGAACGATTATGTTTCCCAGACCATTACGCACCGTTTGTACGATGCGAATGTCGCTACCAAGGTTGCGCAGTTCATCCTGCTCGGAGTAGGTGGTGCCAAACTGATGGATATGCTCGGTTTCAATCCTGAGCTGTATCACCTGAATGAAGCGCACGGCCTTTCCGCCGCTTTCTATCTCTACAACAAATTCAGGAATAACCTGGCTGAAGTGAAGAAGCGTCTGGTGTTCACTACCCACACGCCTGAAGAAGCCGGTAACGAAAAGCACGATATCTTCCTCTGTCATAAGATGAGTTATTTCTGCGGGCTCAGCGTTGAACAGGTGAAAGAACTGACCGGTATGCCGGATAATCAGTTCAACCACTCGCTCGCCGCGCTCCGTTTCGCGCACATCGCGAATGGTGTATCTGAACTGCACGGGCACGTATCACGCGCCATGTGGAGCAAATACGATAATATCTGCGAGATCAAATCCATCACCAATGCGCAGAACTGGCGCTACTGGGCCGATAAACAACTCTACCGTTTCAATGAAGCGGGAGATCATTACGGATTCGATGACCGCAAGAAATACCTGAAGAAAAGGGCATTTGAGATCGTGGCCGACCAAACCGGCAAGATCTTCAATCCCGATGTATTCACGATCGTTTGGGCACGCCGCTTCGCCGGGTACAAACGTGCCGGACTGATCACGACCGCGGAAGAACGCTTTGAAAGACTGATGAAGAATTCAAAGTATCCCGTTCAGATCATCTGGGCCGGTAAACCTTACCCTGTCGATCATCCCGCGATCAGCGAATTCAACCAGCTCGTTCATCTCAGCAAGCAATACAAGAACATGGCCGTACTGATCGGTTATGAACTCGGACTTTCCAAACGCCTCAAACAGGCGGCTGACTGCTGGCTGAACAATCCCCGCGTTCCCCGCGAGGCTTCCGGTACCAGTGGTATGACCGCCGCCATGAACGGTGCGGTGAACTTCAGTACCAACGATGGCTGGATCCCTGAATTCATCAATCATGGTCATAACGGATTCGTCGTTCCAATGGCGGATTACGGGAACATGGCTGTTCATGAGCAGGATGAATACGATCTCAATAAACTTTATGAGATCCTCGAAAATGAAATTCTCCCGCTGTACTACGATAAATACAATACATGGCGCCAGGTGGTCAAGAACGGTATGGAAGACGTACGCTTCCGTTTTGATTCCAACCGCATGGCACACGAATATTATGAGATAATGTATAAGTGATAATGGAGAAGTGATAATGGAGAAGTGATAATGGAAAAGTGATAATGGAGAAGTGATAATGGATAGTGGATAATGGAGAAATGATAATGAGAGGTCAGTTGGAAACAGCTGGCCTCTTTTGTTTGCTGTAAGCTATTAGCTGTTAGCTGCAAGACGCTTCGTAGCCGCATTATAAGTAATTCATCACTCCTGTAATGATCAACACTGCTTCGCTTGTCCGGCGATGTCCACTGATGTAATGATATAAATTGCTGAACGCAACTCAGAGCACTTTAGAATACCCTTGTAGCTTGCAGCTCGGGGCTAGTAGCTTATCTCTGTCAACGACCTCGCATCTTTAAAGAATCCCACCAGCTTCGCGATCACCGCTTCCACGATCGCATCCGGACAGGAAGCGCCGCTCGTGATCAGGATGTGAACCGGTGTGGAGGAGGGGAGGAAGTCCTTTGTTTGAAGGATCTCCTTTGTATGGAAATTATAATGTTCGATCAGTTCTTTCGAGATCAGCTTCTCTTCATTGCTGATGAAATAGGTCGGCAGTTTCTCTTCACATAATTCAACGAGGTGGGATGTGTTGGATGAATTGTATCCGCCTACCACGATGGCCAGATCGGCTTGCACATCCAGCATCCCCTGCACCGCGGTCTGGTTGTCAAGTGTGGCGTAACACAACGTATCGCGCGTATCGGCGAATCGTTCGGTCTCACCGGGCCAGGTCTGCAGTACCACTTGTTTCAGATGATCCGCGATGGCCTGCGTATCACTCGCCAGCATGGTCGTTTGATTCACCACCCCGATCCGCTGCAGATCATGCTGCACATTGAATCCTTCGGAATACTGTCCTGCGAATGTGGTGTAAAATTCATCTCCCGCTTTTTTTCCACTGATGAATTCACCCAGCATGATGGCTTCCTCCATATCTTTCACAATGACAGAAGGTGCGCCTTTCGCGGCATGTGAGAAGGTAGCACGGGTTTCTTCATGTTTCGGTTTACCGTGAATGATGATGCTGTAGCGTTGCTTTGCGATCGCATCTCCGCGGTTCCATACTTTTTCGACGAAGGGGCAAGTCGTATTGTATTTTTCGGTCCGGATGCCGATCGCCTGCAACTTTTGTTCGATCTCCAGTGTGGTACCGAATGCCGGTATGATGACCACATCATCCGCTTTCAGTTCTTCGAAAGGGATCAGCTGTTTACCATACGTATCCTGTAAAAAAACAACACCACGTTCCTGAAGGTTCGCATTCACCTGCGGGTTATGGATCATTTCACTGAGTAAGAAGATGCGTTTGCCGGGGTTCTCATCAATGGTCCGGAATGCGATCTCGATCGCGTTCTCCACGCCGTAACAAAATCCGAAGTGGCGGGCCAGGCTGATCTGAATAGGGCCGAAATCCAGCAGGGTAGGACGGAAATCCTTCTTCAGCTTATCCGCTTCCTTTCTTTTCTTCTTGATCGCGCTGATCAGCGGACTCCGGTATATGATGGGGACGTCGAATTGTTTCACGGGTCAAAATTAAGGAATTATAAAAAGGGCACTGAGAGAAAAGCTTAAACACATAGCTCACTTAGTCACTTAGGTACACATAGAAAAGAACACAGATTGAGTGAAATTGTTTGCCGGTGGTCTTGTATTATGCAATAAATAGCAGTGAAGGAAGCAGTGAGAAGATAGCTTTCAGTTTATTACGCCAACCCGCAACCCATAACTCAAAACTCAAAATTCAAAATTTCGTACCGTATTTTTGCCGAACCACAACCCGACTTATGTATTCATCTACCCGTTACAAACCCGTACCCTGGGCAAATTCCACGAATATCTATGAGGTCAACCTTCGTCAGTATACACAGGAGGGGACCATCAATGCATTTCTGCCGCATTTACCACGGCTGAAGGACATGGGTGTTCAGACACTCTGGTTCATGCCCATCACCCCGATCGCACAGAAGAACATGAAAGGAACCATGGGCAGTTACTATGCCTGTTCTGATTTTACGGATGTTGCCCCGGAATTCGGTACCATGGAGGACTTCAGGAACCTCGTAGCGAAGGCCCATGAAATGGGATTCAAAGTGATCCTCGACTGGGTCGCTAATCATACCGGATGGGATCACCGCTGGACCTGGACCAACCCTGAGTACTTCGAACAGGACCCCGTCACCAATGCATTCGTAGCCGCTTCCGGCATGGACGATATCATCGAACTGAATTTCAAAAACCCATCCCTGCGTGCCGCCATGATCGACGCGATGAAATGGTGGGTAACAGGATCCGATATCGATGGATTCCGCTGTGATCTTGCCTTTTGGGTGGAACTTGATTTCTGGAAAGAAGCCCGTCCCGCACTCGATGCGGTGAAACCACTTTTCTGGCTCGGTGAATTCGATGAGCTCGAACATCCCGCATACGGAGAAGTATTCGATGCCAGTTACAGCTGGTCATGGATGCACCATGCGGCAGAATACATGAAAGCCCCCGGTGATACAACGGACCTGATGAATATCCTGAAGCGCTATGATGATCTGGGTGATCATACCATGCGCGCCTGGTTCACCACTAATCATGATGAGAACAGCTGGAACGGAACGGAATTCGAAAAGTATGGCCCCCTGGCACCCGCATTGGCGGTATTCAGCAGCACCTGGAACGGGATCCCGTTATTGTATTCCGGACAGGAACTGCCGAATACCAAACGACTCGCGTTCTTCGACAAGGATCCGATCGAATGGAACGGTACATACCAGCTGCATGGATTTTATCAGGCCCTGCTTCGGCTCCATACGGAACATCCGGCCCTGCGGGGTGGCGATACTTCGGTGCGTACGATCCGGGTCAAGACCAACGCCGGAAAACAGATACTGGCGTATCTCCGCCGCTGGCGCGAAAAAGAAGTGCTCGTTTTCCTGAATTTCACGGCAGAAACCTTGTCCGTGGAGATCAATGATAATAATGTAAAAGGGGCTTACCGGAATGTGTTCAGCAACGAACAGAAAGATCTCGGTACCATCCGCGATCTGATACTGGTACCTTTCGGTTACTTTGTGTTTGAGAAATAATTGGACATCACTATATAAAAAAGCCCCCCGACGTTTACAGTCGGGGGGCTTTTCTTTGATCCGATGTTCTTACTGATCCTGCAGATTCAGGGGATAGGTATACGTTCCGTCATAGCCGGGATAGATCCCTTCAAGGCGTACACTGCCTTCAAGCTGTGACAATACTTTGCTGAGGTCATTGATATTGCTGATGTCCTCACCATTGATGCTGGTGATAATGAATCCATCCTGCATACGCGTGCGGCTGATCGGTCCATCAGCTTTGATCTTCTTCACGATCACACCACCTTCCACGCCATAGGACTGTGCCTTCTTGGGATCGAGGTTCAGCAGTTCCGCACCCAGTCTGTCGCCGATGTTCGACTGCGCGATCTCATCGAAAGCAGCGGTCTTGGCGGTCAGTATTGAGGCTACTGTTTTTTCTTCGCCATCACGTTTGTACGTGATCTTCACTTTATCGCCTGCGTTGTAAGAAGCTACAGCACCCTGGAGTTCCGTGAATGAACTGACGGGTACATCATTGATCTTCGTGATCACATCACCTTTTTTCAAACCGCTCTGTGCGGCCGCGCCATCTTTCACCACTTCACCGATATGCGCGCCATCGCCT
>JAKPSI010000036.1 GCA_029555415.1 Bacteroidota bacterium | reverse complement strand
GATCAAACAGGGCGCGCCGTATGAAACACACTGGGCGTTCTCTCCACCCCGCAAACCCGCGATACCGGAAGTGAAGGACAAGCAATGGGTAAAGAACGAGATCGACAATTTTACTTTAGCAAAAATGGAAGAAGCCGGTCTGGATCCCAACGAAGAAGCGGATAAAGAAAGACTGCTTAAACGCGCAGCGCTTGATATCACCGGATTACCGCCCACCGTGGAGCAGATGGACCAGTTCATGAATGACGCAACTCCGCAAGCGTATGAGAAAATGATCGACCGTCTTCTGCAAACACCGCAGTATGGTGAAAAGATGGCGGTGCATTGGCTGGATGTGGCACGCTATGCGGACAGCTACGGCTATCAGGATGATAATGTGCGTACACAATGGCCCTGGCGCGACTGGGTGATCCATGCTTTCAATAAGAACATGCCTTATGATCAGTTCCTCACCTGGCAGATAGCGGGTGATATGCTGCCCGGCGCGAATGCAGAACAAAAACTGGCTACGGGATTTTTCCGCAATCATAAATACACCGAAGAGGGTGGTGTGATCCCGGAAGAATACCGGATGGAATATCTGGAAGACAAAACAAAAACCTTCGGCAAAGGCATTCTGGGTATCACATTGGAATGCGCGCAATGCCACGATCATAAATACGATCCGTTCAGCCAGAAGGATTATTTCTCCATGCTGGCTTTCTTCAACAACACGAAAGAGCAGGGCTATGAAGGGGACGTGAGTATTTCAAAGCCCGCGAAGAATCCGATGATCCGCATTACGGATGCCGACAGAAAAGAATTGCTTTCCTTCATCCGCAAAACGGATACGATGGCACTGACCGTTTCAGTGATGGCTGATGATACCGCACGGCAGACCTATATATTAAGGAGAGGCGTCTACGATCAGCCCGGTGATCCGGTGTCCGCCGCCGCGCCCCGTTCCATCCTGTCATTCGATACCACTAAATTCCCGCGTAACCGGATCGGACTTGCGGCCTGGACCGTCAGCCCGCAGAACCCGCTCACAGCAAGGGTTTTCATCAATCAGATCTGGCAGGATATTTTCGGCAGGGGCATCGTTAAGACCGCCGGTGATTTCGGTATGCAGGGAGAACTGCCATCGCATCCGGAATTGCTCGACTGGCTTGCTGCTGATTTCATGGAACACCACTGGGATGTAAAACGACTGATCAAACAGATCGTGATGTCGGCCACCTACAGACAGTCCGTTAAAGCCGATGCGGAAAAAATAAAGAAAGACCCCGAGAATAAATGGTTATCACGCGGACCACGTAACCGGCTGGCCGCTGAATTCGTGCGCGATTTGGTTTTGTACAGCAGCGGATTACTGAATGAGACCATTGGTGGTCCCAGTGTGAAACCCTATCAGCCGAAAGGATTATGGGAAGCCGCTACATCCGGTCGCGGTCAACTGGCAACCTACAAACAGGATAAGGACAGCAATCTTTACCGCCGCGGCATGTACACCTTCATCAAACTTACCGTGCCGCCCCCTTCCATGATCCTGTTCGATGCGAGCAACAGGGATCAGTGTGAAGTAAAAAGATCGAAGACCAATACCCCGTTGCAGGCACTGATGATGATGAACGATCCTACGGTGCTGGAAGCTTCAAGGGTACTGGCGCAGCGGCTGCTGGCCGGCAAAGAAACTGATGAAGAGAATATCCGGACCGCATTCCGCCGCATCATTTGCCGCAAAGCGAATGCGAAAGAAGAAGATATTCTTTTGACCTATTTCAAAGATCAGTGGCAGTTGTTCCGGGAAAAGAAACTGGATGCAACCGTTACGTTGAAAGCGGGAGAGTATCCGCTGGATAAAAAAGCAGATCCGATCAAACTGGCCGCGCTCATGAAAACGATCAATGCGATCTATAACATGGAAGAGGCCATCACAAAAACCTGAACGTGGAAAAAGAAATACTGGAACATCATCTGCAGTACAACCGCCGCCGGTTCTTATCAAGGCTGGGCGCGGGTATCGGCGGTGTAGCCCTGGGCTCATTGCTCATCCCTGATCTCTTCGGTGGTCCGGATGAAGATGCGCTCATAACGGGTCTCCCGCATTTCGCGCCACGCGCCAAACGGATCATCTATCTGTTCCAGAACGGCGCGCCCTCGCAGCTGGACCTGTTCGATTATAAACCGATGCTGCAGGAAAGATTCGGGGAAGACCTTCCCGCTTCGATCCGCATGGGACAAAGGCTGACGGGCATGACGGCCAATCAGACCAAGTTCCCGCTGGCAGGGACCGCGTTCAAATTCGATCAGTACGGACAACACCGCGCGTGGATCAGTGAACTGTTACCGCATACGGCACGCGTAGCGGATGATCTTTGTTTCGTGCACAGCATGTACACCGAAGCGATCAATCATAATCCGGCGCTGACCTTCTTCCAGACCGGTGCACAGGTAGGCAACCGCCCGAGCATGGGTTCCTGGCTGAGTTATGGTCTCGGCAGTGAGAACAGCAACCTGCCCGCGTTCTGTGTG
>JAKPSI010000035.1 GCA_029555415.1 Bacteroidota bacterium | reverse complement strand
GATCAAACAGGGCGCGCCGTATGAAACACACTGGGCGTTCTCTCCACCCCGCAAACCCGCGATACCGGAAGTGAAGGACAAGCAATGGGTAAAGAACGAGATCGACAATTTTACTTTAGCAAAAATGGAAGAAGCCGGTCTTGATCCCAATGAAGAAGCGGATAAAGAAAGACTGCTTAAACGCGCAGCGCTTGATATCACCGGATTGCCGCCCACCGTGGAGCAAATGGACCAGTTCATGAATGACGCGTCTCCGGAAGCTTATGAAAAAATGATCGACCGCCTGCTGCAAACACCGCAGTATGGTGAAAAGATGGCGGTGCACTGGCTGGATGTGGCGCGCTATGCCGATAGTTACGGTTATCAGGATGATAATGTGCGTACGCAATGGCCCTGGCGCGACTGGGTGATCCATGCTTTCAATAAGAACATGCCGTACGACCAGTTCCTGACCTGGCAGATCGCGGGTGATATGCTGCCCGGCGCGAACGCGGAACAAAAACTGGCTACGGGATTTTTCCGCAATCATAAATACACGGAAGAGGGTGGTGTGATACCGGAAGAATACCGGATGGAATACCTGGAAGACAAAACAAAAACATTCGGCAAAGGAATTCTCGGCATTACACTGGAATGCGCGCAGTGCCACGATCATAAATATGATCCGTTCAGTCAGAAGGATTATTTCTCCATGCTCGCTTTCTTCAATAACACGAAAGAGCAGGGATATGAAGGCGACGTAAGTATTTCAAAACCCGCGAAGAATCCGATGATCCGCATTACGGACGAAGACAGAAAGGACCTGCTTTCCTTCATCCGCAAAACGGATACGATGGCATTGACCGTTTCTGTGATGGCCGATGATACCGCGCGGCAGACCTATATATTAAGGAGAGGGGTGTACGATCAGCCCGGTGATCCGGTTTCCGCCGGCGCGCCACGATCCATCCTGCCATTCGACACCACTAAATTCCCGCGTAACCGGATCGGACTGGCGGCATGGACCGTTAGTCAACAGAACCCGCTCACAGCAAGGGTTTTCGTCAATCAGATCTGGCAGGATATTTTCGGAAGGGGTATCGTTAAGACCTCCGGAGATTTCGGTATGCAGGGCGAATTGCCTTCGCATCCGGCATTGCTCGACTGGCTTGCCGCCGATTTCATGGAACACCACTGGGATGTGAAACGAATGATCAAACAGATCCTGATGTCGGCCACGTACAGACAATCCGTTAAAGCCGATGCGGAAAAAATAAAGAAAGACCCCGAGAATAAATGGTTATCACGCGGACCGCGTAACCGTCTGGCTGCTGAATTTGTGCGTGACCTCGTTTTATACAGCAGCGGATTACTGAACGAGACCATTGGTGGTCCCAGTGTGAAACCCTATCAGCCGAAAGGATTATGGGAAGCTGCAACTTCCGGTCGCGGACAGTTAGCAACGTACAAACAGGATAAGGACAGTAACCTCTACCGTCGTGGTATGTACACTTTCATTAAACTGACGGTTCCGCCTCCTTCCATGATCCTGTTCGATGCGAGCAACAGGGATCAGTGTGAAGTGAAGCGTTCAAAGACCAATACACCTTTGCAGGCATTGATGATGATGAACGATCCCACCGTGCTGGAAGCCTCGCGGGTACTGGCACAGCGCTTACTTGCAGGCAAAGGAACCGATGAAGAAAATATCAGGACCGCATTCCG
>JAKPSI010000033.1 GCA_029555415.1 Bacteroidota bacterium | reverse complement strand
GCTCTTCCGATCTGTTGTTGATGGCGCGGATGACGTGACTGCCAACGTCGGCACCGCTGCTGCAGGCGCTGCCACCAGAGACGCAGACCTGGTTCATGTCCATATTGAAAAGGATCATCTCTGATCTTTCTGTTTTGGGGAAAGCTGTACTGAGTACGGTATACAGGCAACGCCCTTCGGCATCTCCGTTGAATTGCACACCAGGGATCTCCGCACGCAGGCGGTCTGCCATATACGTTTTCACTTCCTGGATCTGTTTGCTGTCTTTTTCAAAACTCTGCATGGCGAGCTCGAGTGCCTTTGCGAATCCAACGATGCCATACAGATTCTCGGTACCGGCGCGCATGTTGCGTTCCTGTCCGCCTCCCATGATGAAGGGCTTGATCTTCACATTGTCATTGATGTATAAGATGCCGATGCCTTTCGGACCGTGGAATTTATGTCCGGCCGCAGAAATGAAATGTACCGGAGTTTTGCGCAGATCGAGCGGATAATGTCCGACCGTCTGTACACAATCCGAATGGAAGATGGCGTTATGTTTTTTACAGAGATTGCCGACCGCATCGATATCGAGCAGGTTGCCGATCTCATTATTGGCATGCATGAGGGTGACGAGGCAACGGCCCGTCGCATTCTCCAGCTGATGTGCCAGGTCATCCAGGTCCACATGTCCGTTGGGCAGCAATTTCACAAAACTGCTGGTCACTTCACCACGGTGATCGAAATGCTCAACAGTATGCAGTACCGCGTGGTGTTCGATCGGTGATGTGATGATATGGGTGCATCCCAGATCGCGGATCGCGGAGAGGATGGCCGTGTTATTGCTTTCTGTCCCGCCACTGGTGAAGAATATCTCACCCGGATGCGCGTTCAGTAATTTGGCGACGGATTTGCGCGCATTCTCGATCGCCAGCCGGCTTTCCCTGCCATAAGAATAAATGGAAGAAGGATTCCCGAAATGCGTGGTCATATAAGGCATCATGGCCTCAAGGACAGCGGGTTCCAGCGGGGTAGTAGCAGCGTTATCGAAGTAGATGCGGTTCATGTTTCTGAAAGCTGCAAAGATACGAAAAAGCTGCAAGAGGGAAGCTAGGAGCTGTGAGCTGCAAGCTGCGAGCGGTACCCGATAGTTTGGAGCTTACTAAATGGCAGCGATTGCTGTATTATTTCAGAATGGTGATCATTATCGTGGCGCCGCGGCGCCTTTGCGTCGTGGCGTTAACTTTCTGCGTGATCTTCAGGAAACCTTAAAGGAAAAATCATGAATTGTTTAGCTTGCCGTTTAGAAAAGTTTAATTACTGAATATTTGCCTTCTGCAACGATCATAACGAGTTTCGAAAAGACCCGCGCCCTTGCCAAAGGAACGCGCTGGCAGCGTTATGTCCATGCCCCTGCGCGCTACTGCACCGCAATGGCACAGAAAATGATCCTGTATCCGCTGACCGGAGTTTCAAAAAAAGTGACCGCGAATGTATTCTGGGGCGAAACGATGAATGTAGGACTACCATCCGGAACGGATATCTACCTCACCGGTGGAAGATCCGATGATGCGGAGTTACGGCTGACATTATACTTAC
Source organism: Bacteroidota bacterium (assembly GCA_029555415.1). Taxonomy (GTDB): domain Bacteria; phylum Bacteroidota; class Bacteroidia; order Chitinophagales; family Chitinophagaceae; genus JAKPSI01. The sequence goes on along the minus strand of JAKPSI010000033.1, from coordinate 91,315 downwards.
TGCTGAACCTGAAAGCGGGTGATACCTTTATCGATGTCGGCGCGCATTATGGATTTTATAGCCGGCTGGCCGCATGGTGCGGAGCGACCGTTCACGCACTGGAGCCTTCGCCTCTTAGCTTTGAAATGCTGGAAGAAAATGTAAGGGACCGGCCGGGTATCCACATCCATCCTTTCATGGCGGGTGAGCGGGAAGAAATGGTGGACTTCTATTCTTTCGAACCTCAGTACAGTGAATACGACGCTGCGGATACGACTCAATATGAGCGTCAAGCATGGTTCCGCAAAGCGGAGAAGCAAATGACAAAGATCCGTTGCACCTCACTCGACCATTTTACGGATGAAAACAATATCCGCCCGGATTATATCAAAATTGATACAGAGGGATCAGAATCGGTTATCGTCAATGGTGCCATGCAGTTACTTAAAGTAAACAGCCCGGTCATTATATTGGAATATTTATCCGCGGAAAGAGAGAACACCGCACACATAAATGCGCTGGAGACCTTGTTAGGCCTGGGTTACAGAATTCATGTCATACAGGAGAACGGCACACTTGAAACCTGCCCGGAACCCGATGTTTATTTGGCAAGTATGGATCGTGACAGCGAGAATCTGGTGTTGAAGAGAAGCTGAAAGCGTCAAGCTGAAAGCCACAAGCTGCAAGCTATAAGCTGCAAGGGGGTACTAAGAGAATTCAGGTGCTGAAACTATAACCTGTCACCTCTCACCTTTTACCTATTCTCCATTATCCATTATCAACTATCAACTAAACTCCTTTATGTCTTTCATCAACTGCATCGCCATATTATTCGCCGTAGTTTCAAAATGGCTTTCAGCATAAATGCGGATGATGGGCTCGGTATTGGAAGTGCGGAGATGCACCCAGTCGTTATCGAACTCGATCTTGAGTCCGTCCTCGGTATTGATCTTCTGCTTGGCGTATTTGGCTTTGATCTTTTCAAAGATCGCTTTCACATCCACTCCTTTCTGCAATTCGATCTTATTCTTGGAGATGATATAATCGGGATAGGATTTGCGGAGAGAACGCATCCCTTTTTTATGTGCAGCCAGCTGACTGAGGAATAAACCGATCCCGATCAGTGCATCACGACCGTAATGGAAATCTGGCACGATGATACCACCATTGCCTTCACCACCGATCACTGCGTTGTGTTCCTTCATCTTCTTCACCACATTCACTTCACCCACTGCTGAAGGGAAATATTCACCACCATGGGCCAGTGTGACTTCCTTGAGCGCTTTGGTGCTGCTCATGTTGCTGACCGTATTGCCTTTTCGCTGTCCGAGGATATAATCAGCCACCGCCACCAGCGTGTATTCTTCACCGAACAGGCTGCCATCCTCACAAACAAAGCAAAGCCGGTCCACATCGGGATCCACCGCGATACCCAGATGGGCCTGCTGTTTCACCACTTCATTGCTGAGCTGGCTCAGGTGTTCGGGCAGCGGTTCAGGGTTATGTGCGAATTTGCCGTTCACTTCATCGTTCAGAACGGTGATGTCCTTCACACCCAGTGCACGTAATAAAGCCGGGACGAATGTGGCGCCGGTTGAATTGATCGCATCCACCACCACTTTGAATTTTTCCGCAGCGATCGCTTTCGCGTTCACCAGCGGGTATTGCAGGATCGCATCGATATGCTGCTGCATCCAGGTGTCGTTAGCAGTAACGGTACCCAGTTTATCTACAGTTGCGAAATTGATATTTTCAGAAGCCGCCAGTTCCAGCACCTGCGCACCGAGTTCCGCGGAAATGAATTCACCGTCCGCATTCAGGAGTTTCAGCGCGTTCCATTCTTTGGGATTATGGCTGGCGGTGAGGATGATGCCGCCATCCGCCTGCTCACCTTTCACGGCCATTTCAACCGTAGGTGTAGTGGAGAGTCCGAGATCGACCACATCGATACCGAGTCCGGCGAGGGTATTCACCACCAGTGACTGCACCATGGCGCCACTGATACGGCCATCGCGTCCGACAACGATCCGGGGTGATTTCTTTTCCCCTGCAATGATCACTCCGTAAGCGGCCGTGAACTTAACGATGTCGATAGGCGTCAGATTATCACCCGGCTTGCCACCGATCGTTCCACGAATACCGGATATACTTTTAATTAATGCCAAAACAGTCTGTTTAAGGTTAAGGTTTAAAAAGACGAATAAAGGCTTTATTACATATGATAATTAAATAAATCCCTTTCCGTCCGAGCCGCAAAAATAAGGTATTCGCCGCAGTGCCTACATTTGCAGCATGATGAGCGAAACATGGTACAAAGACTGGTTCAATTCTTCTTTTTACCATAAACTATACTTCGACCGGGATGAAACAGAAGCGGGACGATTCATCGCCAAGCTGCTGGCGCATCTGCAACCGCATGCTGGCAGCAGGATGCTCGATGTGGCCTGCGGAAAAGGCCGTCATAGCCGGACCCTGGCATCCTTCGGTCATGAAGTAACGGGGATCGATATTTCCCCGGAGAGCATCATCACCGCGCAACAGGATGCGCCGGAGAATCTTGATTTCTTCATCCACGATATGCGCCTTCCTTTTTGGGTGAACTATTTCGATTATGCTTTCAACTTCTTCACCAGCTTCGGATACTTCCGGACCCGCCGCGAGCATGATGACGCGATCCGGACCATTGCAGCCAGCCTTCAACCCGGTGGCACTTTCGTGATCGACTACCTGAATGTGCATTATGCGGAAGACCATCTCAAACCCGGCGAAACGATGCACATCGAAGGGACCGGCTATGAAGTGAAACGGTGGCATGATGCGAAACATTTCTTCAAAAAAATAACGGTCACCGATCCTTCTCTACCCCGTCCGATGGAATACACGGAAGTCGTGGCCAAATTCACGCTGGGCGACTTCACCGACATGCTGGCCTATCAGGGATTACAGGTGCAGGAGGTGTTCGGGGATTATGATTTGAACGCTTATGATATCCGGAAGACGCCGCGACTGATCGTCATTGCCCAAAAAGTCAACAAGCAGAATTAACCACGGAGACACAGAGATCAGTTATTGAGTATGCGGCCCGCTCACTAATACAGGCTTGAGGCCACGGGTAGTGCTTCGCACTGCGGAGTACAATGAATAAAGCACATCGTTTTCAGTTAGTACATCCTTGCAGCTTATAGCTTATAGCTCGCAGCTAATCCCGTTTATTATTCATCAGCATATACTTCGCCGTCTCAAAATAAGCACTTGTAAATACTGACAAACGTTTACGGATGGAATCTTCCTGCGCGCGGGTATAAGGAGAAGGACCGGTGAAGAGCGGCTTGATCGACTCATCCGGGAAATTGATATTGCGGGTGAAGTAAAAATCATCCGTTACCATCCCGATACCACCGGCGGTATTGGTGATGAAGGCATAATTGTTCTTTTTGCCGGGATCGAGCAGGTCACGGCCCAGCGTGGTATTGACATACGACTGATGCAGCATGCCGGCGATCGTTGGAAGGATATCGATCTGTGATACCACTTCCTTGTGACGTTGCGGGGTCAGCAATGCAGGGGCATAGAAAAGAAGGGGCACATGCTCATCGGTCAGGCGTTGTTCGGTCCACACCGGAGGATAGACCGCTTCCGCATTTCCGGCCACGCCATGATCGCCCACAAAAACGAATATGGTGTTCTGGAAATAAGGCTGTTGCCGGGCATCTTCAATGAATCTGCGGAAACAATAGTCGGAATACCGGAAGGCATTGTATTCATCCAGTGACTCGAATCCGTTCTTCTTCAATTCGGGTTCCGGCACGATCACTTTTTTAAAATCCGTATCATTCGCCGGTATCGTATAAGGCCGGTGATTATCTGAAGTCTGGATATAAGCGAAGAAAGGCTGTTTCTGTGTGCTGAAGAGACTGTTGGCTTCCTGGAACAGTTCCTTATCACTGATCCCCCATACATTGATCTTCGGGGAATGGAAACTGTCTTCGGTATGCATCTGTAATCCGTCGATATTCTTCAGGATGCCTTCGAAATTGTTGAACTCCGGACTCCCGCCCAGAAAATAATGTTTGCTGTAATCCGTGAAATTATCGACGATCGTATGTTGCTGCAACGCCTCAGGATTACGGGTACTGAATTTGAAAAGCTGTGCGTCCGGTATACCCGTAAGGATCGCGAACAGACCACGTGCCGTGGAAAAATGCGGGGTGAAGCAACGCTCAAAAAAGATCCCGTTACGGCAGAGTGAATCAAAATAAGGTGTCGCATCCAGCGGATTGCCGCTCATGCTGCTTTTGTACATGCTGAAGGATTCGCATTGCACGAGTACGATATTAGGTTTGCTTTCCAGTCCGTTGCTGCGGGGGCCGATCTCGCGACGATACGAAAATCCATCCGGATCCGGCAATTGCATCCACTCTGCCATCACCGGAAATGCCTGTCTGGCCTTACTTTCATTATACTCTGCTTTGCGCAATCCGAGCGTTGAAAAGAAATTCTGCAGCGGGTTGATCGCGATGTAAGACTTGAAACTGTCACGAAAAACGAAACTGTCATTCCGGCTCAGCGGATCAGCAGAAAATTTTCCGTGTATCACAGCGACCATCAGCACGGCCATGATCACAAAGTATTTCCGTTTATACGGGATACCGCGGCCATCCGTTTTGTTGATCACCTGCCAGTGACTGCGGTGATACATCCACCGGAAGAACAAAACCGCGACGATCAGTCCGAGGATCATCCACACCATCGGATAAGTCTGGAACATCATTTTGAGGGAAATGCCCGGGTCTTCCACGAAATTCATCGCGCCCGCATCCAAAGGTGTCTGATTATAGGAAAAACTGCCGAACCCGGCGGCGAAAAAGAAGAACACGATGAAGGTTACGACCGCCAGGTACCAGGTCCACCATTTCTTATTCTTCGCGGAAAAGAAAGGCGAATACTGCGGACGCATGCTCACCAGTACAACGGGCAGCAGGATGATCGAGACCCAGCGGATATCGTAGCGGATACCCATCAGAAAGGACGGTATCAGATCAGTAAAGGAATACCCTTTCGGCTTGAATGCAAAGAATGTGATCAGCCTGAAGACCGTAAAGATCAGCAGGAAGATCACCAGCAGATTGACCACCCAGAGAATGGTCTTGGGTATTTTGTATTTAACGAGCACGCGGGCTAAAGTAAAAATTTTTACCCGCAACCCGCCAATATTTCACGTGAACGGTAAGTGTAAGGAGTCCTCCATACATTTGCAATCAATGTTACTTGCAACGATCATACAGCAACTCGAACAGATCGACCGGCAATTGTTCCGCTACCTGAACAGTGACTGGACCAATCCCCTGTTCGATACCCTGATGCCACTGGTCCGGGATAAATTGTTCTGGGTGCCGCTTTATCTTTTCGTCGTACTGTTCATTCTTGGCAATGGCGGCAAGAATGCCTGGTGGTGGATCACCGGCATGGTCTGCACCGTTGCGCTGACCGATCTGACCGGCAATTATGCGTTCAAATCAGTTTTTGAAAGGGTCCGGCCCTGCCATGACCCCAACCTGGGTTTCCAGGTACGATTACTGCTCAATACCTGTTCGAACGGATATAGTTTCATTTCCAACCATGCAGCCAATCATTTCGGACTTGCTGCCTTCTTCTTCGTCACCCTCCGTCCCTGGCTCAAAAGCACGGCATGGATCGCTTTTTTATGGGCGGGACTGGTAGCGTATGCACAAGTATATGTAGGCGTGCATTATCCGCTGGATGTGCTGGCCGGATCAGCCGTAGGATTAATATGGGGTTATTTAATGGGTACCGCTTTCAACAAGCGCTACGGATTCGTTATCTTCGGTAACTAACCAACTGACGGCATGGAGATAATCATTCTGCTGGCGCTGATATTTGTGAACGGACTTTTCGTAATGTCTGAGATCGCCCTCGTGTCCGCACGTAAAGGCAGGCTGGAAAGTCAGGCTGAAAAAGGGGATGCAGCAGCCCGGAAAGCACTCGAACTTTCCAATAACCCTGAGATATTCCTGGCGGCGGCCCAGATAGGGATCACGTTCATCGCGATCATGACGGGTGTGTACTCCGGCGAAAGGTTCGCCCACCACCTGGAACCCTTTTTCCTGAATATACCTTTCCTGGCCCCTTACGCCTCCGGGATCTCCACAACGCTGATCGTCATCATCGTCACTTTTCTGTCCATCCTCTTAGGTGAACTGCTGCCCAAACGCATCGGTCTGCTCCGTGCGGAAAAGATCGCGAAACTGGCGGCGGGTCCGATGAATGGTTTCGCCTGGATCACCCACCCATTCGTGTGGATCCTGAACAAGATCAGTGACCTGTTCTTCCGCGTGTTCAATATCAAGAGAGTGAAAGAGGATGCCGTAACGGAAGAAGAGATCAAGACCATGATCACAGAAGGAACGGAAGCCGGAACCATCGATGAAGCGGAACAGGAGATCATTGAAAGGGTGTTCCATCTGGGCGACCGGAACATCACATCCCTGATGACCCATCGCAGTGATATCATCTGGTTCAATCAGGATGATAACGAAGACCGCATCAAAGCCAAGATCGTTACTGAACCGCATTCCGTATATCCGATCTGTGACGGCGATATCGATAATATCAAAGGTGTGGTGTCGATCAAGGACCTGTATGTGAGCGATGACAGCACTTTATTCAGGAACATCATGCAACCGGCGCTGTTCGTGCCGGAGAACAATACCGCGTATCAGGTACTGGAGAAATTCAAGGAATCAAAGAATCATTGTTGCTTCATCGTTGATGAATATGGAAGTATCCTCGGTCTGATCACGCTGAACGATATTCTGGAAGCCATTGTTGGTGATATCCCGCAGCCGGACATGGAAGATTATGAGATCACGGAAAGAGAGGATGGCTCCTACCTGGTGGACGGACAAATACCCTTCTACGATTTCCTTACCCGATTTGAGAAAGCGGAATGGATGAATGAAGGCGAACACGATTTCGATACGCTCGCGGGCTTCATCCTGCACGAACTCGAACATATCCCCAAAACCGGTGAAACCTTTGAGTGGAAAGGGTTCCGGATCGAGATCCTCGACATGGACGGCCACCGGATCGACAAAGTACTGGTGAAGATCAGTAAGGAGTTGAGGGAAGAGATGGAAGAAAGTTGAAGAAAATTCAGAATTTTAAATTTTGAATTTTGAATGATACTTTAAAGCGGGTAGTTCAATCCTTGTATCTACTAATTGCGTTGTGAATACCAAAACCTTCTTGTTACACGCTGCAGTTCCCAAATTCAAAATTCAACACCCATAACTCAAAACTCCACATCAACGTTCGTGGCCGGATAATCCAGTTTATTACTCTTCCTGTTCCCGCCCACGATCACGTGGATGAGATTGATCTGATCGGTGAACATATCGTGCATGAGTTTGCTGTAGACCGAGATCTTTTTGACGGAAGGCACACCATCGGCCTGAAAGTATCCGTACACGGCCTCGGCTTCATGTTCAAACCCCACATAACTCAGTTTCATTTGCCGGCCATCCGCTGATACAGCGAAATGACTCAGGACATATTTCTTCACCAGAGTATCCATTGCCTTTTTATCAGGAGGATTGATCAGGTCCACTTTGGTTTTATAATTCTGCCTCAGCACTTTCTCGAAATCATCGGTAAAGATCTTGACACTGATCTCCAGGGTCTTGTCGGCCGCGTTATGGTTGACCTCCACCACGCTCACATGGAGCGGGTGCGGGGCACGGGCCGGGGTGGCCGATAAAAACAAGAAAGAGAGGGGAAGGAATAACCATTTATAGACACTTGCTGCCATTGACACAATATTTTTTACCATTAGCTAACTTGTAGGTACTTTAACACCTGAAACTAACAGACGGTAAAATTAGGGCAATGGTTCCAAGCCCGAACCGGAAAACTTATGAGCGATTTTCAGTTTTATTTCAACTGGGGCTGGCACCATATCATGAGCTGGGATGCCCTGGATCATTTATTGTTCATTCTGGCACTGGCCACCATTTACCTGCTGAAGGACTGGAAACAGGTCCTGATCCTGGTCACCGCCTTTACGATCGGTCATTCGCTGACACTGGCACTGAGTGTACTGGACGTGATCCGGTTCTCCCCGAAATGGGTGGAATTCCTGATCCCCTGTACCATCGTGATCACGGCACTGAGTAACCTTTTCCAACGATCTTTCACGGCCCGTTCCATCCGGATCAATTATATCCTAGCCCTCGGGTTCGGACTGATCCATGGCATGGGATTCGCTAATACGATCCGTTTCCTGCTGGCAAAAGACCAAAGCCTTTTTACCGGATTACTGGGATTCAACGTAGGTTTGGAAGTCGGTCAGATCGTGGTCGTGGCCACAATCCTGCTCGTGGCTGAAGCCATCACCTCCAGCCTGAAGATCCAGCGCAGGGAATGGGTGATCTTTTTGTCGGCGGCGGTGTTCAGTCTGGCAGCACAAATGATGATAGAACGGTTTCCTTAGGGAATGCTGCAAGCTATAAGCTTTAAGCAGCAAGGCAGGCAAATTAAACTGATGTAATAAAATTGACGACTATATAACAACGACCATTTTGAACTGAATCTCAATTAGAATCCAAAGATCCAGACCGACAACAAAATTCCTATGAAACCCCTTGAAGCTTGCAGCTTGTAGCTTTTAGCTACTTCACTAAGTCCCGAATTAAATCTAAATACTACCAGAACATGAAAAAGTTCCTATTCTCCCTCCTGTTGCTGACTTCCATCAGCACTGTTTGGGCCCAAAACACACAGAACAATGCCAACTCGAATCATGGCAACAAGTTCGAGCAACTGGGCACGATCCTGCCTACGCCCAACGAATACCGTTCGGCCAGTGGTGCACCCGGTCCCAAGTACTGGCAGCAACGCTGCGACTACGACATCAAATGCACGCTGGATGAAAAAGCGCTGCGTCTGAAAGGCAGCGAGACCATTACGTATTTCAATAACTCTCCGGATCAGCTTTCTTACCTGTGGCTGCAGCTGGATGAGAACCAGCACAGCGCGAACAACAACGCGAACTATCAGGATGCAAGCAGTATGCCCGACCGCGTTCCTTCAGCCATGATCGACCGCATGGGTGGTGGCAATGAGGTGAACGACTTCGGTGACAACATCGAAAAGATCACCGATGCTACCGGCAAAGCCCTGAACTATACCATCAACAAAACGATGATGCGTGTGGAACTGCCCGCGGTACTGAAACCCGGACAGCGTTTCGTATTCAAGATCGACTGGAACTATCACATCAGCGACCGCATGAAACGCGGTGGCCGCGGTGGTTACGAATATTTCCCTGAAGACGGCAATTACCTCTTCACTATGACGCAGTGGTATCCCCGCCTTTGCGTATACAGCGATTTCCAGGGCTGGCAGAACCACCAGTTCACCGGCCGCGGCGAATTTGCCCTCACCTTCGGTAATTTCAAAGTGCAGATGACCGTACCGGCCGATCATATCATCGGTGCTACCGGCGAATGCCAGAACTACCAGCAGGTACTGACCCCGGCGCAATTCACACGCTGGCAGCAGGCGCAGACAGCTAAAGACGTTATGGAAGTGGTCACACTCGATGACGCCAAAGCTGCTGAGAAGAACAACACCGACAAAACAAAGACCTGGATCTTCAAAGCGGATAATGTACGCGACTTCGCATGGGGCTCTTCTCCCAAATTCATTTGGGACGCGATGCCTGCCAATGTTGAAGGCAAAAAAGTGATGGCGATGAGTTTATATGGTAAAGAAGCTTATGGTCTGTACCGCAAGTTCTCCACCAAAGCCGTTGCACACACCATTAAAACTTATTCCAAATTCACCATCCCCTATCCTTACCCCGTTGCACAGAGCGTGGAAGCATCTAACGGTATGGAATACCCGATGATCTGCTTCAACTTCGGTCGTACGGAAAAGGACGGCACCTACAGCGAGAATACAAAGAACGGTATGCTGGGTGTGGTGATCCATGAAGTGGGCCACAACTTCTTCCCGATGATCATCAACAGTGATGAGCGTCAGTGGAGCTGGATGGACGAAGGCCTCAACTCATTTGTGGAGTACCTGACCGAGGAACTGTGGGACAATAAATTCCCCGTTAGCAAAGGCCCTGCCTCCTCCATCGTTGATTATATGCGTTTACCCAAGGATCAACTGGAGCCGATCATGAGCAATTCCGAGAACATCATCGGTTTCGGTCCGAACGCTTACTCCAAACCCGCAACCGGTCTGAACATCCTGCGTGAGACCATCATGGGTCGCCAGCTGTTCGACTATTCCTTCAAAGAATACGCCCGCCGCTGGGCTTTCAAACATCCGGAACCGGCCGACCTGTTCCGTACCATGGAAGATGCAAGTGGTGAGGACCTCGACTGGTTCTGGAGAGGCTGGTTCTATGGCACCGATGCCTGCGATATCTCCCTCGATACGGTACGTGCACTGAAAGCCGATTTCAGTGCGCCGCTCACGGCTGTACATGATACGACAGTGATGCGCAGACTGCAGAAACCAATCCTGAATGCATTTGAAGACATTTCCAAGGTCCGCAACAAAGAGGACAAGAGCATCCAGTTCGCAACCGATGCGGATACCACCCTGCGTGATTTCTACTGGCGTTATGCCCGCGGCGAAGAGAAATATGATACATCAAGCTATGCCGTGAAGACCACCATTGGTACGCCCCCGCTGGATGATGAAACCAAAGCAAGGATCTCCGGAAAGAATTTCTACGAACTGAAACTTTCAAACAAAGGCGGTCTGGTCATGCCGATAATTATCGAATGGACATACAAAGATGGTACGAAAGAAGTAGAACGCATCCCCGCACAGATCTGGAGGAAAAATGAAAAGACCATTTCCAAAGTCTTCATGAAAGACAAAGAAGTGGCTTCCGTGAAACTCGATCCGATGCGTGAAACAGCTGACATCAACGAAAGCAATAATAAATTCCCGAGCGTACCCGAGCCTTCCAGGTTCCAGGTATTCAAACAAGGTGGCGGTGGCCCACGCGGCGCCGGCGGCGGGGATAATAAGAACCCGATGCAGAATGCGAACGAGAAAAAAGCGTTCTGATATTTTCACTGATCTTTTTAAGAAAACCACTCTCCAAAAGGGTGGTTTTTCTTTTTCGGAAGCATCCTTAGGCAACTATTTTGCATCAATGAATTTGTCACATAGGCACATAGGCCACATAGAAATACACACATAGAAAAATGGAAATGATCACCCAGGAATACCTTGATAAACTCACGCGGGATATCCTTGCCTGTGCGATCGAGGTGCATAAAGTTGTTGGCGCAGGTTTACTTGAGCAGACATATGAGCGATGTTTTACTCATGAACTGAAGTTGCGTGGAATCCGTTTCAAGACACAACAGCCAATACACTTAAAATACAAAGATTTAACATTTGCAGCAGAACTCCGGTATGATGTACTGGTAGAGGACCTGATCATTGTTGAATTGAAATCCATAGAGCTGATCAAACCAATACACAAGTCCATTGTCCTGACTTATATGAGCATGCTTGGCAAACCTAAAGGGATTATCATTAATTTTAATTGCAGCAACATATTCAGGGAAGGTCAAAAAACGCTTGTAAATGAGATCTACAGGAGCCTGCCCACTTAATTCTATGTGTTCAGTTCTATGTGGCCTATGTGCCTATGTGACAAAAATTAATTATGAAAAAGAACCTACTCATACTCGTTCTGCTAATCACAGTGCATCACACAAATGCGGCCTCTGTTGACACCGTCTCGATCTACAGCAACGCCATGCACCAATCCTTCAAATGCGTGGTGATCAGTCCGGATACGGATAAAAGCAAGCCTCTGCCTGTTGTTTACCTGCTGCATGGATACAGCGGCTGGTACAGCAACTGGATCATCCGGGTACCACAGCTGAAGGACTTCGCCGATCAATTCAAAATCATGATCGTTTGCCCGGAAGGAGGTTACAGCAGCTGGTATTTCGACAGTCCGGTGGACAGTACCATGCGATATGAAACGTATGTGGGAAGGGAAGTCCCGGATTATATAGACGCGCACTACCCCACCATCAAAGACCGCAGCGGTCGCGCCATTACCGGACTCAGCATGGGCGGACATGGCGGCCTGTTCCTGGGATTGCGGCATTCCGATTTCTTCGGCGCATGCGGCAGCATGAGTGGTGGTGTGGATCTGAATACGATGCATACCAAATTCGATGTGATGAAAAGGATCGGCGATACAGTTAATCATGCGCAGAACTGGAATGAGTATTCCGTTATCAATATGGTAGAACATTACCCCAAAGATTCCCTCGCCATCATCTTCGATATCGGCACCGACGATTTCTTCTATGGCTCAAACCACGCTTTACATGAAAAAATGGTGAAGCTGAAAATCCCGCATGATTACACGGAGCGCCCCGGCAAACACGACTGGGCCTACTGGCGCAACGCGGTGCAGTATGAGTTGCTGTTCTTCAGGAACTACTTTGATAAGAGGAAACCGTAATCAAAAGCCGGTTTAACTGACATGGAAGAAAACCACGAATGAACGATTCTTGTATTAATTTTGAATTTTGAATTTTAAATGCTGAATTACACATCCCTGCTCCGCAATTCAAAACTCAAAATTCAGCATTCAAAATTTCTTCAGTAGCCGGTTGCTCCGTCCCGTGTTTTAACCTTCTTCTTCCCCGCATTCTTCTTCTCATAATCCAGAATAGCCTGCGGCTTTTTCATGGCGGCTTTGCCGACCGTATCTGACTTATTGCTGCTGACGCCAAGGATCTTCAGATCATCATCGCCCTCCGCACCGGTTTGCAGTTTATCGAGAAAATAGCGTTCGGTATGTTCTACCGTTCCTTCGATCGGATTGAAATAGGTCCATTCACCATGTTTCAGTGTTTGCCCTTCCAGCTTTACCACCACATGGTCGATCACTTTACTGGGGTCATGCAGGTCAAATACATCCACCGTATCCATCGTTTTTTGCGGGTCGATGGCACGCCAGCTTTCTATCCTTAGCAATCCACCATTGCGGGTATAATATTTATTCCGGCCGTTCAGACATCCCCAGCGGTAATTCTCTTCCGCGATCTTATCGCCTTCCAGGGAGAAACGGACCCAGGCTCCGTCCTTTTTGCTGTCAATGTAATACCCCTGCTCATCGAACCCGGGTTCACCGCGGAGTTCATCCACATGAACCACCCAGGGCCCCTGTTTCAGACCCTTCATATCCACCCGGTTAAGGGTATCACCCCTGACACTGAGGATATAATCCTTCCATTGCGCCTGACCGCTTATGGAAATAAAAAGGAGGAAGACACCGATGATGCGCATAGTTTAGTAAGTTTGATAGGCTCTGATTGTCAGCCTCATGGCTGCACACTAACAAAGTTAATAACGAAAACTAACCGCTTTTATGCTCCCCCTGTTAAAATTCAGGCGCAACCGCCTCTCCGGGTACTTTTTACCAGGTATCTGCACGCTGCTCAGCCTGTTGAATGTTCTTGCCGCCAGCGCACAGGTCACCCCCACTTCCGCTGAAGACAGGCTGAAAGGTCTGCAGCAACGTAAAGTACTGGAAGAAAGATCGGTCCTGAAGGACGTAGCCTTTCACAACATCGGCCCCGCCGTCATGAGTGGTCGTGTAGTAGACCTCGATGTCAACCCCGCCGACCCCACCGAATTTTATGTGGCCTATGCTACAGGAGGCTTATGGTATACCACCAATAACGGACAATCCTTCACGCCGGTATTCGACAGCGCGGATGTGATCGGGATCGGTGATGTGGCCGTGAACTGGAAGACCCGCACCATCTGGCTGGGAACCGGCGAGGTCAACAGCAGCCGTTCCTCCTATTCCGGTATCGGTATTTTCAAAAGCTCCGACAATGGCAAACATTGGGAATACCTCGGATTGCCTGAGACACATCATATCGGTAAGATCCAGTTACACCCAACCGATAATAACACCGCCTGGGTAGCCGCACTCGGACATCTGTATACACCGAACAAAGACCGCGGCATATTCAAAACCACCGATGGTGGTAAGACCTGGAAGCAAACCCTGTATGTGAATGATTCTACAGGTGCCGTTGATATCGATATCAATCCTTCCAATCCCAGCGAACTCTATGCTGCAACATGGACCAAAACACGTACCGCCTGGAAATTCGTGGAAAGCGGAAAAGCCAGCGGTATCTATAAAAGCGCCGATGGAGGTGATACCTGGAAACTCGTTTCAGGTGAAGGTACCGGCTTCGTAAGCGGCGATCGTATCGGCCGTATCGGCATCGCAGTATATCCGAAAAATCCATCCATCGTATACGCGATCGTTGACAATAACACGATCAAAGCGGATACTTCTAAAAAAGCCGACAGCAGTCTGAAGAAAGATGAGTTCAAGGGAATGACCAAAGAGCAGTTCGCGCAACTCGATGAAAAGAAACTGAATAATTTCCTTCGCAATAATGGTTTCCCCCGCAAGCATACCGCCGCTTCTGTGAAAGAACTGGTGGCGGCCGACAAGGTGAAACCCTCTGCCCTCTTCGATTTCCTGGATGCGGATGACGGCTTCCAGAACGCTGGCATAGCAGGTTGCGAAGTGTACCGCAGTGATGATGGCGGACTACACTGGAAAAAGGTCAACGAAAAACCGATCGGCATTTACAGCACCTACGGCTATTATTTTGGTAAGATATTCGTCTCCCCCACTAATGAAAATAAACTCGTGATCACCGGTGTATCATTACAGATGTCAACAGATGGTGGTAAAAGTTTCAAAAGCATCGACCAGCGCAATGTGCATGGTGACCACCACGCCATCTGGATCGACCCCGCCCGTGATTCTCATATCATCAATGGTAACGATGGCGGCTGCAATATCACATACGACAACGGAGACCATTGGTTCTTCGCCAATACGCCTCCGGTCGGACAATTCTATTTCGTAACAACGGATGACGACAAACCATACAATGTGTATGGTGGACTTCAGGATAATAACGTTTGGTACGGACCTTCCACCTACCGTGCCAATATCGGCTGGCAGAGTTCCGGTGAGTATCCTTACAAATCACTCGTAGGTGGTGACGGTATGCAGGTGCAGGTGGACACGCGTGACAACACCACTACTTATGCGGGTTCACAGTTCGGCGCATATGCGCGACTGAACCGCAAAACGAAAGGCGACCGCAGATCGGTTCGCCCTTCACATGATCTGGGTGAAACACCACTGCGCTTCAACTGGCAGACCCCGATCCTGCTGAGCAGACATAATCAGGATGTTTTCTATATCGGCGCGAACCGTTTGTACCGTTCGCTGAATAAAGGGGATAGTCTGGTGGGTGTAAGCCCCGACCTGACCAATGGTAAAGTGCCGGGTAACGTGCCGTACGGTACGCTGACCACACTGAGCGAATCACCACTTCATTTCGGAATGCTCTATGCAGGTTCCGATGATGGCAATATCCAGTTATCAAAAGATGGCGGTTATACCTGGACCAAAGTGAATGTATCTATTGAAGCCCCTGCCGTGAAAGGCAAGAAAAAAGGCGGCAATATCATCCCGAATGGTTTGTATGTAAGTCGTGTTACGGCTTCGCAATACAAAGAAGGCCGCGTATACGCTTCCCTCAATGGTTACCGTAGTGATCATTTCGCTCCTTATCTTTTTGTGAGTGAAGATTATGGTACCACATGGAAACAACTGGGCAAGGACCTTCCCTTCGAACCCGTGAATGTGGTGAAAGAAGATCCGAAGAATGACAGCATCCTGTACGTAGGTACGGATGGCGGATTTTATGTAAGCTTCGATCAGGGCAATACTTTCATGACCTGGAACGCGGGTCTGCCGAAATCAGTGCCCATCCACGATATCGCCATTCAGGTGCGTGAGAACGAGATCATCCTCGGCACACACGGACGCAGCCTCTATCTCAGCAGACTGGATGATGTTCAGCGCATCCGCAAAGACCCGAATGCAATGAAGAAGAAACCGGCGGAGAAGAAAGAAGCAGCGAAGGATGATGATGACGATGATGCGGATCCGGACAGGGATTAAGTAATAGGGAATAGATAACAGATAAAAGATAATCAGCCTGACGCTCACGTTAATTCGTGAGCGTTTTTTTTACGTTATGCGGGACTTATAGTCCCGCATCCCTATTCTATCGCCTTTGGCGATCCGAATGAAACGCGGCATCAGTTCTGCGAAGCATTTTGCTTCGCAGCAAACCTACCTTAGCACTAACTAACGACTCCCGTCAAAAAGCTAACGACTACTTATTTTTTCTCCTTTGGCGATCTGGATGATTTCTTTTGCTCAAAGTCCAGCAGAAGCCTATTCAACATTTCAATTTTTCGACAATCAGGTGTTGCTGCCTCACAGAGTTGGTCAACCAGGATCCTGACATCATAAAACTGGTTGTCCGTTGTGATCCTGCCTTTTGAAATAATTTTATCGATTCGCTGAAAAAATGAGGCGAAAATATCAAACTCATATCCCGTCTTATCCTTCAGGTACTGATTGAATTTCAGGTCGCGTCCCTCAAGTTGCATCTCTGTCAGATCTATGAACCACTGCTTGAGCAGTCCGAGGCTTCCTTTTTGAAAAAACGATTCTGTTTGTTTCTTCAGTTCGCCAAAATGTGTTTCAGCATTAAAATCGGCAGTCGTAATCTGTAACAACTTATTCTCAAGGTAATAATCGATCGTCGCCAATACCAAAAGGCGATACTTCTCTAATTCAGCCTGCTTCTGTTCCTTTGAAAGTTTCATTGATGACTTTTAATCTAAAATCAAGGTGTCTAGCGACTTTCACTTACGGTTTTTTGCTACCGACTAACCACTGCGAACTTCTTTCATCGGCCTAACTCGCAACCAGCAACCCGCAACTGTTGAATAGAAAACAAATGGTGAATTCAGAAAGATTTTTTTCAGAACTGTCTACCGACCTACCTACCGGCAGGCAGGCTAAAGACTACCGACTAAGAACTCAATAGCCAGTTCATACCCCTTCAGACCCAGTCCAAAAATACTCCCCACCGCTTTGCCGCTGACATGTGACAGCTTCCGGAAATCCTCCCGGGCATGGACGTTGGAGATATGGACTTCCACAACCGGTGCTTTGATGGCAGCGATAGCGTCGCCGATGGCGACAGAAGTATGGGTATATCCGGCGGGATTGAGGACGATGCCATCCACATCGAATCCAACGCGCTGGATCTCATTGATGAGTTCACCTTCCACGTTGGATTGATAATAGCTGAGTTCGTGGCCGGGGAATTTCTGTTTCAGAGTTTCGAAAAAGGTTTCGAACGGCATGTTGCCGTAGATATCCGTTTCCCTTTTACCAAGGAGATTGAGGT
The DNA here is from genome assembly GCA_029555415.1 of Bacteroidota bacterium. Taxonomy (GTDB): domain Bacteria; phylum Bacteroidota; class Bacteroidia; order Chitinophagales; family Chitinophagaceae; genus JAKPSI01. The sequence goes on along the minus strand of JAKPSI010000033.1, from coordinate 73,937 downwards.
TGGGGCCGTTGATGATGGCGATCCGCATAAGCTTTACTTGTCTTGTTCCCGAATATACATCAATTCAGGCTGGCCCTGATGAGCGCGATGAATTCGTCGAAAAGATAACGGCTGTCCTGCGGACCCGGCGTGCTTTCCGGGTGATACTGCACGGAGAAGGCGGGTTTTCCTTTTACGCGGATCCCTTCAATGGACTGATCGTTCAGGTTCAGGTGCGTTACTTCGATGTGTTCCGCTTTTTTCACGGATTCAGGATCCACACCAAAGCCATGATTCTGTGTGGTGATCTCGCTCCTGCCGCTGACCAGGTTCTTCACCGGGTGATTGAGGCCGCGGTGTCCATGGTGCATTTTGAAAGTGCTGATACCGTTGGCCAGGGCCAGCAACTGGTGACCGAGGCAGATACCGAATACCGGTTTGCCTTCTTGCAGGATCTCTTTCACAGTGCTGATCGCGTAATCCATGGAAGCCGGATCGCCGGGACCGTTGGAGATGAAATAACCCGCGGGATTGAATGCCTTCACGGTCTTGAAATCCGTTTTAGCGGGGAATACTTTAACGAAAGCGCCGCGGCTGACCATGCAATGCAGGATATGCTGCTTCACACCGTAATCCATCACCGCCACACGTACCGGAGAATTGGGATCACCCAGTTCATATGCTTCGGATGTGCTCACTTTGGACGCGAGTTCCAGTCCGTCCATATTGGGAACGGATGCCAGTCTTTTTTTCAGCTCTTCCACATCGGTGATCTCAGAGGAGATGATGCAGTTCATCGCACCTTTGGTGCGGATATGCGCCACGAGCGCGCGGGTATCCACTTCTTCAATGGACACGATATTGTTCGCTTTGAGATATTCGTTGAGGGAACCTTTGGCGAGTTTACGGGAATATGATTCTTCCAGATTGCGGCCGATGAGTCCGGAGATCTTCACACTGTCCGATTCCACATCACTGTCCTTCACCCCATAGTTACCGATATGCGCGCTGTTCATGATCAGTATCTGACCGAAATAACTCGGGTCGGTGAATACTTCCTGATAGCCGGTCATGCCGGTATTGAAACAGATCTCACCGGTGGTGGTTCCGATGGCGCCGAAGGCTTTGCCATGGGCTACGGTACCATCGGCCAGTAACAGAACAGCAGGGGTAGTGGAATTGGGCATTTTCGGGGATTTGTCTTTTAAAACAAATTGCGCAAATGTAGTGCATAAAGGGGTATCAGGCGCAGAGATTTTAGTAACAGTTATACACAAATCCGCCCTGCCCGGTGACAGCGGGTGTTTGCCCCAAAAAACAAGCCCGGACTGGATCCGGGCCTGCTGAAAAATAAGTGTGACCCTGAATTACTGCTTCACGAACCGGCTGGAAACCCGCCCGCTGCCATTGCGGATGGTCATAATATATGTTCCGGGTTTCAACCCCTGCATCGGGAAGTTCCGGATATAGGCACCGGTATAACGCAGGTCTTCTTCACTGCGCCATACTGCCTGACCTGAAGTACTGGTGATTGTATACAGCAATTTACCGGTTCCGGCGGCCGTGAAAGCCAGGTTGAGGTCTGACCGGACCGGGTTGGGATAAATGCTGTTGATGTTCAGATCAGAACCGGTCACAGCACCTGACAAATGAATGGTATTGGAATAAAGTACCTTGCCATTCACATTTGTATGTTTAATGCGGTAATAGACCTGCGGAGCGACAGGATGATGTACGAAATTATAATTGGTCTTGTTCTGCAGCACATTGGCAGTGCCACAACTGCTGAATGAAAAACCATCTGTTGAATATTCTATATTGAATATTCCGCCATCAGCTGTTGAAGGCTCATCCCATAATAATTCGGTCGTGTTCCCGGAAATCCACCGGCCCCGTAATGTGAAATTATTCAGCGGAAGGATGGTCAGCACACTTTGTGTCCACAACCCACGTCCATGCGTAGCCGCAGCAATGAGTTTGTCTGAAGGTCTGTATTGCAGCATATCCGTTCTTACTGCAGGGAAAGAAGGACTGGCCAGCCAGACCGTTGAACCGCCATTGATGAGTTCGGTTATCCATACCCCGGTTTCTGTGGCAATGATCGCCTTGGAATTGTTACCGGGCACGAACATGCACCAGCGTACCGGCATATCCGGCAGATTCCCGTCTATGTTCGTCCAGGTTGTACCGCCATCCGATGAAACCCAGACGTTGTTGAAACCATAATTTGAATAGCTGCACATGAGGTTATTGTCACTCGTCCCCACATCAACACAGGAAATGCTTCCGTCAGTGGGCAAACCGGTATTGATGAGCGTTCCGGCGGTGCCGGTTGTCGCGGTGTTGGCATTGTCCACATAAGAAAGTGTTGTCCCGGCCGCATCATTCTCCGTTCCGAAATAAACACGGTTGGAAGTAAACGGTGAAACTTTGACCGCGTTCACCGTATTACCGTTGAATGCGGTAATGATGATAGAATTGCTGGAAGCCCCTGTTTGAGGGTTGTTCCAGCGGCGGAAGGAACCGGCACTGTTAGCACAGTACATGATATTGGCAGCATCATCATAATCGGTCGGATTGATGAATTGCCCTGCGGATCCACTTAAATTGACTGCCGACCAGCTAACGCCTCCGTTTGTGCTTCTGCGATACTGATTGAATACATATGAACCGAACTGATACTGCGGTTCATTCTGATCGATATGTACAAATGCACCGTCACCCCCTACTGCTTCCACTGTGGCGCCCAGCCCGGCTGCTGAAAACTGATGGAAACCGTTATCCTGCGCACCCGCTAAAAAATAATCAGTAGTGGAAGGATGGATCGCGCATGAAAAGAACTGCTTGATACGAAGGCCGGTATTCCGGTCACGGATCGTTGTGCCACCATCGGTGCTGAAATGAACCCCGCCATCACATCCAAAAAGGATACGGTTCGTACCATACAATTTGATGAAATGGATATCCGCATGCACATACTGACCTATTGGGCCCACCCAGTTAGCGATCTTGTTCCACGTCGCGCCACCATCGGTAGTTTTGTATGGTTCGAGTCCGCCCACAACAGCGATATTACTATTGGATGGATCGATATCCACGCCCAGTGCATACCAGGCCTGACTTCCGGCCCAGCCAGCAGTGGGATTTACAGCTAATGCGGACCAGTTAGCGCCTCCATCAGTGGATTTATAGATCGTCGGCACTTCTGTTGATGCATCGGAAGGCAATGCATACAATATGTTACCAGCGCACCCGAGTTCGATGCGAACTGTACTGGCAGGATATCCGGATGCGGGAGCGGTCCATGTTGCACTGCTCACGGTGGAAGGGTTGTCCGTATATCGGTAAGCGCAGGTAGAGAAGATACCGGAGCTGACATGCAATCTGCCGGTATTACTCAGTTCCATATCACTGATGCGGTTGGATAAAAGACCAGCTGGTGTTATGGTTGTCCAGTTGGTCCCGCCATCAGTGGAACGAAATACTCCGCTGCGTGTGGATACATAAACATTACCGGCCGCATCGCAGAGTATCTTGGAACAAAAATCAAATGAGGTCCCGGTCGTACTGGCAAGCTGTGACCAGGTCACACCATGGTCCGTACTCTTGAAAATACCATCGCCACGCACCGCATCTGCATTGAAGAATGCTTCACCCGTGCAGAAATACATGATACTTGCGTTCGCAGGATTCTGACAGATGGAAGTGATGGCCATATTACTGAGGAAGTCGTCGACCAGCGACCATGTTCCGGGCGAGGCAGTGATATCCGTGTTCTTCCAGAATCCTCCGGCAACCCCGGCCGCCCAAACCGTATTGCCCGTCAGATCACCGGCATCTACCAAAATAGCACGGACACGTCCGGATGCTACACCGCTATTCGCACGGGTGTTTCCGTTCGAGGGGCCTGTGGCATCACTGTTCGGACCGCGTTCGGTCCAGGTACCATACGCTGAAATCAGCGACTGCGCACTGAGTTTGGAAAGTCTGGTTTGTTCCAGCGCGGTCTCAAGCCGTTCACGCGGAACACGATCCAGTGAGGGATCCTTCGTGTGCCTGAATTCTAATGCCATCATTTCAGCCGCACCATCATATCCTTCTTCCTCCGTTTCTGAGACGATCCGGTCCCCGGATCCATTCCGGCAAGCCGTAAGAGAAACGATCAGCATAAAAACAAAAAATGTCCGGAAAAACCGTTGCGAAGCGTGGCTTTTACACATAAGATCAGCAGGATTTTAGTATTTGACAGGATAAATAAACACAATTGCCACCGCCCCTCAAAATATGTTTAACCACGAGCGTGGAAAACTACTGTTGAATACCCAAAGGTTTTCCGCAGATATCGCAGCAATTTCACGCAACGACGCAAAGAAGCGGCGGCGCAACCCGAAACCCGTAACGCGCAACTGTTGTTTTGAAAACCAATGTTGAAACTGACAGGAGATTTTCTTAGAACTGACTAAAGACTAACGACTTCTCTTCCTGCCTTTCAGAAACTTCTCCCGTATCACATCCTGCACATGCACCCCACTGATCTTGCTTTCCAGCCAGGAGATCACATCAAGATATACAAAGGCCCTTGTCTCCAACGGATTCCCTTCATACTTTTTCAGTTTGACCAGTAGTCTTTCAAACTCTGGCTTCAGGGCATGTGCACCTACGCGGAAGGACCGGCGCAGGAACGTGAACATCTCCTCCTCCACTTTACTCAGATTACCCATACGGGCCATGTAGCGGTATACGGATTTGATGAGGTATTCGAGAAGATCGAAATTGCCAAGCTCATAATGCGCGATCATATGCAGCAACCTGGAATAACATTGCAGGTCCGTACGCAGATCGCCTTTCTGGTTGATGATCCGGTTCAGGTAATCGATCGCCTTTTCATTATTACCACTGCCGAAATACAAACTCGCTATCTTATAATAGAACACCAGCACACGGTGAGAATCCAGGTAAGGCCCGTATTCCTGCAGCATCTTCTCCAGGAACGGCACCATGCGCAAACCCTTGGTGAACGTGCCTTGCAGGAAATAGAGATTGATCCGTGCCGTATACAGATACTGATACGCGAGGATCCGGTTATTCTCATTCTGCTCCACTACTTTCTGACGCGTGAAGAGCTCGAATGTTTTGATACACTCCGCCAGCTTCTCATGATTCATCAGATCGAAATGTGCGCCCATCAGGTTGTGCATACCCTTGATGTACTGCGCCGTTTCGATCCGTAACAAGGAAGGGAACTCATCGAAAAGAGAAACCCATTTCTGTGTATAACGGTAATAGGAAAGGAAATCCTGACGAATGAACGCGTACCATGCATAACTCTGATACAGATACATGCGTTCATAAAAACCAGTTGCCTGCGCGGCATTCGGCGGCATTTGCGCATCGAAGAAAACACTCAGACTTTTCACATCCTTTTCATCACGCGCATGTCCGTGCTGTATGTACCAGCTGTATAACAATAATGATAAACTGGAAAGTGTATTGACCAGTGTTAATTGCTCATGTACCTTCTCACTTTCCTCCGCGAGACGCTGCGCACGGTCACGCATACTGCGTGTGATATATAACGCCTCGATCTTTTTCTCAAAAAACAGTACCTGCTGTAAATAGGTCAGCTGCTGATTGACCCTGGCCATCTCCTTCATCCGGTCCAGCACTTTCAGACATTGCAGGTAAAGACCTTTATTGAAAAGGATCCTTGCGTAGTCCATCTGCTCATGCAACTGAATGTCGATATTGGCCTCATCACGGATCAGCCGGAGACTGGCCAGCAACTGACGGTACAATAAGGCCTTGGTATTGGAGAGCTGCTGTTTTTTGAGCGACTTATTTTTCTGCAGCAGCTGGACCTCATCATACTCCTTCATTTTGTCCAGAGCATCAAAGAGTTGGACGATCTTCAGCTCCTCAGAACCACTGTGCCGCTTCAAAAAGAGCTTAAAATTGCGCTTCTCGCTCTTTTCGAGCGATTTAATGAGCTGGAACAGGGCATCTGTGGAGCGGTTGGGCATCGTAATTCCGGTTCTTTAAAACCCTTATCTGCAGGGCGTTTCAGGCGAAACAGGGCCTCTTACACGGTGTAAAATGACCCTTAATATGGTTTTTTACCCCCCCGGGAGTTGGGTAACTTGGCCGGGCAGGTTGTTTATCCTTTGTGCTATAGCAAGCAGCACAAATTTAAGCAGCCTGCATTCTTATCAGAAACAATATATCCATTTATTATGGCCAACGGTAAAATCCACATTTTTGACACCACCCTCCGTGACGGAGAACAAGTGCCGGGCTGCAAGCTCAATTCCCGCGAAAAGCTGGAACTCGCCCTGCAACTGGAAGCCCTGGGTGTTGACATCATTGAAGCCGGTTTCCCGATCTCCAGTCCGGGCGACTTCGCATCCGTGGAAATGATCGCAAAAGCAGTAAAGAACGCAACAGTATGCGGACTCAGCCGCGCGGTACAGAAAGATATCGAGACCGCGGCTGCCGCGCTGAAACACGCCGCCCGGCCGCGTATCCACACCGGTATCGGTACATCCGATTCCCATATCAAAGCCAAATTCAACGCCACCCGTGAAGAGATCCTGGAACGCGCCGTTCAGGCCGTAAAATGGGCCCGCAATTTCACCGACGATGTTGAATTCTATGCGGAAGACGCAGGCCGCACCCAGAACGAATACCTCGCACGCGTAGTCGAAGCCGTGATCAAAGCCGGTGCTACTGTGGTAAATATCCCCGACACAACAGGCTACTGCCTCCCCCATCAATACGGTGAGAAGATCGCCTACCTTATTAATAATGTACCGAACGTGGACAAAGCCATCCTGTCCTGCCATTGCCACAATGACCTCGGACTGGCCACCGCCAATTCCATTGCTGGTATCATCGCAGGTGCACGCCAGATCGAATGTACGATCAATGGCCTGGGTGAAAGAGCCGGTAACACTTCGCTTGAAGAAGTGGTAATGGTGATCAAACAGCACCCGGATATGGGTTTCCACACCAACATCAACACCAAAGCGCTGAACCCCATGAGCCGCCTGGTTTCCGATACCATGCGCATGCCGGTCCAGCCGAATAAAGCCATCGTAGGCGCTAATGCTTTCTCACATTCATCCGGCATTCACCAGGACGGATTCCTGAAAGACGCACAGACCTACGAGATCATCAATCCCGTTGAAGTGGGTGCCGATCTGTCGAAGATCGTCCTCACCGCCCGCAGCGGCCGTTCCGCACTGGCCTTCCGTTTCCGTAAACTGGGATTCGATTTCACACGTAACGATATCGATACATTATATGAACAGTTCCTGCAGGTGGCCGACCGTAAAAAAGAAGTAGGTGATGAAGATCTTCTTGATATGGCTAAACAACACCAGCCGGAAAGTATCCTGAATTAACCGCACTATCATTTATCGCATCACAACAATGGCACAAACATTATTTGAAAAGATCTGGAACAGGCATGTTGTCAAAACGATCGACGGCGGCCCTTCCGTATTATACATCGACCGGCATTTCATCCATGAAGTAACCAGCCCTCAGGCTTTCACCGGCCTGAACAAACGCGGGATCAAAGTATTCCGCCCGGCACAGATCGTCGCCACCGCCGATCATAATGTGCCCACCCTCAACCAGCACCTGCCCATCAAAGAAGAATTATCCCGCCTGCAGGTGGACGCGCTGATCAAAAACTGCGCGGAACACGGAGTCGAACTCTATGGCCTCGGCCATCCCTACCAGGGTATCGTACACGTGATCGGACCCGAACTCGGTGTTACACAACCGGGCATGACCATTGTTTGCGGCGACAGCCATACATCCACTCACGGTGCTTTCGGTGCCATCGCCTTCGGCATCGGTACCAGCGAAGTGGAAATGGTGATGGCCACACAATGCCTGCTGCAAAGCAAACCCAAACTCATGCGCATCAACATCGAGGGACAACTGAAACCCGGTGTGGTGAGTAAAGACATCGTCCTGCACATCATCGCGCAGATCTCTGCCAGCGGTGCAACAGGATTCGCAGTGGAATACGCGGGATCCGCCATCCGCGCGCTTTCCATGGAAGCACGCATGACCATCTGCAACATGAGCATCGAAATGGGCGCCCGTTGCGGACTTATCGCGCCTGACGAAACCACTTTCAGTTATCTGAAAGGAAAAGAATTCGCGCCTGCGGGTGAAGCCTGGGATAAGGCACTCACCGACTGGAAAACATTATTTAGTGATAAAGATGCCGCGTTCGATGAAGAGATCTTCATCAAAGCAGCCGACATCGAACCGATGATCACGTACGGTACCAACCCCGGCATGGGTATCAGTGTGAATGGCGCCGTGCCCGCACTGAACGAAATACCCGTTTCCGAACAAAAAGGATTTGAAAAATCACTTGCCTATATGGGTCTTGAAGCCGGAGAACACATCAAAGGCAAGAAAGTGGATTATGTATTCATAGGCAGCTGCACCAATTCCCGCATCGAAGACCTCCGTCAGGTGGCCGCGATCGTGAAAGGCAAACAAAAAGCAGCGGATGTTGAAGTATGGATCGTACCCGGAAGTAAACAGGTGGAAGCGCAGGCACGTGCGGAAGGTCTTGATAAGATCTTTGAAACAGCGGGATTCCAGTTACGTCAGCCCGGTTGCAGCGCCTGTCTGGGTATGAATGAAGACAAGATCCCCGCGGGAAAATATTGCATCTCCACTTCCAACCGCAATTTTGAAGGCAGACAGGGACAAGGTGCCCGCACCTTCCTGGCAAGTCCGCTCACCGCGGCCGCTGCAGCCATCACCGGTGTAGTGACTGATGTACACGATTGGATCCATTCAAATGAGGAGGTTAACGCATGAGCAAAGCGATCAAACATATCAGCAGCACAGTAGTGCCGCTTCAACTGGAGAACGTCGATACCGACCAGATCATTCCGGCACGTTTCCTGAAAGCAACGAACCGTGATGGTTTCGGAAAGAACCTGTTCCGTGACTGGCGTTATGAGAACGACAGTGATGATCAGCCACGCAAAGATTTCGTGCTGAACAACCCGACCTACAAAGGAAGCATCCTCGTCGCCGGACGCAATTTCGGTTGTGGTTCCAGTCGCGAGCACGCTGCCTGGGCCCTTAAGGATGCCGGCTTCGATGTAGTGGTGAGCAGCTTCTTCGCGGATATCTTCAAAAACAATTCGCTGAATAATTTCCTGTTGCCGGTAACCGTAAGCCCGGATTTCCTCGCGCAAATTTTCAGCGCGGTAGAAGCGGATGCAACATCGGTCATTGAAGTGGACCTGCCCGCGCAAACGATCACGATCAAAGCAACAGGCGTCACCGAAAGCTTCGAGATCAATTCCTATAAGAAAACATGCCTGCTCAATGGTTATGACGACATCGATTACCTGCTGAGCATGAAAAGTGAAATAGAAACATTTGAAAACAGTGTAACCCGATAAGATGAAAAAGAAAATTGCAGTAATAGAAGGTGATGGCATCGGCCCCGAAGTGACCAAACAGTCCATCAATGTACTCAACGCCATCGCCGGTGCTTTCGATCATGAATTCACGTATCAGTATTGCCTGATGGGTGCTGATGCCATTGACAAGACCGGCTCTCCGCTTCCGGATGAGACCGTTGCCGTTTGCCTCGAAAGCGACGCGATCCTTTTCGGTGCGATCGGACATCCGAAATACGACAACGACCCGACCGCCAAAGTAAGGCCGGAACAGGGTTTGCTGAAGCTGCGTAAATCACTGCAGCTGTACGCGAACATCCGCCCCGTTACCACATACACCGCATTACAACATCTGTCACCGCTGAAAAGCAAAAGCCTGGAAGGCGTTGACTTCGTCATCTTCCGTGAACTGACTGGCGGTATCTACTTCGGTAAAAAAGAATTATCGGAAGACGGTACACGCGCATCAGATGACTGCGTCTACACACGCGCAGAGATCGAACGTATCGCGGTGCCGGCCTTCCAATACGCGCAGAAACGCAGGAAGAAACTGACACTGGTCGATAAGGCCAACGTACTGGAGACATCACGTCTCTGGCGCAAAGTGGTGCAGGAAACGGCCGCACAGTTCCCGGATGTAGCAGTTGATTACATGTTCGTCGATAACGCGGCGATGCAGATCATCCTCAATCCGAAACAATTCGACGTCATCCTGACCGAGAATATGTTCGGTGACATCATCAGTGATGAAGCCAGCGTACTTAGTGGTTCACTCGGTCTGCTGCCTTCCGCATCCGTTGGTTCAGCGGTAGCGTTGTTCGAACCGATCCATGGTTCTTATCCGCAGGCCGCCGGCAAGGATATCGCCAATCCGCTGGGTTCGATCCTCTCCGCCGCCATGCTCCTCGATCATTTCGAAATGAAAGAAGAAGCGAATCTGGTGCGTGAAGCCGTGAACTGGACCTTACAGAATGCGTTCGTGACCAAGGATATCGATCCCGTGAATTTCTATTTCACCTCCACGATCGGTGAACTGATCAGTGATTACGTGAGCGGAAAGATCCCGGGTTCTGTGAAGAAAGAGAACATTGAATTGAGAAAATCGACCATCATCTAGGAATTCATTTTCCTAACGATCGGTCGTATATCTATAGAATAAATTGCTTGCTGCAGTTCTTTTTTTGACGCGGCGGGTGTATATTTACAAGCATACATCCTTCATGTTGAAGAATACGATATATAATGTGTCCGCTATTTCCGCAATCATTATTGTGGTGGTCATTATTATTATCAATACTTCATCAGGAGGTGGTGCTTAAAGTTTAATTCCAGAAACTAACGATAACAACCCGCCTCCCGAGAGGCGGGTTTTTTTATACCCGCTAAACAGCAAAACGATGATGTATTACAACGAAAACACGATCATTTATTTCAACGGCGAATTTGTGAAAGCAAAGGACGCCCATATCGACCTGTACAGCCAGTCGCTGCACTACGGTTATTCCGTATTTGAAGGTATCCGTTCCTACCCCATCAACGGCGGCACGAAGATCTTCAAAGCCAAAGAACATTATGACCGCTTGCGTTATTCGGCATCGGTCATGAAAATGCCGTTCACGCACACCACGGAAGAACTCACTGAACTTACTTACGAAACACTACGCCGCAACAACTTCACGGACGCTTATATCCGCCCCATCGTTGTTTGTTCCGCGAACATGTCACTCACCAAAGGCATTGAATCCCACCTGGCCATTGAAGCCTGGGAATGGACCAATGGGTATCTCGCCAATAAAATGCGCGTCAAGACCTCTTCCTTCCGCCGCCCCAATCCCAGTGGCTTTTATATGGAAGCGAAAGTGAGCGGACATTATGTGAATTCCATCCTCGCCTGTCAGGAAGCAAAAGACAACGGATACGATGAAGCATTGCTGCTCGACAATCAGGGCTTTGTTGCTGAAGGCCCGGGTGCCAATGTATTCTATGAAAAAGGCGGTGTGCTCTTTACACCCGCGAAAGGTAATATCCTTCCCGGTATCACCCGTGCCACCGTTATGGAGCTCTGTGATGAACTGAACATCCCCGTAAAGGAAACACGTTTCACACCGGATGACATGCGCGGAGCCGATTGCGGTTTCTATTGCGGTACCGCAGCGGAAGTCGTGGAACTGGCTTCACTCGACGATGTGCCCTTCCGCCTCCAATGGGAAAACTCGCTCGGATCCCTGATCCAGCGCGCGTATAAAGCAAAGGTCATGGAACAGGATTTCAACTCGAAACAGGATCTGAACACAAACTTAGCCGTAGCATAACATGGAACTGAACAAGTACAGCAGAACGATCACACAAGACCCGACCCAACCGGCCGCACAGGCCATGTTATATGGTATCGGCCTCACGGATGAAGACCTGAAAAAAGCACAGGTAGGCATCGTCAGCATGGGCTACGATGGCAATACCTGCAACATGCACCTCAACGATCTCGCAAAAACCATCAAGACCGGTGTATGGCAGAACGATCTCGTCGGACTCATCTTCAATACCATTGGTGTAAGTGACGGCATGAGTAATGGTACCGATGGCATGCGCTATTCGCTTGTCAGCCGCGATATCATCGCCGATTCCATTGAAGCTGTTTGCGGTGCACAATATTATGACGGACTGATCGCGGTTCCGGGATGTGATAAGAACATGCCGGGTTCGCTCATCGCTATGGGCAGGCTCAACCGCCCCGCCATCATGGTGTACGGGGGTACCATTGCTCCCGGACATTATAAAGGACAAGACCTCAATATCGTTTCCGCTTTTGAAGCACTCGGACAAAAGATCGCGGGACAACTCAGCGAAGCTGATTTCAAAGGCATCGTACAACACTCCTGCCCCGGCGCCGGCGCTTGTGGTGGTATGTACACAGCCAACACCATGGCCAGCGCGATCGAAGCACTGGGCATGAGTCTGCCGTATTCTTCTTCTAATCCCGCACTGAGTGAAGAGAAACAAAAAGAATGTGCTGATGCAGGCAAAGCCATTAAGCTCCTGCTCGAAAAAGATATCAAGCCCTCCGACATCATGACCCGCAAGGCATTCGAGAATGCCGTTACCGTGATCATGGTCCTCGGCGGCAGCACCAACGCTGTGCTTCACCTTATTGCCATGGCAAAAAGTGTGAATGTTCCCTTTACACAAGATGATTTCCAGATCATCAGTGATAAAGTACCGGTACTGGCCGATTTCAAGCCTAGTGGTAAATACCTGATGCAGGACCTGCATCAGTATGGTGGTATCCCCGCCGTGATGAAATATTTACTGCAGAGAGGATTGCTGCATGGTGATTGCATGACCGTTACCGGTAAGACCATTGCAGAAAACCTCGCGAACGTTCCTGATCTCGATTTTGACAAACAGCAGATCATCCGTCCGCTCGAAAATCCGTTGAAACAAACCGGACACCTGCAGATCCTCTACGGCAATCTCGCCGAAGGCGGCAGTGTGGCCAAGATCTCCGGTAAGGAAGGTGAAAAATTCACGGGCCCGGCACGTGTATTCGATGGGGAACATGATCTGATCAACGGCATCAACAGCGGTAAGATCAAAGCCGGTGATGTGGTGGTGATCCGTTATGTGGGTCCGCGTGGTGCACCCGGTATGCCTGAAATGCTGAAACCCACATCCGCCATCATCGGCGCAGGTCTCGGCAAATCCGTTGCATTGATCACGGATGGCCGCTTCAGCGGTGGTACACACGGGTTCGTGGTAGGTCACGTAACGCCCGAAGCATTCGATGGCGGTCTCATCGGCATTGTAAAAGACGAAGACAAGATCGAGATCGATGTCAGTAAGAAAACAATGACCCTGCAGGTCACGGAAGCGGAGATCGCTGCCCGTAAAGCCGCATGGAAACAGCCCGCATTAAAAGCCAATAAAGGAATTCTCTATAAATATGCAAAGCACGTTACAACAGCCGCAGAAGGTTGCGTCACCGACGAAGACTGAAACGATCAGTGGTTCTGAAGCCGTGTTAAAAGCACTGCTGGCAGAAAAAGTGGATACCTTATTCGGATATCCCGGTGGTGCTATCATGCCCATTTATGATGCACTGTATGATTACCGCGAGAAATTGCAGCACATACTCGTCCGTCATGAACAGGGCGCTATCCACGCCGCACAGGGCTATGCCCGTTCCAGCGGACGCGTGGGTGTGGTCTTCACCACCAGTGGTCCCGGCGCCACCAATCTTGTAACCGGTCTCGCTGACGCGATGATCGACTCCACTCCTGTCGTATGCATCACCGGCCAGGTGTTCGCACACCTCCTCGGTACCGATGCTTTCCAGGAAACGGATGTGATCAACATCACGACACCTGTTACGAAATGGAATTACCAGGTGACCGATGCCACTGAATTGCCGCATGTGCTGGCCAAGGCCTTTTACATCGCGCGCAGCGGTCGTCCCGGCCCTGTGCTGATCGACATCTCCAAGAACGCGCAGCTGCAGAAATTTGAATACGAAGGGTACACGCCCTGTGATCATATCAGAAGCTATCGTCCCAAGCCGATCGTCAGAAAGGAATATCTGGAAGAAGCTGCGAAACTGATCAATGCCGCGGAAAAACCATTCGTTGTTTTCGGACAAGGTGTGGTACTCGGTAATGCGGAGAAAGAATTCCTGCGCTTCATCGAAAAGGCCGGTATCCCCGCGGCCTGGACCATCATGGGTCTCAGCGCCCTTCCCACCGATCACCCGCTCAATGTGGGTATGCTCGGTATGCATGGCAACTACGGTCCGAATGTACTTACCAATGAATGCGATGTCCTGATCGCGGTAGGTATGCGTTTCGATGACCGTGTAACCGGCCGTCTTGATAAATATGCCAAACAGGCAAAGGTCATCCATCTGGATATCGATCCGGCGGAGATCGATAAGAACGTGAAGACAACTGTTCCTGTTTGGGGAGATTGCAAAGAAACATTGCCGCTGCTGACCAAACTCGTGGATCAGAAAGTATACCCGCAATGGCTGGATACTTTCAACAAATACAAAAAAGACGAAGAGGCGATCTGTATCCATCCTGAAAAAAATCCGGAAGGTGATGTTCTTTCGATGGCTGAAGTGATCGCGGCACTGAATGAATTGACGAAAGGAGATGCGGTGATCGTGACCGACGTTGGTCAGCACCAAATGGTCGCCTGCCGCTACGCGCATTTCAATAAGACCCGGAGCAATATCACATCCGGCGGACTCGGTACGATGGGCTTCGCCTTACCTGCCGCGATCGGTGCCAAATTCGGCGCACCGGAAAGACAGGTCATCGCTGTGATCGGTGATGGCGGTTTCCAGATGACCATCCAGGAACTCGGCACCGTCATGCAAAACAAAGTGGACATAAAGATCCTCATCCTGAACAACCATTTTCTCGGCATGGTACGCCAGTGGCAGCAACTGTTCAACGAGAAGCGTTATTCATTCGTGGACATTGAAAGCCCGGACTTCGTACAGGTGGCCAAAGGATATCACATCGATGGATTCGCTACCGATAAACGAGAAGCATTAAAAGCAGCGCTGAAAACGATGCTGGACCATAACGGCGCCTATCTGCTGGAAGTCAGCGTTGGCAAGGAAGACAACGTTTTTCCGATGGTTCCGCAGGGTTGCAGTGTTTCTGAAATCAGACTTAAATAAATCATCATGAGCAAACAGGAATTCACGATCACGGTGTATACAGAGAATCAGGTGGGCCTCCTCAACAGGATCGCTATCATCTTCTCCCGCCGTAAGATCAATATCGAAAGCATGAACACTTCACCCAGTGAAGTGGAAGGCATTCACCGCTTCACCATCGTGGTGAATGAAACCGAAGAGGTGATCAAGAAACTCGCCCGCCAGATCGAAAAGCAGGTGGAAGTGCTCAAAGCCTATTACAACACCGGCGATGAGATCGTTTGGCAGGAGCTCGCGTTGTATAAAGTCTCTACTGACGAGATCGCCGAGAAAGTGAAAGTGGAACGCCTGCTCCGTGAATACGGCGCACGTGCTGTAGCGATCCGCAAGGACTACACCATTTTCGAAACCACCGGTCACCGTGAAGAAACGGACCGCCTGGTGAAATTCCTCGAACCACTCGGACTCATCGAATTCGTACGCAGCGCACGCGTGGCCATCATCAAGGCCAGCGAAGGCTTCCACGAAAAACTGAGACAGTTCGAAAGACAGGAACCCGGAGAAGAACTCGTCGAGAACGAATTCCTCGGACAGAACGAAGAGATCTTCACCATGTAATCAAAATCACAAACACTCAATATTTAAAACTCAACCAAAAACAATACAGTATGGCAAAGTTAAATTTCGGAGGCACGGAAGAAAACGTTGTAACACGGGAAGAATTCCCCCTCAGCAAAGCACGCGAGGTGCTGAAAAATGAAACCGTTGCGGTCATCGGTTACGGCGTACAAGGCCCGGGCCAGGCGCTGAACCAGAAAGACAATGGTATCAACGTGATCGTAGGTCAACGTAAAGATTCCAAGACCTGGGACAAAGCGATCCGTGACGGATTCGTTCCCGGAGAAACCCTCTTTGAAATTGAAGAAGCCCTGCAACGCGGTACCATCATCTGCTACCTGCTGAGCGACGCGGCACAGATCGCATTATGGCCGACCGTACAAAAACACCTCACTCCCGGCAAAGCATTATACTTCTCTCATGGTTTTGGCGTCACCTTCAACGAACAAACAGGCATCGTTCCTCCGAAGGATGTGGACGTATTCCTGGTGGCTCCCAAAGGATCAGGCACTTCACTCCGCCGTATGTTCCTGCAAGGCCGCGGACTGAACAGTTCTTACGCCATCTATCAGGATGCTACCGGTAAAGCATTCGACCGCGTTATCGCGCTCGGTATCGCTGTCGGCAGTGGCTACCTGTTCGAAACAGATTTCAAAAAAGAAGTTTACTCTGACCTCACCGGCGAACGCGGAACACTGATGGGCGCCATCCAGGGCATCTTCGCCGCACAATACCAGGTGCTCCGTTCCAAAGGCCACAGCCCCAGCGAAGCATTCAATGAGACCGTTGAAGAACTCACGCAGTCACTCATGCCGCTCGTTGCAGAGAATGGTATGGACTGGATGTATGCCAACTGCTCTACTACCGCGCAACGTGGTGCGCTCGACTGGTGGAAGAAATTCCGTGATGCCACCCTGCCTGTGTTCAACGACCTGTATGAAAGCGTTGCTACCGGTAAAGAATCACAACGTTCGATCGACAGCAACAGCAAGGCTGACTATCGTGAGAAACTGGAAGTGGAACTGAAAGAACTGCGCGACAGCGAGCTGTGGCAAGCCGGCAAAACCGTACGCAGCCTGCGTCCGGAGAACCAGCCCACCCCTGCTCCGAAAGCAGAGCAGCCCGCAAATTCCACACTGGAAGTATTCCGTAAACAAGCATTAAAGTCGGAGTCGATCGGCTGATCCGCATGGAAAAAATGATCACACATAACATTCAACTGGATATCAACAGCGCGGCCGCCAGGCTGGAGCAGGTGGTAACCCGCACGCCCCTGCAACTCAACCCCAGTCTGTCACGCCGGTACCAGTGCAATGTATATCTCAAAAGAGAAGACCTGCAGGTCGTACGCAGCTATAAACTGCGCGGCGCCTACAACATGATGAGCCTGCTGCCCATGGAACAACTCCGCAAAGGAGTGGTCTGTGCCAGCGCCGGCAATCATGCGCAGGGATTCGCATGGAGTTGTAAGAAACTGGGCATAAAGGGCGTGGTTTTTATGCCCATCATTACACCCAACCAGAAAGTGACACAAACACGCATGTTCGGTGAAAACAACATCGAAGTGCAACTGGTGGGTGATACATTCGACGATTGCTCGGTGGCTGCACAGCGGTACACAGAAGCAAATGGCATGACCTTCATCCCGCCTTTTGATGATGCCCGCATCATCGAAGGACAGGGAACCGTAGGCAAAGAGATCCTCGAGGATCTGCCCCTGATCGATTTCATGTTCGTACCGGTGGGTGGCGGCGGACTCAGCGCCGGCGTGGGTACTTACTTCAAGACCTACTCACCTAAAACAAAGATCATCGGCCTCGAACCCGAAGGCGCTCCATCCATGACACGCGCACTGGAAGCGGGCAAACCGGTGACACTCGACAGTATTGAAAGATTCGTGGACGGCGCTGCCGTCAAACGTGTGGGCGAACTTACTTTCGCTGTATGCCGCGACGTGCTGGATGAAATGCACCTCGTGAATGAAGGTAAAGTGTGCAGCACCATCCTGAAATTGTACAACGAGGACGCCATCGTGGTAGAACCCGCGGGCGCCTTATCCGTTGCCGCACTGGATGATTACACGGACCAGATCAAAGGGAAGAACGTGGTCTGTATCATCAGTGGCAGCAACAACGATATCGACCGGATGCAGGAGATCAAGGAAAGAAGCCTGCAGTACGAAGGACTGAAACACTATTTCCTCATCAGCTTCGCGCAACGCCCCGGTGCATTGCGTGAATTCGTGAACAATGTGCTCGGTCCTACGGATGATATCACCCGGTTTGAATACATGCAAAAGACGAATAAAGAGAACGGCCCCGCCCTGGTAGGTGTCGAACTCAAGAGCCGTTCGGATTATGAATTGCTCATGAAAAAGATGAATGACAGCGGCATCGGGTATGCCGAGATCAATAAGAACGATCAGTTGTTCGGTTATCTCATTTAACGTGGAATAGTCGACCCCGATTGTGGAAAATTACCCCGCCGATCCCCTATCCTCCTGAAAGCTATATTGTAACTTCCGACGATTGCTTGCTGCCACGACGATTGTATTCTTTCATCATAAAACAACACTGCAAACATGGCAGGCAAGACCGGCTTATACGATCCTTCATTTGAACATGATGCCTGTGGCATCGGTTTCGTTGCCAATATCAAAGGCAGCAAATCGCACCCCATCATTTCCGACGCACTGACCGTACTGGAGAACATGGAGCACCGCGGTGCCTGTGGCTGTGAGAATAATACAGGCGATGGCGCCGGTATCATGATCCAGATGCCGCACGAGTTCTTCTTCGACGAATGCCTGCGCCTGGGTGTGCACCTGCCTTCTTTCGGCAAATATGGTGTCGGCATGATCTTCTTCCCCAAAGAGATCCGTCTCCGGGAAGAAAGCCGCGACATTTTCAACCGTTGCGCAGAAAAACTCGGACTCGAAGTACTCGCTTACCGTAAAGTGCCCGTCAATACGGAAGATATCGGCCCCACCGCCCTGCGCGTGGAACCCGAAATGGAACAGGTCTTCATCGCTTGCCCCGACCATATCAATAACCCCGATGAATTCGAACGCAAACTCTTCGTGCTGCGTAACTATGCCACGCACACCGTGAATGATACCGTGAAGAAGGACCCCATCGGTTTCTATATCGCGTCTCTTTCCTACAAAACGATCGTATATAAAGGTCAGCTGACCAGCATGCAGGTGCGCAGTTATTTCCCAGACCTTTCCAATAAAAGAATGGTGAGTGCATTCGGTCTGGTGCATTCCCGTTTCGCCACTAATACATTCCCGTCCTGGAAACTCGCGCAGCCATTCCGTTTCATCGCGCATAACGGTGAGATCAACACACTGCAGGGTAACCTGAACTGGCTCAAGACGAGTGAGCATGGCTTCACCTCTCCCTTCTTCAGCAAAGAAGATATGGAACTGCTGCTGCCCATCATCGGCACTGAACAATCCGACTCTGCTTGTCTCGATAATATGATCGAACTGCTGAGCATGACCGGCCGCAGCCTGCCCCACGTGATGATGATGCTGATCCCCGAAGCATGGGACGGCAACGATCACATGGACGCGGAGAAAAAAGCTTTCTACGAATTCCATTCCGCATTCATGGAACCCTGGGATGGTCCCGCTTCGATCTCTTTCACGGATGGCAAGATCATTGGTGCGACACTCGACCGGAACGGTCTCCGTCCTTCACGCTATTGCGTCACTTCCGATGACCGCGTGATCATGGCATCAGAAACAGGTGTACTGCCCATCGATCCTTCCCTCATCATTGAGAAAGGCCGCCTGCAGCCCGGTAAGATGTTCGTGGTGGATATGGAACAGGGACGCATCATCAGCGATGATGAACTGAAACATGATATCTGTTCCCGTAAACCCTACGGCGAATGGCTCAACAAATACAAGATCCGTCTGGAAGAATTACCCGAACCACGCGTCATGTTCACACATCTGGAACATGATCAGGTATTCAAATACCAAAAAGCATTCGGTTATTCCACTGAAGACCTCGATACGATCATCGCCCCCATGGCCCTCGACGGCAAAGAACCGATCGGCTCCATGGGAACCGATGTACCGCTTGCCGTACTGAGCGATCAGCCCCAGCACCTCACCTCCTATTTCAAACAATTATTCGCGCAGGTGACCAACCCGCCGATCGATCCCATCCGGGAGCGACTGGTGATGTCACTCGCCACTTTCGTGGGTAATAACGGCAACCTCCTGGAAGAAGATCCGCTGGCTTGTCACAGTGTGGCATTGAAACAACCCGTGCTCACGAATCATGACCTTGAAAAGATCCGAAGTATCGATACCGGTATATTTCAGGCCAAAACATTACAATGTTATTTCCGCGCCGATGGTAAACCGGGTTCACTCAAAAGAGCGATCGACAGGATCTGCCGTTACGCGGTGGATGCAGTGGAAGACGGATTTGAGGTACTGATCCTGCAGGACCGCGCCATCGACTCCGATCACGCGCCGATCCCCAGTCTGCTCGCCACTGCTGCCGTGCATCACCACCTCATCCGCAAAGGACTCCGTGGCAATGTGGGTATCATCGTTGAAGCCGGCGATGTTTGGGAAACGCATCATTTCGCATGCCTCATCGGTTATGGTGCAACCGCCATCAATCCTTATCTCGCTTTGTCTTCCATCCGCGACCTGAAAGAAACCGGCCGCCTGCAAACGGATCAAAGTGAAGAACAACTGAAGAAGAATTATATCAAAGCGGTGAAGGATGGCCTCCTGAAAGTATTCTCTAAAATGGGGATCTCCACGCTGCAATCTTATCAGGGTGCGCAGATCTTTGAGATACTCGGTCTGAACCGCGATGTGGTCGATAAATATTTCACCGGTTCCACTTCACGCATTGAGGGATTGGGTCTGGATGAGATCGCAAAAGAAACACTTGCCAAACATTACTTCGCGTTCAGCAAGAAGAATATCCCGGTCGATCGTTTGCCCGTAGGTGGTATCTATCAGTGGAAACGCAAAGGCGAGTTCCATCTGTTCAATCCCACGACCATTCATCTGCTGCAGCACGCGACCAGATCGAACGATTACGAACAATTCAAGAAATACACCAAATACGTCAATGACCAGAGTGAAAAAGCAGCGACACTCCGCAGCCTCTTCCAGTTCCGTAAGAACCGCCCCTCTGTTCCCATTGATGAAGTAGAATCCGCTGAATCCATTTACAAACGTTTCGCTACCGGCGCGATGAGCTTCGGCTCCATTTCCTGGGAAGCGCATACCACACTGGCGATCGCCATGAACCGGCTCGGCGGTAAAAGTAATACCGGAGAAGGTGGTGAGGATGAACAACGCTACACTCCGCTCGCAAATGGCGACTCCATGCGCAGTGCGATCAAACAGGTAGCCAGCGCGCGTTTCGGTGTTACCAGTTTATACCTGACCGAAGCCGATGAACTGCAGATCAAGATGGCGCAGGGTGCAAAGCCTGGTGAAGGCGGACAATTACCCGGTCATAAAGTGGATGATTGGATCGGTAAAACCAGACACTCAACACCCGGTGTGGGACTCATCTCCCCCCCGCCGCACCACGATATTTATTCCATTGAAGACCTGGCGCAATTGATCTTCGACCTGAAGAACGCGAACCGCGCGGCCCGCATCAGTGTGAAACTGGTAAGCAAAGCCGGTGTGGGAACCATCGCTGCCGGTGTGGCCAAAGCCAAATCAGATGTGATCCTCATCTCCGGACATGATGGTGGTACCGGAGCCTCTCCTGTTTCTTCGATCAAGCACGCGGGTCTGCCCTGGGAACTCGGTCTGGCAGAAACACATCAGACCCTGGTGAAGAATAAACTCCGCAGCCGTGTTGTTGTACAGGCCGACGGACAAATGAAGACCGGTCGCGATATCGCGATCGCCGCATTACTTGGTGCGGAAGAATGGGGTGTGGCCACAGCTGCACTCGTAGTGGAAGGTTGTATCATGATGCGCAAGTGTCATCTGAATACCTGTCCCGTTGGTGTGGCGACACAGGATCCCGAACTGCGCAAGCGTTTCACCGGCGATCCCGAACATGTCGTGAACTTCTTCCGCTTCATCACACAGGAACTGCGTGAGATCATGGCGGAACTCGGCTTCCGTAAAGTGGAAGACATGATCGGCCAGGTGGATACGCTCGAAATGCGTGAAGGCATCACACACTGGAAATACAGCAAACTCGATCTTTCGCCGATCCTGTATAAAGAACCAACATCTTTGTATACCAAACTGCATTGCGCGGAAACACAGGACCATGGTATCAGTGAGGTGCTTGACTGGAAATTACTCGAAGCCGCGAAACCGGCTCTTGAAAACGGAGCACAGGTGCGTGCTTCCTTCAACTTGAAGAATACGGACCGCACGATCGGCACCATCCTGTCGAATGAGATCACCAAAAAATACCGCGCGGAAGGACTGCCGCAGGATACCATACATTTCAGTTTCAATGGAACCGCGGGACAAAGTTTCGGCGCGTTCAACACGCATGGTGTGACGCTGGAACTGGAAGGCGACGCGAATGACTATTTCGGTAAAGGACTGAGTGGTGCGCGACTGATCATCTATCCGCCGAAACAATCGAAGTTCGTTCCGGAAGACAACAGCATCATTGGAAACGTGGCTTTCTATGGCGCTACTTCCGGTGAAGCATTCATCCGTGGAAAGGCAGGTGAACGTTTTTGCGTACGTAACTCCGGCGCCAATGTGGTGGTGGAAAGCATCGGTGACCATGGTTGTGAATACATGACCGGCGGACGCGTGGTGATCCTCGGTGATACCGGCCGCAACTTCGGCGCGGGTATGAGCGGTGGTATCGCTTATGTGTATGACGTGAAAGGGAATTTCAAAGAACAGTGCAATCTGGAAATGATCGGCCTGGAAACACCCGACGCGGAAGACGCGGCCATACTGCGTGAAATGATCAGCAAACACCATGATTGCACCGGCAGTACGATCGCAGCCTTTGTATTGAAGGATTTTGATAATCAGCTGAAGAACTTCGTGAAAGTATTCCCCAGCGATTATAAGAAAGCGCTGGCGTTGCGCAAACAAACCGCCATTGTGAACAAATAACCTAAGCAAGCAAGATAAATAAGGACGACATGGGAAAACCTACAGGCTTTATGGAATTCGGCAGGGAACTGCCCGGCAAAAGACCGGTTGAAGAACGCTTACAGCACTACAATGAATTCGTGGAAAGATATTCTGAAGAAAAGCTGAACCAGCAGGCATCTCGTTGCATGAACTGCGGGGTACCCTTTTGCCATAATGGTTGCCCGCTCGGCAATGTCATCCCTGAATTCAATGACGCGGTGTACCGCAAGGACTGGAAAGAAGCGTACAGCATCCTCAGTTCCACCAATAATTTCCCTGAATTCACGGGCAGGATCTGTCCCGCGCCGTGCGAGACCGCTTGTGTACTCGGCATCAATCAACCTGCGATCACCATCGAGGAGATCGAGAAACATATCATCGAGATCGCTTTCGAACAGGGACTGGTGCAACCCCAGAAACCCAATCTGCGTACCGGCAAAAAAGTAGCGGTGATCGGTTCCGGTCCGGCAGGACTGGCAGCTGCAGCACAACTCAACGCGGCCGGACATTCCGTTACGGTGTTTGAAAGGGATGATGCGGCAGGTGGTTTACTGCGTTATGGTATCCCTGATTTCAAACTGGAAAAATGGGTGATCGACCGCCGTGTAAAATTGCTGGAAGAAGAAGGCGTTGTGTTCAGACTGAATGCGAACGTGGGTGTGAATGTGAATGTGAACGATCTCTTCCGTGAATACCACGCACTGGTGCTGGCAGGTGGTTCCACTGCTCCCCGAGATCTTCCGGTACCGGGCCGTGAACTGAAAGGTGTGCACTTCGCCATGCAGTTCCTCAAACAACAGAATAAAAGGAATGCGCAGCGTGATCCGCTGGCGCAGGCAACTATTGAAAGTAATATCGTTGATTTCGATATACTCGCTGCAGGAAAGAACATTGTGGTGATCGGTGGTGGTGATACGGGCAGCGACTGTGTCGGCACTTCCAACCGACAGCATGCAGCGAGTGTAACTCAATTCGAATTATTGCCCAAGCCTCCGGAAAGCAGGACATCTTATATGCCCTGGCCAACCTACCCGATGACGCTGAAGACCTCCACTTCACATGAAGAAGGCGCGAACCGTCAGTGGGCAGTGGCCACCAAAGCATTCGTTGGTGATGAACAGGGTAACCTGAAGGCACTGCGTATCGTGGATCTGGAATGGACCGCATCCGCGGATGGCCGTCCCGCAAAATTCACCGAGAAAGAAGGTTCTGAAAGAGAGATCCCCTGCGAACTGGCACTGCTGGCCATGGGATTCGTGCATCCCCAGCATGAGGGACTGCTGCAGCAACTGGATCTGGAACTGGATGAACGCGGCAATGTCAAAGCTTCTGAAAAAACCTATCATACTAATCTCCAAAAAGTATTCACCGCAGGCGATATGCGCCGGGGTCAGAGTCTGGTCGTTTGGGCGATCAGCGAAGGCCGTGAATGCGCACGCAAAGTGGATGAGTTCCTGATGAGCGGACCTTCCACCCTGGAAACACGTGATGCCTGCATCCAATTGCAGATCGGCTAAAATCAGTCGATTTATTCAGGCGGTTAAACATTGCATATTTTCATCATTTGTTGTTTTTTCAACAAATTGCCGTTTTTATTGACATTTTGCCTGTTTTTTATTCAAACTAACAGGCGTTAATGCTCAATATTCCTATTTTTAGCGAAATAATATTTAATTATATTATTTTATAATATTTCATCTAAAACAGCAATTATGAGTAAAACAACAGCCAAACAGATTGCGCCCTTTTTGATCCTGGCGACAGTAGCGATCCTTGCCATTTTTGTGAAACCGGTAGCTGACTACGCAGATGTCAGCAAATACAGCAGTGCCGATATTGCCTGGATCATCGTGGCAACCGCACTGGTGTTCCTGATGACCCCCGGCCTTGCCTTCTTCTACGGAGGAATGGTACACCGCAAGAATGTGATCAGCACCATGATCAAAAGTGTAGTAGCAGCGGGTGTGGTCAGTGTGCTGTGGGTAACAGTAGGCTATAGCCTCTGCTTCGGCGAATCGTATCACGGGATCATCGGTAATCCGATGACGCACCTCTTCTTCAAAGGTGTGAATTCAGGTGAACCCTGGAGTCTCGCTCCCACGATCCCGAAATCTCTGTTCTCCCTTTTCCAGTTGATGTTCGCGATCATCACACCGGGCCTCGTTGTAGGTGCGGTAGCGGAAAGGATCCGTTTTACTTCCTATATCTTATTCATCGTATTGTTCAGCGTACTGGTGTATGCGCCCCTGGCACACTGGAGCTGGCATCCGGAAGGATTCCTCTTTAAAATGGGAGCCCTTGACTTTGCCGGTGGTACTGTTGTACACATCTCCGCCGGTTGTGCCGCCCTTGCCGGTGCCCTGGTATTGAAACGCAGACAATCCCACCTGGATCAGAAAGAGATCCCCCCTGCCAACATTCCTTATGTACTGATCGGTACCGGTCTGCTTTGGTTCGGCTGGTTCGGTTTCAACGCAGGTTCTGCACTGGGTGCGAACGCACTTGCTGTTTCCGCTTTCGCTACCACCAACACTGCCGCAGCTGCTGCAGGTCTGAGCTGGATGTTCTTCGATGTACTCCGCGGTAAAAAACCCTCCGTACTCGGTTTCTGTATCGGTGCCGTAGTTGGTCTCGTAGCCATCACTCCTGCTGCAGGTTTCGTAGCCATCCCGCAAAGTATCTTCATCGGTGTCGTAGCTGCCATCATTTCCAATGTGGCCGTTTATTACAAACAGAAATCAACACTCGATGATACGCTCGACGTATTCCCCTGCCATGGTTTAGGTGGTATGGTGGGTATGGTACTGACCGGTGTATTCGCTACCAAAGCGGTGAACGCTGCGGGTAACGACGGTCTGTTCTACGGTAACGCCGCTTTCTTCTTCACGCAGCTGAAAGCCATGGCTATCGCCGCTGGTTACAGCTTCACGGTTTCCTTCGCGATCTTCAAGTTCATCAACTTCCTGATCCCGATCCGCGTAAGCTCTGAAGAAGAAGAGATCGGTCTCGATGCCAGCCAGCATGATGAAAAATACCTGCAGGGTACGCTCCTCGTGCACAACAATGGCGCCATGGAAGAAAAACCGGTGCAGAGTTCGCACTAACCATATTCAAACGAAAAAGGCCCGCGTAACGGTAACCCCTTCTCGCAAAAGTTGTTACCTGCGTGCCCTTTTCTGACATTAAAAATGCAAAACAATGTTAAGCAAAAAATATCTAACTACAGCCGTATATCTGACACTCTGTTTTCAACTTTTCGCACAGGATTCCACAAAGAAGGGGAATCTGACACTAACGGGCTCAGCGGATGTTTATTACAGACATAACTTTAACAATGCCAGTGATTCAGGGCATACCAACAACCTGACCAGTTTCACCAATTCTTCCAAATCCTTTGAACTGGGAATGGCCTCCGTCAAGGCTGATTATACGATCGGAAAAACCGAGGCCGTCGTGGACCTGGGATTTGGCCGCCGTGCAGAAGAGTTTTCTTACAATGAAAAAGGCGGACTCACCGCCATCAAACAGGCTTATATTTCATGGGCAGCATCCGATAAGCTCAAGTTCACCATGGGTAAATGGGGCACACACGTGGGCTATGAACTGCTGGATGCTTACCTGAACAGGAACTACAGCATGGATTACATATTCAGCTACGGCCCTTTCTTCCATACCGGCCTGAAGGCCGATATCACCCTGAGCAAAAATGCCGCTTTGATGATCGGCGTTGCGAATCCCACCGATAATGTGACCGCCAGTTTTTCAAAAAAATCATTGCTCGGTCAATTGCACCTGAACACGACGGATGCAAAGCTGAACCTCTACCTGAATTACGTAGGGGGAAAAGACATCCCGGGAAATTCCACCAACCAATACGATGCCGTACTCACTGCGGTGCTCAACAGTACTTTAAATGTAGGATTCAATGGTACAGTGAAATCCGTGAAAGCTGTTGGTGCCACCAATGCTGAATCATGGTGGGGTTCTGCCGTATACCTGAACATTGACGCATCTTCCAACTTCGGGTTCACCATCAGAGCAGAGCGTTTTGACGATACACATGGTGTCGCCGGATTGAACAATCAGATCTTCGACGGTACCCTCTCCGCGAATATCAAAATAGACAATCTGACGATCATCCCGGAGTTCCGGATAGACACTGGTAAAACACCGATGTTCTACTCACAATCAGATCTGCTGAATCCGACAGCCAAAGCCGCGCCCAGCTTCATCCTGGCCGCTGTTTATCATTTTTGAAATTGACCCGTTTTTATAAAATACCAATAGTGGGATCAACACCACACATGAAAATAAATCAAGCCGGCGCTTTACACCGTCGCTAACTTTTCCTTCTGATGCAAGCAATCGTCGAAGCCGGCCCCTCTTTCCAGAGGGGCTTTTTTTTTAATTACCGGGTCTCTCAACAGGCCAGACTTCAATAGGGATCAAACAGGACCCGGTAAAACACTGTTTGCCACATAGGGTCATAGAATCACATCGCCCTTAACACACCGCAGTTGGGCCCGCCTACAAACAAAGGCAGGTTATCACCAACAGCATGAACATCAGGGGCTCGCAAAGCAAAATAAATTCGTAAGTCGCTTAAAGTTGTTTGTTGGTGATATCAACAACAAAGGCGTAGAGGCGGGGCTAAAGCCCCAAATCCGATATTAAAAAAAACAGCCGCAACTTCTGTGCTGCGACTGTCTGTATACTGAATACTTTATTCTGATTACTTCCCTTACGCTGAATTCCTTCCCGCATTGATGATCCCGAAAGAACAACGCATCACCAGCTTCTCATACGTCTCCTTTACCGGCCGTGTGATCAGCTGCTCATCCATCTCACGCAGCTTCGTCAGCGCGTATTGCTGTATCGTGGCCAATGGCAGCACGATCCGCTCCCGCATCTGGATCGATAACTGTTCCACCGGATAAGCCGCCATCAGCTCCGTATTGCCGGATAGTCGCATGAGGTATTGCCGGGTCAGCTCATACTCCGCATAGATCATATGCCAGATCTCCCCGAACTGTTTGTGATCGCCCAGGAAGGCGGTCAGCGGGAAATAAGATTTCAGCATCGCCATTTCACAGTTATCCAGCAACGTTTTGAAGAACAGGGACTCCTTGTACAATTCCTGCAACGCCGCGAATTTACCCTGTTGTTCCATTTCACGCAGGGCCGATCCCACACCATAATATCCGGTTACATTCTGTTTCAGCTGACTCCAGGACCCCGCAAAAGGGATCGCGCGCAGGGCTTTCAGGGAAATGCCGGAAGCCCCGCCCCGCTTGACCGGGCGACTGCCGATATTCGTTTCACTGTAGAACCGAAGCGGACTCACCTGCATCAGGTAATCCGGCAGATAAGGATGGTCCTTCAGTTGTTTGTATGCTTTGAAACCTGCTTCTGATAATTCATGCAGCAGTTCTTCTTCTTTCTTATTCATCGTCACATGCCGGTTCGAGAACAGGTCATTCGAGATACCCGCATGCAGCAATTGCTCGATATTGAACTGCGCGGCATCCGTGGTCCCGAAATTGGAACTCACCGTCTGTCCCTGGATCGTCAGCTGGATCTCCTTGTTGGAGATATTATGACCCATGGATGCATAGAACTTATGCGTCTTGCCACCACCACGTGACGGAGGGCCGCCACGACCATCAAAGAATACCACATCCACATGATGCTTCCGGGAGATGCGCGTCAGTTCCTCTTTCGCTTTATAGATACTCCAGTTGGCCATCAGGTAACCACCATCCTTGGTGCCATCACTGAAACCGAGCATGATCGTCTGTCTCCCCTTCCTGCGTTTCAGATGCGCATGGTAAACGGGATCGGTATATAATGTTTCCATTACTTCCGCCGCATGCTGCAGGTCATCCACCGTTTCAAATAACGGCACGATGTCCACATCCATCTCTTCCGTCTCCCAACCGCTCAAACGGAACAGGGCATATACTTCCATGGCGTTGACCGCACTGTTACACTGACTGATGATATATCGATTGCAGCCTTCCGGTCCGTTGAAATGACGTATCGTTTTGACCGCATCCAGTGTCTTGAGGATGTCCTGCCCCACCGGGTCTGAAACCTTTGCCACATCCGCTTTTCCGCTGACGGCCCCTAGTACTTTGATCTTTCCGGCTGTATCAAGCTGCGCGTAATCCGCGGGTATTCCCTCACCTAAAGCCGCCAGCGTTTCGATCAGTTGACCATGAACGGTACTTTCCTGCCTGATATCCAGCGAAGCGAAATGCAAACCGAACACTTCGATCTTGCTGATCAGGTTACTGACCAAATGACCGAACAGTCCATTATGCTGCCGCATGATGATATCGCGTATCCGCACGAGGGTACGCAGTATATCTTCTTTGCTGAGCGTGGTCTTTTGTCCGGGTATGAATAAGTTGTTATATAGCTTGGTTTCCAGTTCCGTCAGCAGTACGTCCACGCCTTCAAATGTGAGCCTGCGTTTGAGGCGGCGTACATCCATGTAATAACATTTGATGATCGCGCCACGCAATGCATCGGCTACCTGGAGTGTCGTTTCACTGGTCACGAACGGATTGCCGTCACGGTCGCCACCCGGCCAGAAACCCATACGAATGACGGGGTTGGCTGCATCCACGGTATCGGGGAACTGACTCTTCAGTGAAGAGAGGATCTTTCCGGCCGCCGAGTAAAACACATTCTCGAGGTACCATACCAGGCTGATCGCCTCATCGAATGGTGTAGGCTTTTTCTTCTTGAAGAATGGCGTCTTACCCAATTGCTGCAGATAGGTATTGACGAGTGCGGTATTGTTATCAGAAAGTGCGCGCGCGAGGTCATTGATGATACCGAGCACGGGGCCTGGATAGAATTGCGTGGGGTGCGCGGTCAGTACAAGGCGAATGGAAAAGTCCTTCAGTTTCTCCGCCAGTTGTTCCTGCTTGTTCGCCTGCAGTACTTCTGATACCAGGTGTTTGAGGGTACCGACGCCATTGAGATCATTGACCTGACCGAATGCAGCGTCTTCCAGTGCATCGAACAGCACGACCTGTCGTTCCACATATTGCACGAAACGGAACAGCAGGTTCAGGCGTTCTTCTTCGCCGGTATAGGTGGTATGCTTGCTGAAGAATTCATCGATGATCTCGACAGGACTGAGGCGGCGTTTATATCCTTCTTCACAGTTATTGGATAATAGCGACAAAAGGATGCCGGTCTTTTCAATACGGTGAAAAGGAAGGGAGGTGAACAAACTGTTGTACAGCTGGAAGCGGATACCCACTTCGTTACGGAATTGCTGCAGGGCCCTGGAGGAAGGATGGTCCATGATCGGCGATTTAAGGTTGATGTTGCGATGGCAGCAAGCGTGCTATGAATATACGTTTTAAAAGGCGGATGACCTGCGGATGCGGGCATAAAAAAACCCCGGCGAAATTGCCGGGGCTTGTGTATCGTTAGTTTCAGACTTATTCTTCAGTCTTGGCTTCCGGTTCAGCACCCGCGGCAGTTTCAGTGGCCTTTTTCTTGGCACCACCGGAACGGCGTGTTTTCTTAGCAGCGGTTTTCGCTTCACCTTTACCCTTACCATAGATCTCGTTGAAGTCAACGAGTTCGATCATTGCAGTTTCTGCATTGTCACCGGGACGTGCGCCCAGTTTAATGATGCGGGTATAGCCACCGGGACGACCGGCGATCTTTTCTGCGATGGGTCCGAACAGTTCGGTCACAGCAGCTTTATCCTGCAGGTAGCTGAATACCACACGGCGCTGGTGCGTGGTATTTGTTTTGCCCTTGGTGATCAGGGGCTCAACATAAACGCGCAGCGCTTTGGCTTTAGCTACAGTAGTTACGATACGTTTGTGCTCGAACAGCTGGCAGGCGAGGTTGCTGAGCAACGCTTCCCTGTGGGCTTTCGTGCGACTTAGATTTTTGACTTTGTCTCCGTGTCTCATGACTTTTCGTTTTATACCGGCCAGACCGTGTCAGGAATTCTGGCCTACATGATTAAAAATTTCAATTAGAATTCGCTCATATCCACGCCCAGTTTCGGCAGGTCCATACCGAAATGCAGTCCGCGCTCGGTCAGCACCTGCTCGATCTCAGCAAGTGATTTCTGTCCGAAGTTGCGGAACTTCATCAGGTCTTCCTGCTCGTACTGTACGAGTTCGCTCAGGCTGTTGATCTTCGCTGCTTTCAGGCAGTTGAAGGCACGAACAGACAGGTCGAGGTCTTCGAGCGGAGTTTTGAGGATCTTGCGGAGTTGCAGTGTTTGCTCGTCCACCAGGTCTTCTTTCTTCTCTTCTTTGTTATCGAAAGTGATGTTCTCGTCAGTGATGATCATCAGGTGCTGGATCAGGATGCGTGAAGCCTGTTTAACGGCTTCTTCCGGATGGATGGTACCATCTGTGGAAACTTCCATGATCAGCTTTTCGTAGTCGGTGCGTTGTTCCACACGGGTGTTCTCGATGCTGTACTTCACGTTCTTGATGGGGGTGAAGATAGAATCGATGGGAATGTAGCCCAAGGGCGCATCTTTCGGTTTGTTATCTTCAGCAGGAACATAACCGCGGCCTTTACCGATGGTCAGTTCAACATCCATACGTGCAGAAGAATCAAGTGTGCAGATCAGCAGATCGGGGTTCATGATCTGGAAGGTATGTGTGCCTTCGCCGATCATACCGGCTGTGAATTCTGTCTTATTCTTGATGGACAGGATGATCTTTTCATTGGTCACTTCATGATCAGCGATCTTCTTGAAGCGTACCTGTTTGAGGTTCAGGAAAATTTCCACCACATCTTCACTCACACCTTTCATGGTAGCAAATTCATGCTCCACGCCTTCGATCTTCACGCCAACGATGGCATATCCTTCGAGTGAATTCAGCAATACACGGCGCAATGCGTTACCGATGGTAACACCGTAACCAGGTTCAAGCGGACGAAATTCAAACTGAGCTTCGAAATCCGTAGCTTTCTGCAGAATGATCTTGTCCGGTTTTTGGAAATTCAAGATGGCCATATTGTATTCTTTAGGTTTTTAAATGATTGCGTACAAAAAGGTTGTTCAGCAGCTATTACTTGCTGTACAACTCGACGATCAGCTGTTCCTTGATGTTCTCCGGAACGCTTTCACGCTCAGGATAAGTGATGAAGGTGCCTTTCAGTTCAGTTTCATTCCAGTCAACCCATGTGAACTTCGGGTTTTTCGGACGAACTGTGCTGGTGATGGATGTACGTGTTTTGCTGCCTTCTTTCACAGTGATCACATCACCGGGTTTCAGCTGGCAGGAAGGTACATTCATAACGATACCGTTCACCTCGATGTGCTTGTGGCTTACGAGCTGACGGGCAGCCGGACGTGAAGGAGCGATACCCATGCGGAACACGGTATTGTCCAGACGTGCTTCGAGTAACTTGATGAGGTTCTCACCGGTTACACCTTTGCGGCGTGCAGCTTCTTCAAATGTTTTGCGGAATTGTTTCTCGAGTACACCATATGTGTACTTTGCTTTTTGTTTTTCGCGGAGCTGGAGGGCGTATTCGCCGAGCGTTTTACGCTTGCGTTTTTCACCATGCATACCCGGAGGGTTGCTGGTTTTACCCAACCATTTACCATTGCCTAAGATAGGCTCACCAAAAATGCGGGAGATCTTGGTCTTTGGACCAGTGTAACGTGCCATAGTTTTTATTCATTTCGATTTTTTTTGAAACGGTGCAACGATCGGTAAAAAATCGTAAAAAATTAATCGCGCACCCTTTGTGTAAATGAAACCAAATTGGCTCAATATGTCCGGAAATTTTGAGTTTTGAATTTTAAATTTTGAGTTAAGTCTCCGGGAGCAAATTCAAAATTCAGCATTCAAAATTCAAAATTTATTATACTCTTCTTTTCTTCGGCGGACGGCAACCGTTGTGCGGAAGCGGGGTCACGTCTTTGATCATCACTACTTCGATACCGCTTTGTGACAGGGAACGGATGGCGCTTTCGCGGCCGGCACCGGGTCCTTTCACATAAACGTCAACGCGTTTCAGACCCGCGTCAAATGCAGTTTTAGCTGCATCTGCAGAGGCCATCTGGGCTGCGTAAGGTGTGTTCTTTTTAGAACCCTTGAAACCCATTTTACCCGCGCTGCTCCAGGCAACTACCTGGCCGGTCTTGTTGGTAAGGCTGATGATGATGTTGTTGAAAGTGGCGGAGATGTGTGCATCACCGTAAGAATCTACTTTCACCACTCTTTTCTTGTTGGCCTGCTTCGGGCTGGAGGCCTGTACTTGTGCTTTTGCCATGATCTTAACTGAGGTAGTCGTTTAGTTTGTTAATGAACCCTTCCGGGTCTGGATCAATCCTCCCGCCGGCTTACGAGGCGATCTGTAACTGATCCATTATGCAGTAAGCCTTATAATAAAGGAACCGGGAATACTGAAAACAGTTCCCGGATCCGTTAATATTACTTTTTCGGCGCCTTCTTTTTACCTGCAACCGTTTTACGTTTCCCTTTACGGGTACGGCTGTTGGTTTTTGTGCGCTGGCCGCGTACCGGCAGACCTTTACGGTGGCGAAGACCACGGTAGCAGGCGATATCAAGCAGACGCTTGATGCTCATCTGCACTTCAGAACGAAGCTGACCTTCAACCTTCAGCTCTTCCGTAATGGTAGTACGGATCGCATTCAGGTCATCGTCATTCCACTCGTTCACTTTCTTGTCACGGCTGATATTATTCTTGTCCAGAATATACTTCGCTGTGGCAGGTCCGATCCCATAGATATAGGTCAGACCGATTTCGCCTCTTTTATTTTTTGGTAAGTCAACACCGGCAATACGTGCCATATTTTTCTGTTTGTTTTGTTAATTACTTTAATCAGTTGCGAGCTCTGAGCTGTGAGCTATGTGTGCGTTCCTTGTAGCTTACAGCTTAAGGCTTGCAGCTCACTCTTAACCCTGACGCTGCTTGAAGCGGGGATTCTTTTTGTTGATGATGTACAACTTTCCCTTGCGACGCACGATCTTGCAGTCTACACTTCTTTTTTTAATGGATGCCCTGACTTTCATATTCGTTTTTTTTAACGTTGTCGTTCACATTATTTGTAACGGAAAATGATCCGTCCCCTGCTCAGATCGTATGGACTCATCTCAACTCCCACTTTATCACCCGGAAGGATCCTGATGTAGTGCATCCTCATCTTTCCAGAGATCGTAGCGAGGATTTCGTGGCCATTTTCCAGTTTTACCCGGAACATTGCGTTCGATAAGGCCTCGAGGATCGTACCATCCTGTTTAATAAGGGGTTGTTTTGACATACAATTTTTGGGGCTGCAAAGATAGGAGAACCATGCCTAAAAAAGAAAAAACCCCGATTATTTTTCGGGGTTTGGGGGTAAATGACTGTCTGAATGTCAGGAACTGGGCTAAAAACCGGGTTTTCAGGCCAGTTCGAGGTAGGATTTGCTCATGTCCAGGTGCAGATTCTGCAGCTCATGGACCGCCAGGGGCACACTAAAATGCCTCCTGTCTTCCCGGTACCACATTTCAATATTGCTGAAATCACCTTTTTTCGGGGTCACGAGGCGGAATGCCCCTTTTTTGTACTTGACCCCTCCTTCCAGCTCCTCTTTCTCAAATCCCAGCCTTAATAGTTGTGCTTCGTCGAGCGGAATGGCGCTCATTTCGGCAGGACTGAACCAGAACTCCTGGATCCCGTTATTGACCAGGGCCTGATTCTCTTCATGGCTGATATCGACCACCGTTCCCTCACGCATGATCCCTTCATCGTTCAGCATAATAATGTCTCCTGACTTCAGATCATTGATTTTAAGCATGGCAAACGTTTTTAGTTCACCTAATTTAAGCATTTCAGAAGAGGATTCCCGCAGATCCCGCAGATTTTGCGCAGATTTCGCAGAATGCCATGAAAAGCTGTGGGCTTTGAGTATTAATATCCGGAAAGACTTTTACACCACTGGGTTTACCGCACTTTCACCCCGAAGAACCTTCCGGTCAGCCTTTTAAGGAACAGACCACCGATAATGATCCCGGCAAAGATCCTCATATCCCGGGTGAAGAATGTGGCCCCCAGGCAAATCAGGAATGAAACCATCGGGAATAATGTTTCGATCCGGAATTTCAGCGTCTCATCTCTTTCCATTCCATACGACAGGTCTTTATGATATACGAATGTGAGCCAGTAAAAAACGAAGAGGGTGATATTAGCGGCGATATGATTGAGCAGGAATAAACGCAGTCCCAGGATCATGACGTTTTCATTTTCCACAGACTCTGCAAAGAAGGCCGTACTGAACGGGAAAAAGATCACCGGCAACAGGATGTACATGTTTGAAATGACGATCCGCTGATTGTAATTATGGATATGCTTGAACAATGCATGGTGTTTGATCCAGTAGTTCGCGATCAGCATAAAACTGATACAGAGTGCCAGCAATTTGTACTTCATCTCCACCAGCTGCTCCCATACTGAATCCCAGGTACTGTCTTTCGTAATTACAGGCACCCTGAATTCAATGATCAGCAGCGTAATGGCGATCGCAAAAACCGCATCACTGAAGAAAGCAAGCCTTTCTACCTGAAATTCCTGTTTGGGATGCTGTGGTTGATGAGGCACCTGAGTTTCGTTCATACTCTAAAATAAACTTTCCTGTTATTATTTCAATCATCAGATCGACCCGTATAATTGCAGGTACTGAATGAGCATGATCGTTTTGGCATCCCTGATCTCGCCCGATCTGATCATCTCAACAGCCTTCAGAAAAGGCAGCTCCAGCACTTCGATGTTTTCCTCTTCGTGCGCCACGCCACCACCCTGACCGGTTTTCATGGAAGGCTCATATTCCGCGATGAATAAATAAAGGACCTCGGTTACGGAGCCGGGCGACATATACGCATCAAATACCTTTTTCACTTCCTTCACCTGATATCCGGTCTCTTCAGCCGTTTCTCTGCGGATACATTCTTCCGGGTTGTCTTTATCCAGCAATCCCGCCGCCACTTCGATCAGCATGCCATCCGGATTCCCGTTAATATAGGTAGGCAGCCTGAACTGTCGCGTCAGGATCACTGTACCCTTTTCTTTATTGTATAAAAGGATCGCCGCGCCATTACCACGGTCGTACGCTTCCCGGCTTTGCACATGCATGCTGCCATCGGGCTTGCGGTATTCATAAGTCACTTTGCGGAGGATGTACCAATTGTTGGAAAGGATCTCGGTATTCAGGACCCGGATATCACTGATCATAATGGATTAGGTTTAGAACCACAATTTCGGTATAAAATTTTATCCTTTTCTGATGACTTACCACAAAAGTGTTTTGCCGGGAAGGCGGGAAGACGGCTGAATTGATGTATCTACTCGCTGATCATCAAAAAACGTAAAATACAACTACACCCGGACGTTCACTAATTCAAAACTCAAAATTCAAAATTTATCATCCTACTTCTAAAATGCCCATCACTCCACGACATACTCTTAGAACGAACTACCGACTACTGACTAACGACTACCGACTTCTACAATCAGCTTCTCTTCCTGTAAGAAACCACAGCCCAACCGTTAAGCAGCACCGCAATTCCGAAAACAGTCAGCAAATGAGTTTTAATATCCGCCAGCCCGCTCCCCTTCAGCACCACCATCCGCATTACATCGATGAAATAAGAGACCGGATTGATCTTCGTGAGCCACTGCGCCCATTCAGGCATGCTTTCAATGGACGTATACAATCCGCCGAGCAGGATGAACACCATCATCATGAAGAAAGAGATCAGGATGGCCTGCTGTTGTGTGCTGCAGAATGTTGAGACCAGTAATCCCAATCCGAGTACCGCCAGCAGGAACACCGCTGCGAAAACGTATATCGTGAAAAGGCTGCCGGCAGGAATGATACCGTATGCGAAACGCGCCACACCCAATCCCAATGTCAATACGAATAAACCCAGCAACCAGAAAGGGATCAGTTTGCCGAGGATGAACTGATACTTGCGAACCGGCGTCACATTGATCTGTTCAATGGTACCGACCTCTTTCTCCTTAACGATATTGAGGGAAGCCAGGAATGATCCCACCAATGTCACCAGGATCACGAGGATACCCGGCACCATGAAGTACCGGTAGTTCATCATCGGGTTGAACCAGTTGGAGGAGGTGACCATGACCTGCGTTTCCGGACTGAACCGCGGGAACTGTACCCATTCTTCCCGCACCTGTCCGTTGAAATCCCTGATGATACTTTGCAGGTAAGCACTGCCCAGTCCCGCTTTCACGCCATTGATCGCATTGATGGCGATGAACAAAGTGGAGGCATCTTCCTTCACCAGGTTCTTTTCAAAATGATCCGGGATCTCCAGCACCAGATCAGCATGATCCTTCTCTACTTCCTGCAACGCCTCTTTATAGGAACCATTATAGTTATCGAGTTTGAAATATCCGGAGGCCGTGATCTTGGAGATCAGTTGCCTGGAATACGATGAATGATCATGGTCCACCACCGCCAGTTTGATGTTCTTCACTTCATAATCCGCGGCCAATGGCAGGATCAACAACTGGATCATGGGCATGACGAAGATGATCCGAAGGATCGCCGGATTCCGGAAGATCTGCCGGAACTCTTTCTGCAATAAAAATTTCAGTGTCCTCATGCCAGACGGATTTTGAATTTTTTCAATGCCATCGCCAGCAAAAAGACCAGCATGCCCGTCAGGATCAGCGTCTGTTTCCAGACCGCACCCAACCCCGCCCCTTTGATCATCACATCCCGCACGATCATATAATACCATTTTGCCGGCACCGCGTTCGATACCACCTGCATCGGTACAGGCATGTTCTCGATCGGGAACATGAACCCACTCAGCATGATCGTAGGCAGGAACATACCCGTCAGTGAAATGAACATGGCGGTTTGCTGTGAGTCGGTTGCAGCGGAGATCAGTAGTCCCAATGCGAGACAGGTCAATGTGAATAAAATACTTTCAAACCCAAGCAATGCAAGACTTCCATTGATCGGTACTTCCAGCACATATACACTCAGTAATAAAATGCTGGTGATGTTGACGAGCGACAATAATAAATAAGGTACCGCCTTGGCGAGGATGATCCGGATGGGTTTCATGGGTGAGACCAGCATCACTTCCATCGTCCCGGTTTCTTTTTCACGGACGATCGTGATCGCGGTCATCATCGTGCACACCAGCATCAGTACCATCGCCATCACACCGGGTACGAAACTGTAAGCGCCCTTCCCCTGCGGATTATAGAGCATCCGTACTTCGGTCTGTATCGTGTAAGGCAGCTGTCTGCCCTGGTTGTATCGCTTATTGAAATCCTGGATGATCGCGCCTGCATACGTGGTCAGTGTGGTGGCCACATTCGGATCGGATGCATCAGCAACCAGTTGGATCTGCGCTTTATTGAAATGTTTCAGGTCCTCATCCAGATGCGGCGGAAAAACAACGGCCATTCGGATATGCCCGGCACGGAACGCAGCTTCAATATCTTTATAAGAGTATACGTTCTGTTTAATATCGAAATAACGGCTGCTGCCCAGTTCGGTGATCAGTTGTGCCGAAGCGGCATCCTTTGCATTGTCGAGGATCACGATCTGCGAGTTCTTCACTTCATTCGTCAGCGCGAACCCGAAGATGATGATCTGTACCACGGGCATGCCGAGGAGGATGAATAAGGTTCGCTTATCACGGATGATGTGATAGAACTCCTTTTTGACAAATGCGATGAACTGTTTCATTTTTTTGTTTCCCGCTGATCCCGCGGATTCAATTCTTTTATTATCCTTTTTCCATTATCAATTATCAACTACTCACTGCGTTTCGCAGCACGGGCAAGTTTCAAAAAAACCTCATCCATTGATCTGGCCCCGAATGTTCTTTTCAGCCCGCCCGGCGTATCCAGCGCTTCGATCCTTCCATCGACCATGATCGATACCCGGTTGCAGTACTCCGCTTCATCCATATAGTGTGTGGTCACAAATACGGTGATGCCCGTCTCCGCCGCTTCATAGATCATCTGCCAGAATTCACGGCGCGTGACCGGATCCACACCACCTGTCGGTTCATCCAGGAACACCAGTTGCGGTTCATGGAAGATGGCGACGGAAAAAGCCAGCTTCTGTTTCCAGCCTAATGGCAGTGAACCGACGAGCTTATTGGCTTCCGATGTCATGTGCAGGTGATCCAGGATATAGCCGGTCTTTTCTTTGATGAATGCGTCCGACTTCCCGTAGATCCCCGCATAGAAACGGATATTCTCTTTTACGGTCAGATCCTCATACAAAGAGAATTTCTGACTCATGTAACCGATATTCTTCTTGATCTGCTCGTTCTGCTTGTACACATCAAAACCCGCTACGGTGGCTTGTCCCGACGTAGGCAATGACAAGCCCGACAACATCCGCATGGCCGTGGTCTTGCCCGCGCCATTGGCACCCAGGAATCCGAAGATCTCACCGCGCGTGACCTCGAACGTGATCTTATCCACCGCGGTGAAATCACCGAAGCGTTTGGTCAGTTCATGTGCGGTTATGACTTTGTTATTGTCCATCTTTATTACGCATCAGTGCCATGAAGCAGTCTTCCACATCCGGTGTTACCGGATGCTGCTCGTAGGGCATCTTCATTTGTTCCAATATTGTTTTAACGGCAGCTTCTCCTCCGGGTTTCAATACCACGTGGTGATATTCCCCGAAAGGATAAGCATCTTCCACCCCTTCACAACTTTTCATCGCCTGAAGCAATTGCAGCATGTTCGTATTCTTCACGGCCAGTAGAGGGCGACCGAATTCATTGACGATACCCGCGGGCGTATTGACCGACATGATCTTCCCTTCCTGCATCAATGCTACACGATCACATCGTGCCGCTTCATCCATATAAGGTGTAGAGACCAGGATCGTGATCCCCTGTTGCTTCAGATGGGCCAGCATCTCCCAGAATTCCTTGCGGGATACGGCGTCAACACCGGTCGTCGGTTCATCCAGGAATAACACAGATGGGCGGTGAATGAGCGCGCAACTCAGCGCCAGTTTCTGCTTCATACCACCGGATAACTTTCCTGCCTTGCGGTCACGGAACGGTTCGATCTGTGAATAGATATCCTTCACCAGTTCATAATTCTCTTCAATGGTCGTGTTGAAAATCGTAGCGAAGAATTCCAGGTTCTCGCGCACGGAAAGATCCTGATAGAGTGAGAATCGACCGGGCATATAACCTACGCGGTTGCGGATAGCTTTGTAATCCTTCACCACATCGAATCCGTCCACACTGGCAGTGCCCGCATCTGCTAATAAAAGCGTGGTGAGAATACGGAAGAGGGATGTCTTGCCCGCACCATCCGGACCGATCAGTCCGAACAGTTCACCTTTCTGCACATCAAAGCTCAGTCCCTGCAAGGCAGTGACACGGGCTTCTTTCTTGCCATAGAATTTGACGATATTATCAACGGTGACCGCTCCCATGTTTATTTGAATTGAACTTCTCCGTACATGCCGATCTTCAGCAAGCCTTCTTTATTCGGTACTTTGATCTTGACGGCGTAAACAAGATTCGCGCGCTCTTCTTTGGTTTGAATGGTCTTGGGTGTGAATTCCGCTTTATCGGAGATCCAGGTCACGGTGCCGGATAGTTCCTTGTATTTATCCGGACCATCATCAATATATACTTTCACCACTTGTCCCAGTTTCACTTCCGGTAATTGTGTACCGGAGATGTAAGCACGGAGCGTCATCTCTGACAGATCCGCGATCTTGTACAGGGCTTTGCCTACAGCAGTGATCTCACCCTGTTCCGCATATTTGGTGATGACCGTTCCGTTAATGGGGTTCTTGATATTCGTTTTATCCAGCTGATTACTCAGCTGTGCTTCTTTTTTCTCCAGAGGTTTGTTCTGACTCAGGATCGCGCGGTTCTGTGTACCCGTGTTGTTCTGCTGCACAGCGATCTGTTGCCGGGTCACCGCCATTTGTTTTTCCACCACGTCGATCTGCGCATTGAGATCATCCAGTTGTTTGCCGGTGGCCGCATCCTGTTTCAGGAGGTTGACAACACGTCCTTTTTCATGCAACAGATTCTCCATTTGCGATTGCTGCACCGCTAACTGATCCTTCAGCAACTGGACTTGTGGATTTACGTTCAAAGTCTGCTGACTGAGCGCTTCCCGCGCTGCCTGCACTTCTTCACGCTGCAGTCCGAGTAAGGCGGGATCGACAATGCCAACGATACTGTCAGCCGCCAGATTCGAACCTTCTTCCACCTGGAAAGAAAGGATCTTACCATTGGCAGATGAGGAGACCACCACTTCATTGACTTCAAAGGTTCCCGAAGCATCGTGCTTTCCATTCTTGCTGGAACAGGATGCAAGCGCCAGTATGGCGAGTACCGGGAGTGTTCTGGAAATTAGTTTCATGACCATGATTTATTTTTTTCCTGAAATCGATTGATAATTGATCTGAGCCTGCAGTAACTGCAGCTGATGGGTGATGAGGGATTGACGTGCCAGGTCTTCCGCATTCACTTCACGCACATAATCGCTGGCACTGATGACACCATTTTCCAGTTGTGCCTTCGCCGCCTCCTTCACACTCGCGCGTAAGTCGATGATCTCCTTATCAGCTGTAATGAGTTGCAGCAGTTTGCTGATCTCGGCCGATTGCTGACTGAGCTGGGTCTGTGTATTCAAGACAAAGGTTTCCTGTTGAATGGCGACGGATTTTTTGCTGATCTCCACCAGTTCTTTTTCTTTCTTCTTTGTGTAGAGATTACCGAGTGCCCAATTGAAACGAACACCACCGATATAAAAAAGATCCGCACTGTTCTTGAGCATATTGAGTCCGGGTTTGCCATAACCACCTTGTGCGAACAGACTCGCACGCGGCAGGTTCTTGGCGCGGATGAGACTGGACTGCTGCGCGATGAGCCCGGATTGGAGATCGAATAATTTCATTTCAGGCCGGAGGATCGTTGCAGTTTCCGGAGTAGCCGGTTCAGCGGGCATTTCAAGTTGCACGGTGGTAGCGAGGGCTTGACCGATGAACAAACCGAGCACATCCAGCATCCCTTTCCTTGAACTGCTGAGTTCGATCGTACGCTGGTCATTTTTCAATGACTCTGCTTTCAGCATATTAAGGTTGGAGCGAAAAGCAACACCGTTCTGCACCTGTGCTTCCACTTTTTTGATCCCGGTTGCGAGATCTTCCCGGATAATATCAACCTGTTTCAGTTGCGCATCCAGATACAGGATACCAAGGTAGACCTGATTGATCCGTTCACTGAGTTTGTACAGTTCCACTTCCACTTTTTGTCCTTCCACACCGGCATTCAGTTGCTGCAGGTTCTTTTGCTCACGGGTGAGGCCGCCATCATATAATAACTGGCTCACATCCGCGACCAGTTTATACTGATCCTTATCCGGCGGCACGAGGTGCACGTTGGGAAGGGCGATGGTCACTTTGGTGACATCCGACTGATACGTAGCTTGTCCGCTCACCGTGACCTGTGGCAAAAAACCTTTCTGCAAATTCTCAATGCTGAGATCCGCGGTCTGCTTCACCAGGTCTTTCTGCTTTGAGACCGGATAATGCGCGCGGGCGAGCGAATCCGCTTCCGCGAGTGTGAGCCGGCGGGTATCCTGCGCCGATCCCAGCAAAGGAAACAGGAGGATCGCAGCGTAAATAAATCGTTTAACCATATGGTTAATATTGGTGAAAAAATTATAGTTTGATCGAGCGAATGATAAAATCAGGTATCTCTTTCTTGCGTTGTTCCATCATCATGCGGAAGGTCCAGTCATCCATCCCCAGGTTGGCCTGCAGCATGGGCCGTGCCACGAAGGGGAACATGGTCATGGAGATCATGTTCATCAGCAAATGCATCGGGTTGACACGGCGGATCGTGCCTTT
The DNA here is from genome assembly GCA_029555415.1 of Bacteroidota bacterium. Lineage (GTDB taxonomy): Bacteria > Bacteroidota > Bacteroidia > Chitinophagales > Chitinophagaceae > JAKPSI01. The sequence continues at coordinate 31,209 of JAKPSI010000033.1, read as the reverse complement.
CTGCACTTCCTCTTCTATCTGCATCAGCAATTTCAAGGGATTGGGGCGGTTCGATTCCCCCCATATTTTCTGAATGAAGAGCTCTGTATCGCGGTGGATCTCATTCAGTACAAACAGCGGCAGGTAAGGGTTCTCCATGACCACATCGATATACTCAGCACAAAAACTCTCGATTTTGACGAATAAGGGGTCATCCGAATTAAAGATCTGATTGATGCGGGGGAAAAGCCGGATGGATGCCTGTTTGAAGATCATTTCAAACAGTTGCTCCTTGTTCTTGAAGTAATAATGCAGCAAGGCCTTGTTGATGCCCGCCTCATCGGCGATATCCTGCATCCGCGCACCCATCATCCCCTGCTGCACGAATATTTTCCGCGCGGCATCCAGGATCTTCTCTTCGGTTAACTGGCTTTTGGGTGTTTTTGCTGTTTTGGACATTTTTAACCAAATGGTTAATAAAGGTAAAAAATGAATCCAGATTTCCAAAAGAAAGTTTTGAAGGAATTTAACCGTCTGGAAATGAAGTGGATGTTCCGGGTTGCGCGTTGCGGGTTGTGGCGTGGTATGCGAAGGGCTTTTACTTCTTCCTGCCTCCAGAAATCGTTTCCCGCTGATCCCGCAGATCTAAGCGCAGAATACGCAGATCGTGCTCTCACAGCTCGCAACTCAAAGCTCGCAGCTGTCGTAGCCCAATGCTCCTATTTTAAATAACCTTCCCGGGTAACGGGATGCACTAGCAGCTAACAGCTAATAGCTAGCAGCTTCTCTCTCATTCTGCCCAGCTCATTGTATAATCTTGATTCTCGATCTCCAGCGCATCCTGCGTCAGCATCAGCGGACGGAAGGTATCTACCATGACCGCGAGCTCTTTGGTCTCTTTCGCCCCAATACTTTTTTCAACGGCCCCGGGATGCGGGCCATGGGGAATACCTGCGGGATGAAGGGTGATCATGCCGCGGGTAACATGTTTGCGGCTCATGAATTCACCTTCCGCATAATAGAGGACTTCATCACTATCGATATTGCTGTGGTTGTATGGAGCCGGAATGGCATTCGGATGGTAATCGTATAAACGCGGACAGAAAGAACAGACCACGAAGGCATCTGTCTCAAAAGTCTGGTGTACCGGGGGCGGCTGATGCACACGGCCGGTAATGGGTTCAAAATCGTGAATGGAAAAGATATAGGGATAGCAGCATCCGTCCCAGCCCACTACATCAAAGGGATGCGTGGCATAATGCAAACCGTACTCCACCCCTTTCTTTTTGGTGCGGATGAGGAAGTCGCCTTTCTCACGGATCGTCTGCAGGTTCTCAGGCCCCCGGATATCGCGCTCACAATATGGCGCGTGTTCCATCAGTTGTCCAAGTTTGCTCATATAGCGTTTGGGATAACGCAGCGGATGGAAGGATTCAACAATGAATAATCTGTTTTGTGCAGTATTGAAACTGATCTGATAGATCGTTCCTCTGGGCAAAACGATATAGTCACCCGGACTGAAAGTCAGCTCCCCGTATTGGGTATGCACTGCACCGGTGCCTTCATGCACGAAGATCATTTCATCGGCATCGGCATTCTTCACGAAATAACCTTCCGTTCCTTTGGTAGGTGCGGCCAGCACGATTTGACAATCGGCATTCACCAGCACGGCTTTCCGGCTTTTCAGAAAATCATCTGCCGGTTTTATTTTGAATCCCTCAAAACTGCGGTGCTTCAGCATCTTCTCCTCTGCCACTTTCGGCGCTACATCCACGGGTTCATCCGTCTTAATGATCATTGTTGGCGGATAACAATGGTAGAGTAAAGAGTAGTCGTTACTGAACCCTTCGGTGGAGAAGAGTTGTTCGGAATATAATGAACCGTCGGGTTGACGGAATTGCGTGTGGCGTTTATGAGGAATTTGTCCTCTTTGAATATAATGAGGCATGGAAATTTTGAATTTTGAGTTTTGAAATTTGAATTACATCCTTATGTTCACCGGGTACACAGAATGGCCTTAATGATCAAAACTAACTACAGAAAGAGAGAGTGCGGAAAGCAGGAAAATATATTTCCACTTTCGCTTATCGATCCAATATGTAAAGTTGCGGCGCAGGGGCATTACCAAATTTACAATTAAATTCGCCGGAATGACAAGGATCGGATTGATATCGGACACACACGGATTTCTGGATGAAAATGTCGCGCTTCACTTCAAAGATTGCGATGAGATCTGGCATGGGGGCGATTTCGGCGACCTGGCCCTGGCCGATGAATTGCGCAAACTGAAGCCTCTCCGCGGCGTGTACGGCAATATCGACGGCAAAGAGATCCGCTCCGATTTTCCGGAGAACCTGTTCTTCACCTGCGAAAAAGTGAAGGTCTTCATGACCCATATCGGCGGCTACCCGCCCCGCTACAATCCCCGCGTCAAACCCCTGATCGCTGAACACCGTCCGCAACTCTTCATCAGCGGCCACTCCCATATCTTAAAAGTGATGTACGATGAGAAGATGGCATGTCTGCATATGAATCCGGGAGCCGCAGGCAAACAAGGCTGGCATAAAGTGCGCACACTGATCCGCTTTGTCATCGACGGATCGGACATTAAAGATTGTGTGGTGATAGAATTAGGTAAACGATGACCCTTCACAGATCTTAACGTCTCTGTGCATCTCTGTCACTCTGTAACGCTGTGTTGAAAAAATTACATCCCCGGGAACCAATGACGGCCCATGCCTACTTCCCTGAACGGCCAGGGAATAGAGATCAGGATGATCAGCAATGCCAGTCCGAAGTACAGCAGACTGCGCTTATGTTTCACGCTGTCCGCCACATTCCTCTTGGCATAAGAACGGCCCACATGCACCAGTATGATCGCGATGAGCATACCCGCCAGGTGTTCCACAGCGTAGAAGCGCAGCATCGGTGTTTTCATGACCTCTCCGAAACCGAAATCCTTGATCGCATTCAGTCCGAGCGATCCGCTGAACCACTGATACAAGCCCAGCAGCAGCATCACATCACAGGCGATCATCAGGAACAATCCGGTCTTATTATGACTCGCCGTGAACGGCTTATCACGATCGCTGAAATGCCTGAACAACGCTACCAGTAAAAGGATCAGTATGACCCAGCGAAGGGTGCTGTGGAGGTGAAGAAGTCCGTTATACATAAGAAAATTTTGAATGTTGAATTTTGAATGTTGAATGCGCTCCCGATTAGCGGGACACGTAAAGATAAATGCTGTACGATTACCAAAGTAATTTTCTATAGAAAGAGGACCCGTCAACTATAAACGACCCATCATTCAAAACTAAAAATTCAAAATTCAAAATTTCTCACTCTACCCAATCCGCAATGAACACATTCGTATCCCTTGTGCCGCCATTATTACGGTTGCTGCAGAATACGATCTTCTTGCCGTCGGGACTGAACATCGGGAAGGCATCGAAGATCTTCTCGTGGGTGATCTTCTGGAGATTGCTGCCATCCTCATTAATAGAATAAATATTGAACGGGAAACCGCGTTTGTATTCCTGATTGCTGGCGAAAATGATGCGTTTGGAATCACGGAAGAAAGCCGGTGCCCAGTTGGCCTGACCGAAATGCGTGACCTGATGCACATTGCTGCCATCCGCATTTGCCACGAAAACTTCCATATTGGTTGGCGCAACGAGATTCTCGGCCAGTAAGTCCTTGTATTCTTTTACTTCGGCATCCGTTGTCGGACGGGAAGCACGCCAGATGATCTTTTTGCCATCCGGACTGAACCAGGCGCCACCATCATATCCCAGTGTATTGGTTACACGGATCTCTTTTCCTGTCTTCAGGTCCATGATGTACAATTCGATGTCACCATCCTTATCACTTGTGTAGATCATCTTTTTCCCGTCAGGCGATAAAGTTCCTTCTGCATCATACCCTTTCGAATGCGTCAGCTGTTTCACGATCTTGCCATTCAGGTCGGCCATGAAAATATCATAGCTGTCGTACAACGGCCAGATGTATTTGTTACCGTATTTCTTGCGGTCGGGTACCGGGGGACAGGTATCCGCACCCAGATGCGTGGAAGCGTAAAGGATATGTTTGCCATCCTTCATGAAGAAAGCACAGGTCGTGCGGCCTTTACCGGAGCTGATCGGTTTATAAACGAACGGCTTGCCGGGAGCGGGCACTTTTCCGTAGAAGATCTGGTCGCAGGGAATACCATCCTTTGGACTGGTACGCTGGAACACGATGTACTTACTGTCGTAGCTCCAGTATGCTTCCGCATTGTCGCCACCGAATGTCAGCTGCTGCACATTGCGCAGATGTTTCTCTTCCGGGTAATGGATCGTATCACCTGGGCCGGCTTCGATCACTGCAGGAGCGATCATGGGAGCGGCATCATTCTTTTTAAAAGAAAGCAGTGCGGCAATGCCGGCAAAAGGGATAGCGAAAAGCAGGGATTTCTTCATCATGGATTTGTATTCGTTGGTTTGCAAAGGTATTCCTGTTAAAATTTCCTTTTGTCAGGCAATCGTCACGCCTGAGCAGTAAAATCGTTTAGATTTGCGTGGAAAATCAACCCGGAAAAACCTCCGTTAGCATGAAAAGCCTTGTAAAAATAATCATTCCTTTATTAATTCTGACCGCCTGCGGCAATAAAGAAAGCGTTTCCCCTTTCGACGAGATCCTGTCCCAGCCCCCTTACGCGGCTTTGACCGACAGTATCAAAAGGGAACCCGCACAGGACGAGCTCTGGTTCCGCCGGGCCGTTCTCCTCAATAAGAATAACCTGCCCGAACCGGCACTGGCCGATTTCCGGAAAGCCTGGTCCCTGAAAAAGGACGACCGCTATGCTTTCGGTATCAGCAAGATCCTGCTGGATTCCAAACCGGATTCCGCAGTTGCTTTCCTGAACGGCGCCCTGAAGGAAATGCCCAACAGTCCTTTTTTAATGATCAATCTCATTCACGCTTATCAGGCCCTCAATAAATATCCGGAAGCACTCGAGCTCTGTAATAAACTGCTGAGTGTGGACCCGGGCCAGACCGACCTCCTGAAAATGAAAGCCGACATCCTGGATGCTACGGGCGACAGCACCGGGAGCATTCACGTACTTGAACAGGCTTATGCTGTGAACCCTGCCGATGTGGAATTGAATTACAAGCTGGCTTACAACTATGCACAAACGAAAAACCCGCGTACCGTGAGTCTTTGCGATTCACTGGCCAAAGCCGATTCACTGGCCATCCACGCTGAACCTTACTATTTCCGCGGTGTGTATTATGCCAACATCAACGACAAGGCCCAGGCGCTTTCCTTCTTCAACCTCGCCATCCAGCACGATTATCATTTCCTGGATGCGTACATGGAAAAAGGGATCCTGCAATTCGACCAGGGTAATATGAAAGATGCCTACAAGACCTTCAACCTCGCCATGACCATCTCCCCCAGCTTTGCGGACGCCTACTACTGGATGGGCCGTTGTCAGGAAAAACAGGGCGATAAAGAAGAGGCGCAACTGAATTACGAAAGGGCTTACGGATTGGATAAAACCCTTACGGAAGCCCGCGACGCGGCGGCACGCATTAAAAATTGAGCACCTGTCCCGGGGGCTTTGTATCTTGCACCGCAAATCTCCCAACATGGCGCTCATTGCCCCTTCCCTGCTCTCTGCCAACTTCCTGAAACTGGAACAGGACTGCGAAATGCTCAATATTTCTGAGGCCGACTGGTACCATCTGGATGTGATGGACGGACGCTTCGTTCCCAATATCAGTTTCGGACCGATGCTGGTCGATTTTTTCCGTAAAGCGACCACGAAAGTCTGCGATGTGCACCTGATGATCGAAGAGCCCGAGAAATTCGCAGAGCAATTCAAGAATGCGGGAGCAGATAATCTTTCCGTTCATATTGAAGCCTGCCGCCACCTGCACAGGAATATCCAACAGATCAGGTCGCTGGGCATGAAAGCCGGTGTGGCCATCAATCCGCATACACCTGTTTCCGACCTGGCTGATGTACTGGGCGATATCGACCTGGTTTGTATGATGAGTGTGAATCCCGGATTCGGAGGACAAAAATTCATTCCCCATACCATTGAAAAGATCAAACAACTCCGCAAAATGATCGATGACCGTGGTCTGAATGTACTCATCGAGATCGATGGCGGCGTTACACTCGAGAATGCTCCGATGATCCTTGGTGCCGGTGCGGATGTACTGGTGGCGGGCAATACCGTTTTCAAAGCGGATGACCCCCTTGGCATGATCCGGAAACTGAAAGCCCTGTAAGTTCCGTCCCCTTTCATTTTCCCGATTTGATGCGTATCTTAACACGAATGTTTCTATGAAGATCAGGTACCGGCACATATTCCTTTTTGTTTCCTGCCTGTTCGTGTCGGCTATTCTCTCTGCCCAAAAAAAACAAGCTTTCGTTTCAGGAGTCGTACTGGATGATAACGAGAACCCGCTCCCCCATGTATCGGTTGTCATTCTCGGTAAACTCAATGGCACCACGACCAATGACTCCGGCTATTTCCGGCTGACGGTCCCTGCAGATAAAGCATTCGCCATCGTATTCAGTTATACCGGCCGCCGTTCCGAACAGCGCAATTTTTTGCTGAGCGAGAATGAGGAAGAACATATCACCGTGCGTTTGGAAAAAGGCGAGAACACCTTGAAAGAGGTCGTGATCACCGACCAGCGCGAACGCCGTGAGACTGGTCTTATCAAACCTAATCCCAAAACGGTCATCAATCTGCCTTCTGCCATCACCGGTGTGGAAAGCCTGATCAAAATATTCGTTGGCTCCAATAATGAATTGACATCCCAGTACTCCGTACGGGGCGGCAGTTACGATGAGAATCTCATTTACGTGAACGATTTTGAAGTTTTCCGCCCCTACCTCGTTCGCAACGGGCAACAGGAAGGCCTGAGCTTCATCAATCCGGAACTGGTGAAGAACATCAGTTTTTACAATGGCGGATTCCAATCGCACTATGGCGACAAGATGAGCAGTGTGCTGGATATCCAATACAAAAAACCTAAGGACTTCGGCGGTTCAGCATATGTCGGCATTCTGGAACAGGGCTTCTCCGCGGAAGGCATCAGTCGTAATAAGAAATTCACATACATGTTCGGCGTGCGAAACCGAAGTAATAAGAATTTATTGAGCCGCCAGGATACGAAGGGAAATTATGTGCCATCCTCCTCCGACTTCCAGGCATTGCTCACGTATCAGCTCAGTCCCAAATGGCAGGCCGAATTGCTGAGCAATATCTCCCTCACCAAATTCACGCTGATCCCGGAAACCAGTCAGCTGACCAGTTCTGTGTTCTCTCCATTCTTCAGCGCGAGTATCGGAGTGGACATCTTCTTTGACGGACAGGAGAAGGACCAGTACCAGACACAGATGACGGGCATCTCCTTCATCAATCAGGTGAACCGCAAACTGAAGATGAAATGGATGGCGGCGCGTTTCGTGAATGACGAGAAAGAGAGCATCGACATCTCAGGTGCTTATCTGTTCGGTGAACGGGACTTTGATAAAAGCAAACCGACTTACGGACTCATCATCAATCCGCTGGGCGCGGGATTGTATCAGAACTTCGCGCGCAACGCACTCAACATCGGCAACTGGAGCTTTGCACATAAAGGAACGTATGACAATGGTAAGAACGCGTACCGCTGGGGGTTGAACTATGACCGTACACATATCAAGGATCAGTTGCATGAATGGGAATTACAGGATTCAGCGGGTTACAGTCTGCCCTATGTACCGACACAACTGGCGTTGAACTCCTTCACCGAATCCGCATCGGATCTGGTCATCAATAAATTCTCCGGATACATCCAGGACAATATCCTGCTCGGTGATTCCACCCATGCCGCCACATTACAGGCCGGGTTGCGCTTCAATTACAATTCGCTCAATAAAGAGTTCCTGATCAGTCCCCGCATCGGCGCCAGCTGGAAACCGAAAGGAACAAAGGATATCATTTTCCGCGCTTCCGCAGGCGCATATCATCAGCCTCCTTTCTATCGTGAGATGCGCAGGTTTGACGGAACGGTCAACACCGCACTGAAAGCGCAACGCAGCTGGCAGGGAGTGGCGGGCTTCGATTATAACTTCAAGGCGATGGGTGGCCGGGCGCTGCGACTGACCACGGAAGCCTATTATAAGACAATGACGAATGTGGTGCCCTACGATATCGATAATGTACGCATTCGTTATTTCGGTGAGAACAGTGCCAAAGCTTATGCCGCAGGTATAGAAATGCGTTTGTTCGGCGAGCTGGTGAAAGATGCGGAAAGCTGGATCAGTCTGGGTATCATGAAAACAGCGGAAGACATCAAAGGTGATCTTTTCAAAATATATAAGCTGGATTCACTGAATGTTCCCACTGACAGTACCACGCAGGAAAAAGGCTGGCTGCGCAGACCAACGGACCGTCGTGTTACATTCGGTATGTTCTTCCAGGATTATCTGTCCACCAACAAGAACATGAAAGTATACCTGAACCTGTTGTATGGCAGTAACCTGCCTTACAATATACCCGGTTCGGTGAAATACCGCAACGCCTTATTCATCGATCCGTATATCCGTTGTGATGTAGGATTCAGCGCGCTGCTGATCGACAGTGATAAGAGCAGGAGGCGCAGTCACAGTCCATTCCGGAATTTCGAAAGCGTATGGGCTTCGCTGGAGATATTCAACATCATCGACCGGGCGAATACCATTTCTTATCTGCTGGTGAAAGACTTCTCCAATACCATCTTTACGTTACCGAACCGGTTAACGCCGAGACTGGTCAATTTCAAGATCGTAGCCAGATGGTGATCGCAGACTGATCATTCATACCAGAATTCATCTTCCCATATTCCAGGATCAACCGGATATTGCAGCAATTTCTGGTGAACTTCTGCTCTGATTTCCGGCTTCATTTCTATATACGCATCAGGGAAGAAACGGCCTTCTTCAAACCGGATATTCGCTTCGATGAGATTGGCCAGATGCAGAAAATGCATGTCCCGCACCATGCCAGTGAAGGATGCGATGAGGTTCCGGATCTGTTCATGATCCTCCAGAACGGCCAGCACATATTCATCCTTCGGGTCCAGAAATGGCATCAGCAACTTTTCTTCCTGATAAAAATGAGGTTTGATATGATGCTGCCAGAACCAGATACAGTATTCTTTCAGCCGCCCCTGAGAGACCCCGCGCTTCAAAGAAAGCCGCACCTGTTGTACGAACTGAAGTCCGTCAGAATGTCCGTTGAACAAGGGTTCAAATTCGGGGTATTGACCGTTGGAAGGGCGTTTGATCATCTATCCAAATCTAACTTCCTGAACAGGGCAGAAGAATGACAGCACGCATTTTTGAAAATGACGCGCCGCATTCATTTCAATGATGATGGTCATTATGGCTATAGTGAAAAAAACATTATCAAATTAAAATTTATTATGGGGGTATTCACATCTGTGAATAAGTAAACATAGGAAGTATGAGGTTGAGTTAATTAAATTTGGATACCACCAAACCGATCATTGTGGCCAAGTAAGGGTAGGCTTCTGCAACAAGCGGAAGACGCTAAACGAAATCCGGTTCACCCTTACACCGGGATTATGAAAACAGGCCCTGCTCCGTAGCCGGCCCATAAAAATGAAGAGCATTGACAGACACGATCATTAACCTCGAAACCGTCAACCCTATTGAGTTCTTCGGCGTAAACAACGGCAAATTAGACATCCTCAAAAAGAAATTCCCGCTTCTCAAGATCCTTTCCCGTGGCACACAGCTGAAGCTGAGCGGTGCTCCGGAGCAGATCTCTACGGCCCGTGAAAAGATCCAGCTGATCGTATCCTACCTGGAACGGAACGGACACATGAGTGAGAACTATTTCGAGCAGGTCTTAGGTGGTGATGACCAGGAAACGATCGACCACTTCAAGGAACGCAATCCCAATGAAGTGCTCGTATTCGGCCCCAATGGTAAATCCGTCCGTGCACGCACTGCCAATCAGAAGAAGATGGTAGCGGAATCAGACAAGAACGATATCGTTTTCGCGATCGGACCTGCCGGTACCGGTAAGACCTATACCGCAGTGGCATTAGCGGTACGCGCCCTGAAGAATAAACAGGTCAAGAAGATCATCCTGACCCGCCCCGCGGTGGAAGCCGGTGAAAGCCTGGGTTTCCTGCCTGGCGACCTGAAGGAAAAGATCGATCCTTATCTGCGCCCGTTGTATGACGCGCTGGATGATATGATCCCCGCCGATAAACTCGGGTATTATATGACCACACGTACGATAGAGATCGCACCGCTGGCATATATGCGCGGCCGTACGCTGGATAATGCCTACATCATCCTGGATGAGGCGCAGAACGCTACCGACCTTCAGCTGAAAATGTTCCTCACCCGTATCGGTGCCAATGCCAAGGCGATCATCACCGGTGATATGACCCAGGTGGACCTGCCGCGTAATCAGCGCAGTGGTCTGGCCACAGCGGTACGCATCCTGCAGAATATCGATGGCATCGGACATATCGAGCTGGATGAAGAAGATGTGGTTCGTCACCGCCTCGTGAAGCATATCCTGCGTGCCTATAATAAGGAACACGAAAAGGATAACCCCGGCGGAAAATAAGCGCCTTGCCCAAAGATTTATTACTTTGCAGGAATGAAAAGGACCACTTCCCTCTTTTTATTCCTGCTTTTTTTTGCGGCTGCCTGTAATCAGGCTGATAAGTCCGCATCCGCTGGTGCGGAAAGCGATATTGATGCGGCAAGAAGCTTCATCCGTGCGGCCCTGGACGGCAATTTCGACAAAGCCCGGACCTATCTATTACAGGATTCAATGAATAATGAATATATGAATGCGACCGAACGGAGTTACAACAAGTTCGCAAAAGATACCGCGAATCAGTACCGTAGCGCATCGATCAATATCCATAATGTACAGACCGTAAATGATTCTGTTACGGTGGTCACCTTCTCCAATTCATACAGGAACGATCATCAGTCGGTCCGTGTCGTAAAGTCAGGCGGAAACTGGCTGATCGACCTCAAATACCTTTTCATCAAACCGGGTGCACCCGCCGCACCGGGTAAAATAGATGCTGTGCAATGATCAGGAACCTCCTTCTGGTAGCATTGGGCGGGGCAATCGGAAGTGCCGGACGCTTTTTGTGCCAGCGTTGGTTCGCATATACCTGGCCCCACGCTTTTCCCTGGGGAACTTTCTCTGTCAATATCGCGGGATGCCTGGCCATCGGAATTTTCTGGGGCATCACGTTCCGTCACTTCGATAACAATGAACAGTGGAAACTGTTCCTCATGACCGGCATCTGTGGCGGCTTCACCACCTTTTCCGCCTTCACGCTGGAAGGAGTGAGTCTGATCCGCGAACAAAAAATGTTCCTGTTCTTTATGTATATGGCCGGCAGTGTGCTGCTCGGCTTACTGGCTACCTGGGCTGGTATGAAACTGGTCCGCTAAAACCTTACAATTATGCTGAACGTACAACATCCCTGGCATGGCGTGCATTACGGAAAGAACGCGCCCGCAAAAGTGAATGCACTGATCGAGATCCCGCAGGGGTCCCGTTCAAAATATGAAGTGGACAAAGCCACCGGCCTGCTGAAACTGGACCGCGTGATCTACTCCTCTTTCCAGTACCCGGTCAATTACGGTTTCATTCCTCAGACACTCGGACTTGACCATGACCCGCTCGATATCCTCGTACTCTGTTCACAGTCCATTCAGGCGCTCTGCATCGTGGAAGCCACAGTGATCGGCAACATGCAGATGATCGATAACGGCGAAGAGGATGATAAGATCATCGCAGTGGCTACGAACGACCCTTCGGTGAACCATATCAACCGGATGGAAGAATTGCCGCAGCACTTCCTGCTTGAACTGAAGAATTTCTTTGAACAGTACAAAGTACTGGAGAATAAAAAAGTGGAGATCGATACCTTCCAGGACCAACTGATCGCTTACAAGGTCATTGAAGATTCCATCAAATTATACAAAGACACCTATATTAAAGGAGTTTGAACCCGGGTCAAAAACATATTATGACAACTCAACTGATCATCACGATCCTGAGCCTCGGCTTTGCTGCCGGCGTCCTCAGCGGATTGGTCGGCGTGGGCGGCGGTATCATCATGGTTCCCACACTGGTGTTCTTCATGGGTTTTACCCAGCACCAGGCGCAGGGCACTTCACTGATCGTACTGACCATCCCCGTTACCATCTTCGCCGCATTCATTTATTACAAACAATGTCAGGCGCAGGGCACACCGATCGACATGAAGATCGTTTGGTTGCTGGCCATGGGATTCGCTGTGGGCGGGGTATTAGGCGGAAAGCTGGCGGTGTCCATCAATCAGGAAATGCTGAAGAAGATCTTCGCCATCGTACTGATGTATGCCGCGCTTAAAATGTTGTCTTGGGATGTGCTCTTCTTCCGCTGGGTACGTTCCCTTTTCTGAAATCAAAGCCATGCGTAAAGGGTCATTACTGATCATACTTTTCATTACCTGTGCTTTCAGTGTGAAAGCACAGCGGGAATTGCCCGATATCGCGGAACACTTTTACAGAGTAAGCCCCTTTGAACAGGACTTCAGCAAATTCATCAGCGCATTGGTCAGTGACCCGGCCTTAACTTCAAAAGAAGTGATCAAACGCAGTGACACTTCTTTCTTCTTCTTCAAAGGCACTTACAAAAATTTCAATCCATTCACCTTTCTGCCCACCCGAACCGAGATCATACTGGCGGAACAGGTGCAGCAATTGTCGGACAGTCTGCCCGACCGCGATACCTTCCTGATCTATCAGGTGCTGGGTTATACGGAAGAAGGCAATGCCGGAACTGAAGCGGTGAAAAAGGAATACAATCGTTTCAACCGGTTATACAAGTCGGTGTTCGACGAAAAGAATAATACCGATATGGGAACTGATGGTGTTATAGCCGGTCAGGTCACGAATTATTTTTTTTCCGTGTCTTACCTCTCGCCACTGACAGTTGCCTGGGGACAATTAACGTCAAAACATGAGAATGTATTTGCACTGAGTCTGCGGTTAAAGATCATGGAGAACCGTTCAGTCCTGGCCGGCATTCCGTATCAGACGGAGTGAGTGCGTGCGCTTACCGGTATCCGCATTGATGATCCCCTTCTTATCGATCGGGTCGATCCGCACTTTGCCATATTCATGCAATACTTCCTGGTTATTGACCAGTATACCTACATGCACGATCGTATCATTATCGTCAAAAAAGACAAGGTCACCCGGCGAGGCATCCTTCAGTTTTTTTACAGTATGTCCCCATTGTGCCTGCTGCCAGGTATCACGCGGCAGGTCGATACCCGTGACCTTCGCATTCACCTGCACGAATCCGCTGCAGTCGGCCCCCAGCGGTGTACGCCCGCCCCACAGATAAGGAACGTTCAGCCAACCCAGTGCTTTTTCCAGCAAGCGTTCACCCGTTGCAGGCTCCGCGAAACGATCAGCGAAATGACCGTTGTATGTATAGGTCAGTGAACCCAGTTGTCCGCCTGTGCCATTGAAACCGGGCAAAGAAGCGCCTGCCGGAATATGCATCGCTTTTTCATGGATGAAGATCGTATTGAGCAGATCGGTCGCTACAATGGGATCCAGCACGGAAGCATCCTTTTCGGTAATGGGCGTCAGGAGGAAGGAACTGATCCATCCTTCATAATGATCATGCAGGCTGCGCACCTTCGCCCATTTGTCACTTTTGGTCTTTAATATGATAACGCGCTCCCCAAACAGCAATTGACTGGTCATTTCCGCATTGTGCCGTGGCTTGCGTCTGACCGGGGCGGCCGGTACAATGAGTGTGGCGAATTCCATGGATCGTTCTTTACGTTATAAAATGTAACGAAATATATGAAAAATCGGAGGCGCGTGCATCTTAATAACAATACTAATTTGTTATTTTTCAGCTGTGAATCCCGATCATCAGCAAAACTATACCGACCAGCAACTGCTTGAGCAGTATTATAACGGCCATGACAATGAATGGCTGGGCATGCTGCTGCAACGGTACACCCTGCTCCTGCTGGGTGTTTGCATGAAATACCTGAAGAATGAGGAAGAGGCAAAGGATGCGGTGCAGCAGGTATTCCTGAAGGTGATCCAGGAACTCCCCAAATATAAAGTGGAATTCTTCAAATCCTGGCTGTACATGGTAGCCAAGAACCACTGCCTGATGAAATTGAGGAACAAGACCGGTAAAATGACGGTCGAGATCAGTGAAAGGATACACGCGACACCCCATGATGAAAGTGACCGGAATACGCTGGTACAGAATGACCATACACTTGAGCTCATGGAGCTTTCCATCAAAGAGCTGAATGACGAGCAACAGCAATGTGTAACTTTGTTCTATCTTGAGAAGAAGAGTTATCAGGAAGTGAGCGACCAGACCGGCTATTCAATGTTACAGGTCAAAAGTTATATTCAGAACGGTAAAAGGAATCTGAAGAACCTGATCGAAAAAAAACTGGAACAGGAACAGAAACAAAACGGCAATGCCCGGTAATTTAAAGGACATATTATCCCATCTCTCTACGGACATCGACCAGGAAACGCTCCTGCTTTACTTGCAGGACAAACTTCCGGAAGACAAGAAGCATGAGATCGAAATGCAGCTGCTCGAGAATGAGTTCGCCGGTGAAGCCATGGAAGGACTGCAGGAATTCCGCGACAAACAGCAGCTTTCTTACATGGTGGAAATGCTGAACCGTGACCTGAAGAAAAAAACAGCGAAAAAAGAAGCCCGCCGGGAGAAAATGAAATTCAAGGAGCCGCCCGGGATCTTCATTTCCATCATCATTCTGATCCTTCTGATACTGATCAGCTACCTCACTATCCATCATTACCTCCGCTAACAGGTTTTCCGCAAACCGGCATTAATGAGTATCAGTCCGTTAGGGGCTGTATGAACGTATCATTAATTAATCATTAACTGACTTTCCGGAGCCCCTGGTTCACTACCTTGATCCGGAAATCACTCTATATGAAATGGGAATATCTGCCATCAAAAGGTAATGAAGAAGTGTATTCACTTCAGCATAACGAAAAAGAATTACTCTGCCTGTACTATCACCCTTATACACAGAGCGCGCGCGTGGAGTATGCACATGAAAGACGTGTATTCCTGATCCGCAAGGAAGGCTTCCTGAAACACAAGACCGTTCTCTGTAATGAATACGGTATCCGCATCGGTCAATTGGGTAATGGTCATGATGATGGTGGCGTACTTGAGATCAATAAAGAAAGATTCACATTCAGTATCCGTAATAATCCGCTGGCGGAGATGGTGATCGCAAGAGAGCATGATCCGAAAGAGATCTTATTCACCTGCGGTTTGAAAACGGATACTGGCAGCGCGCATGTAGAACTTGCAGCCCCATCAAAGAATATACAGACGCCGCACTTTCTGCTGATGGCCTTATGCTGGTATCTGTTCCTGCCGGTGGCGAAGGAGCATGTGGTGGAATACGCGATGTAAGTCTACAGTTCTTCCCAGGTCTTTTTCGCGAAGTCTTCCAGTGACGGGTCACGTGCACCCATCAGTAATAAGACCGTATCGCTGGTCAGATGCGGGCGAACCGTTGCAAGGAATTGCTTACGGTCTTCCACGAAATACGCGTTCTTCCCTTCTGCTTTGATATCATTGATCAGGTCGTTCGCGGAAATATCCTTTACCGCGGTACCTCCTGCATAGAAGATCTCACTCATCCAGATCTCATCACCGGGACGTAATGCGCTACAGATCTCTTTCACAAAATCTTTGCGGAGGAATTTAGTGGGTGCGTACCCATGGGGCTGGAACCAGGCCACGACTTTGGAAGCAAGCGGTTGACAGGCTTCCATGGCGGCTGCACATTTAACGGGGTTATGCGCGTAATCATCGATCAGCCAGACTCCGTTCTTTTGTCCCAGCACCTGATGCCTTCTGAAGATACCCTGGTATTTCGCGGCCGCGATGGCACAGTCCTGCAGACTTACACCGGCCTGATGCGCTGCTGCAGCGGCGGCTAACGCATTCTCCATATTATGTTTGCCCGCCACGTCCATTCCGAAGGGAACCCCATTCACTGAAAATGAGATATGCATGCCCTGTTGACCAAAGCCGGTGGACAAATAGCCAGCCGGATGATCAGGAGAAGAAGAGAAATCATTGTTGATATCCTGTGACAGTTTCGCGGCCAGCGGGTGAGAACGGTTGACGATGAAACGCTGGCTGTTGGCGCGGAATTGCGCGAATACATCCATCAATATGTCGATCTCTTTATGGTCCTTGTCGACATTCAGCAACACCCCCACTTCCGGTTTGTATTGAACGATGGAACCATCGCTTTCATCAGCTTCGATCACGAGCCAGTCGCCCTTACCGACTTTTGCATTACCGATGAGGCCTTCGCGGATCAGGCTCACGAGACCGGCTCCACTGATGATGCTCGGCTCGAGTCCGCCCTGTTCCAGCATATCATATAATAAGGCACTGGTGGTGCTCTTACCACTGGTACCGCCGACCGCGATCGTTCTTTTACTGGAGGCGATGAGCGCGAGCAATTCAGAACGTTTCAGGATGGGGATGCCCAGTTGCCTGGCCTTTTGTACTTCAAATACCGTGTCTTCAATGGCAGTGGAAACGACGATCAGATCCGTTGTTTCACTGATACCCTCGCCATTCTGAACATGACAGCGAATGCCCATTGCCGTTAGTTTTTCCCTTGTATCCGTGGCTTCGCCTTTTTCAAAATAACGGTCGCTGCCACTGACATCCTTGCCAATACCTTTCAGGTACTGAGCCAGGGCGCTCATGCCCGTTCCGGCTACGCCGATGAAAAAAGGCCGCTGAAAATCATGGATCGATGCTATCATATTGCAAATAAATGAAATAATCCGGGGCGGTAAAGTCAAACAGCCTGTTAAATATAGTTTTGCAGGCAGAAAAAAAGAGCCGGAATTTCTTACAGGGTCTTTAAACTATTATTTTAGCCGCCGGTCTGACGACCTACCAAACCACCACGAATGAACATCCGAACCATCAACAATGCCGTGATCACGGCAGTACTGGCCTTTTTCACCCTGCTGGCCTGTAAAAAGAATGATAGTACCCAGACACCGGCATTACCCTCCAGTGTTACGAGTGTATTGAACCTCCCCTCCACGCCTTTCAATTACAGCAATCCGACCTTGCCGGGCTATCTGACCGCACCACCCATTACGGCACAGATCCAGAATCCGAACGGGAATACGACAACTGATTGGGGTGCTACGCTGGGAAGGGTTTTGTTCTATGAAAAAAATCTTTCATTCAACAAAACCATCTCCTGTGCTTCCTGCCATAAGCAGGCGAATGCATTCGCAGATCCGGTCACACTCAGTAAAGGATTTGATGGTGGATCGACCGGCCGTAATTCCATGGGGCTGACCGATGCGCAATATTATCCTGTAGGTAAATACTTCTGGGACCAGCGTGCGGCTACACTGGAAGATCAGGCACTGATGCCGATCCAGGACCATGTGGAAATGGGCATGACACTGACAGAAATGGAGAGCCGGGTCAGGTCCCTGACCTATTATCCTTTCCTTTTCAGTAAAGCTTTTGGTGACACCAGCATTTCCAGTAGCCGGATCGCGAAAGCCGTAGCACAGTTCGTGCGTTCGATCGAATCCCATCAGTCGAAATATGATGCCGGCCGTTCTGCTTTTCCTACCGCACCCGCCCCCCCGCCGAATGCTCCGTTCTCCAACTTCACGGCGGAAGAGAACAGGGGTAAGGAAATATTCCTGACACCTCAGATCGGTGGTTGCGCAGGTTGCCATGGAACGGAGACATTCACTGCTCCCACTGAAAAGAATAATGGACTTGATCTGGTAACGGTCGACCGCGGTGTGGGCGGCATTACGAACAATACGAATATGGATGGGGAGTTCAAATCCGGATCCTTGCGTAATGTTGAACTGACCGCTCCGTTCATGCATGACGGACGGTTCACAACGCTGGAACAGGTGGTGGAACATTACAGTACGGGTGTGAAAGCACATCCAAATCTTTCGCCGCAATTGAAATTACCGAATGGCAATCCGCGTTTGCTGAATCTGAGTGTTGCGGACAAAGCGGCGCTGGTCGCGTTCCTGAAAACACTCACCGATACGCATATGACCACGGATCCGAAGTACGCTGATCCTTTCAAATAAAAAATACGGGAACCGGCTTTATGGCCGGTTTTCTTTTTGCGCACGGATCATTTCCGCATATCCCCATTTGCGGGCAAGGGCGGATACGGCCATTGCGATCCTTTTTACCCGGGTGGGTTCTGTTTTAGCGCTTTCGATCCACCTGCTGAAATAACGCTGGTGTGAACCAGGGAGTGTGGCGAAGAATTTTTCAGCGGCAGGTTCATCATGGAGACAAGCCATGAAATCAGGATTCAGTTCATAACCTTCCTTATCCAGTTCCATTTGAACGGACAACATCGCTCCTTTGTTCTTTCCCATGGCTTTGCGGACATCTGCTTTCAGGGGAATGATGAATTTGCCACCTCCCATGGGGATCATGGCCATCCCTTTGAACGCATATTGATCGAATTTGCCTTTGACACGATAGGAGGTGCGAACGCCGGGGTTCAGCTTTTCAGCAAGATCCGCGGGTATTTCAATGTAGGTCCAGCCTGTCTTTTCACCCATTTCCCCGAACTTGTATATCGTTGTCTTGTAGCGTATCATGCGGCTTTTTCTGAGTTAACACTAAATTAAAAAAACTCTTTCAGTGTTTTAGCGTATCTTTGCGGAGTTAATTTGAGTCTTAAAAGTTATTTGTAATTGAACGAGATATTCTGCTACGCATTTTCTGCTACTGTTTATTCTTCTTTACACGTCTTTTGCTCAGTTTTTTATTCATTTTTAAATGTTTCAAATGAACATTTACGTATCTAATTTAAGCTTCAACGTTACCGATGAAGACTTACAATCTTATTTCGCTGAATATGGCGAAGTATCTTCCGCTAAAGTAATTACAGACAAATTCACACAACGCAGCCGTGGTTTCGGTTTCGTAGAAATGTCTGATGACGCAGCTGCCCAGAAAGCTATCGCTGAACTGGATGGCGCCACTGTAGATGGCCGTGCGATCCGTGTAAACGTCGCTAAGCCCCGTGAAGAAAGACCCGCTGGCCCGAAAAGATCTTTCGCTGGCAATGGCGGTGGTGGTAACAACAGGTGGTAATCAACCCGTCTGAAATAACCGGTCCCGGCAACCTCAGGTTCGCCGGGATTTTTTATGCCTTTTTTAGGATGAATGGACCGCAGTTCTGCCCCCTCCGGCTTATTTTTGACCCTTACCACCTTTCCATTCATGAAAATATCAGCGTTCCGGTGCCCCCTGCAAATCATGTTCGTATGCCTCATGGGCCTGCTAGTCTCAATGCAGAGCGCCGCACAGGCAAAAGGATCGTTGACCATTAAAGTGCAGTCTTCCCGCAAAGAGCCCGTTCCATTCGCAACGATCCGTATCCGATCCGGTAATGATATTGTTTTCAATGAAACGCAGGTAGCGGACAGTAATGGTAAAGCCACATTCAAGCTGCCATCAGATCTCCCCATCCTTATCACCGTAAGTGCGGTCAATCATACCGATGAAGAAAGATCCTTTTTCTTCAATGGAAAAACGCATGAGTACGTCATTGTACTGCAGGCCGGTTCCAAAACATTGAGGGATGTGATCATCAGTTCCAAAAAGCCACTGATCAGGCAGGAAGATGACAAGACGATCATTGAACCGGAAGCGCTCGCGGAAAGCAGTTCGAACGGGTATGAAGTGATCGAGAAGACGCCGGGCTTGTTCGTGGATCCGGACGGCAATATCTACATCAGTAGTCTCTCCCCCGCCACCGTATATATCAATGGAAGGGAGATGAAGATGAGTGCGGCGGATGTGGCCGCATTGCTGAAGACCCTTCCGCCGCAAGCCATTGCGAAGATCGAGATCCTGCGCACGCCTTCTGCCAAATATGACGCGTCGGGCACCGGCGGGATCGTGAATGTCGTACTGAAGAAAGGGGTGAAACTGGGTATGACGGGCAGTGTCAGTGCCGGCATCCAGCAGGGCAACTTCAGTAATAAATTCACCAGTTTCAATCTGAACAATAACGACGGGAAGAAAAGTTCCAACTTCAACCTGAGTGTGAGCAAACGGAATAATTTTGAAACCATCGCTACGAACCGCACGTTCGCACCTGATTCCATTTTAAAACAGACCGCAGGCACGCACTATACCGGACCGACATGGTCCGGCGGATACGGACTGACGCGCACGTATGGAAAATGGGACCTTGATTTCGGCACCAGTGCCAACCTCATGCAGTTCGATAACAATACGACCAACAATACGGATATCAGCAAGATCAGTACGCAGGCCAACCTGACGAGCAATCTGAATAAAGTGGATTACAGCGGATACAGTCTGAATTACCGGATCGGCCTGGAAGGAAAGAAGAAACTGGATACGATCGGCTCGGAATGGGATAATGACATCTTCTATAATTACACGAAGAACAAGGGCGACCAGGATTTCAATACCACATTCAGTTTTCCGGTCATTCCGGCGACCGGCGGTGACGGCAGTAATATCAACTACCGTGATCTTTTCACGTTACGGTCCGACCTGAAACTGAAGATGCCCAAAAAATTCACGCTTGAGACCGGAGCCAAAACATCCATACTGGGTTACCGCAGTGTATCGGAATATTTCCGGGTCAACGGGAATGTAAGAAGTTCGGATGCATCGCGCACCAATACATTCCGTTACCGTGAGAATATCAATGCACTTTATCTGCAGGGATCCAAAACATTCGGAAAGGACCTGGTCCTGAAAGCGGGCGTCCGGCTGGAGAATACGAACATGACCGGGCACCAGCTTGTTCCCGGGGACACTTCATTCAGTATCCACCGCAGCGATCTGTTCCCTTATGTGTATCTGAGCAGGAACATCATAAAGATCATGAATTATGGCTTGCGGGGATATCTGGTTTACCGCAGAACGATCACACGTCCGGTATATGAACAACTGAATCCATTCGCACGGTTCATCGATCCGTATTTATCGGACCGTGGTAATCCTTCGCTTCGCCCCCAGTTCACCACGAATTACGAAGCGAATATCAGTGTGGATGAGCGCCCGATCCTTGCGGTGGGGTTGAATGATACGAAGGATATCTTCACGAATGTCATTTATCAGTCGGACAGCAGTCAGGCCCAGGCCTACCGCACTTACGACAACCTGGGTAAGAACAAGGAATGGTATTTCCGCGCATTGGGTGCATTGCCACCGGGTGGAAAATATTTCTTCGTACTGGGAACGCAGTACAATCATAATTTCTATGATGGTCTCTACAATAACCAGCCGCTGCAGTTCAAAAAAGGAAGCTGGACCTTCTTCACTTACCACATGCTGCGATTGGGCAAGCTGTCGCAGTTCACGATGAACGGATTCCTTCGTTTACGCGGGCAGCAGCAGTTCTATGAGCTGAGTACATTCGGTGTGCTGAATGCGAGCATCAACCGGATGTTCTTCAAACAGAAATTAACGGTCACGCTGAGTGCTAATGATATCCTGCTGACCAACCGGAATGATTTCACGATCAGTCAGGGTGCTGTGAAAGCATATGGTTCAAGAAAAGCGGACAGTCGCCGTTTCGGCATCAACCTCCGGTATAACTTCGGGATCCGCAAGAAAGAAGACAACAATCCAATGGGTCTGGATGCTGCGGACAAAGTGAATTGATATTACCTGAATCTTTTCAGGCTAAGGAATTCGGCAGGCATGTCTGTCTTACCCTTCAGGGCCAGTTGTGAAAGGATCTCTCCTACAACAGAAACGAATTTGAAACCATGTCCGCTGAAGCCACCGGCCACGGATACTTTGCCTTTGGTACCGGGCAGATGGTCGATGATGAAATGTTCATCGGGCGTATTGGTATAGAGGCAGGTTTTGACCGTATTCAGTTTCGCATTTTTCAGGGCGGGGATATATTTCGCGACCCTGTCCACCAGTTCACGTATCTCTTTTTCAGTTACGTTGCGGTTCACAGCATCCGGATCTGCGGGATCACCGGCGTGGTGCCAGGCGAATTTCAATCCCGCGGGTGGGCCGAATTCAGTGGTGTCCAGCGCGGGGAAACCATAAAGGGCACCGGGCTGGTCAGGTTCAGCGATCAGCCAACAACTGAATTTAGCGGGGGTGAAATGTTCGATCTCATCAGGCTCTGCCCAGCACACGATCTGTCTTGTTACTTGTAATTGTTCTTGCAAAGCGGGTACCGCTTTGGAAAGCCAGGGTCCGGCACTGATGATGAGTTTATCCGCGGTGTATGTGGCCAGCGATGTTTGGACCGACACGCCGTTGGGTGTCAGTTCCCATGAGATCATGGGTTCATATTCATGAATGAGCGCTCCAAGATCTCTCGCTTCTGAAACATACAAGCTGACCGCTTTCTCCGGTTGCAGAAAACCAGCGTGGGGTTCATAACGCATTTCAAAACCTTCCGGTACACTGAATGCGGGGAAGATGGATGTATTGGTGAGCGTACGAAGAGGAATATGGAATTTGTGTGCGGCAGTGTCGATGCCTTTCATCACCGGATGATCAGGCTGACCGAGATAGAGCAAACCTGTTTCATGATAGATGGGTGTGCCTGCCATGACCTCCAGATCATTCCAGTTGGCATAAGCTCTGTCGAGCAGCGGTACATAATCCGGATGTTCGAAATAGGCTTTACGGATGATCCGGCTTTGTCCGGCATGCTCGCCCTGATCGTGTGGAATACCGAATTGCTCCAGTCCGAGCACTTTTGCACCCGCAGCGGCACAGTAGTAAGCAGCGGCTGATCCCATCGATCCCACCCCTGCAATGATCACGTCATAGTGTTTTACGGGCATGGACGTAAGGTACCAAAAAAAATCCCGTCGCGCCTGAGGCGGACGGGATAGTATATTCAATGTAAGACCTTAAGCCCTTTGTTTGGCTGCGGGTTTGCGTTTTGCTTTTCGTAATGCGGTATCGATCATTTTACTGAGGTTCTCGAAAGTGGGTTTGCCTTTGAAAGGTTCACCATTCACGAAGAATGCGGGAAGATCTTTCACGCCACGGTCGATCCCTTCTTTCAGGTCATCCTGAACCTGCCATCCGTAAACGCCATTCACGAGATCATCAAGGAATTTTTTGTTCTTGACGCCTGCTTCTTTGGAGTGGAGTTTCAGGCTGGTGGTGCCGAGGTTACGACGATTACTGAAAAGCACGTTGTGCATTTCCCAGAATTTACCTTCCTGGGCGGCTGCAACTGCTGATTCGCTGGCTTTGAGGCTGCGCTGGTGGATCAATGTAAGGGGAAAGTGACGGAAATTGAATCGGATCTTTCCTTCATATTCTTCCAGTAACTGTTTTACGATCTCGTTTGCTTTTGCACAATCCTCATTCTCATATTCACCGAATTCCATCAGTGTTACAGGTGCGTCTTTTTTTCCTACAAAAATCTCTCTGGGTTCGATAATGATTACATCATCTTTTTTAAATGCCATAAGTACTGTTCCTTTTTAATGCTTGCTATCTGTTGGTTCCTGCCTTATATAACAACCCGAGACATGCTTTGGTTGGCTAAGATCCATGCCTTGCGGGCATCGGAACCGGCTGAAGATATATATATTTTTATTCCCTACCTCCCAAAGAAAAGGCCAATTTGCTAACAGGCTCTATCACATTGAATATCAATAGCATGC
This sequence comes from Bacteroidota bacterium, assembly GCA_029555415.1. Taxonomy (GTDB): domain Bacteria; phylum Bacteroidota; class Bacteroidia; order Chitinophagales; family Chitinophagaceae; genus JAKPSI01. The sequence continues at coordinate 7,422 of JAKPSI010000033.1, read as the reverse complement.
ATCCCATTTTTTGCTGCCGGAATGTCATTATGCTGATCAGAATGTCCGGTTTGGGTCTGACAGGAGCCCTTCCGGACTTATTTTAAAGGAGATTGAAGTCCTTTAATCGGCCTTGGGCGTCATAGCAGGGTTGATTCTTATGATACTGTCTATCAGCAACTTAGTTGAAGACCTGGTCTATTGGCGATACCCGAACGGCTTTAAAGTTGATTTGTATGGTGGGTGCTGCGGGTATAGTTTTGTATTCACAAAGGCGGTCGAACGGCCGCCGGAAAAGCCCCCAGGGCTGCCCACTACTCCGATCGCTGCCTCCCTTGCCAACCCCACGATTGTTTTGCCCCGATTGCCTCCATGAACTTTTTGAGTAAAAATTTTTAGTTAACCTAAACATTCCAATTATGAAAACAGAGATGAAAAAAATCAGTGCAATTGTAATCGCTTTTGTGATGGCCGGACTGGCAGTAACCACTTCTGCACACGCTAGCGGAGTTCCCGACAAAACCGGAGTAGAATTTACTCTGATCAGCAATATTCAGCATCAGCCTTTATTCATGGTAAGCCTGAATAACAAGGAAGCTGCTGAGTATACGATCCGCATCAGCGATGCTTATGGCAATCAGCTGTACTCCGGAAAGGTGAGTGGTACGAACATCACCCGTAAGTTCCTGGTCACAACGGATGACATTCCGGTTGAGTCCCTGATCGTTGAGATCAGCTCATCAAAGACCAAGAAGGAAGTTTACGAGATCCTGAACTGCCCCCGCCCGGTTGATGACCTGCTGGTCAACAAACTGAAATAATTGTACTGAAAAACAAGCAAAGCAAAAGGCGCCCGGTGGGCGCCTTTTGTGTTATGTGTTATGCGGGACTTGTAGTGACATGCGGGACTTGCAGTCCCGCATGAGTATTCTATCGCCTTTGGCGATCTGATCAGATGTTCAATTTGTTCTTCGAAGCTTCCAGCTTCGAAGCCACAATAACGTTCTTTGAAAACGTGAGAATCCATCTCCATCCGGCTTCTATGATTTTAAAAAAACGTCATCAAAACAACAGCTCTTCTTTTATTCTTTGAATCAAAATCTGAAACTACTATAGGCTGCCCGGTTCAAATCCCACTTTACTTTCAGCACTGGCTTCGAAACCATATTAACGTTCTTTGAAAACGTGAAAATCCATCTCCATCCGGTTTCTTTGATTTTAAGAAACGTCATCAAAACAACAGCTCTTCTTTTATTCTTTGAATCAAAATCTGAAACTACAATAGGCTGCCCGGTTTAAATCCCCCTTTACTTTCAGCACTGGCTTCGAAACCATATTAACGTTCTTTGAAAACGTGAAAATCCATCTCCATCCGGCTTCTATGATTTTAAGAAACGTCATCAAAACAACAGCTCTTCTTTTATTCTTTGAATCAAAATCCGAAACTACAATAGGCTGCCCGGTTCAAATCCCTATTTACTTTCAGCACTGGCTTCGAAGCCACAATAACGTTCTTTGAAAACGTGAAAATCCATCTCCATCCGGCTTCTATGATTTTAAGAAACGTCATCAAAACAACAGCTCTTCTTTTATTCTTTGAATCAAAATCTGAAACTCCAATAGGCTGCCCGGTTCAAACCCCCATTTACTTTCAGCATTGGCTTCGAAACCAGAGGTTTCGAAGAACATTCATAATTCATTATCCTGATCGGCAAAGCCGATAGAATAAACCTGCGAAACTAAAAGTTTCGCAGCTATCCAGTAGCAACCCTTTTTAGTGTTTTTTTTCCCGGAGCTTACCGTTATAATACTGAACGTGTGGCCCCTGGGTATGCTATTTTGCCACTAAAAATGAGCTACGAATATGCAGATGGATATAAGATCCGAAATCAGTCAGCACCTCATTTCCTGACTTTCACAATAGTAGGCTGGATCGATGTTTTTTCAAGAGACTGCTACCGGAAGCTGATCATTGAAAGTCTCAGGTTTTGTCAGGAAAATAAGGGGCTGAAGATCAGCGGCTATGTGATCATGTCCAACCACATCCACGTGATCTGGACCACAAGAACGTACGCCCTGAGCGATATGGTCAGGGACTTCAAGTCCTTTACCAGTAAGGCGATCATCAGTACTATACAATCAGAAAATGAGAGCAGACGTGACTGGTTATTGCATCTTTTCCGGTTTCATGGCAAAAGGAATAATGGCAACAAAGAATTCAAAGTATGGACAGGAGATAATCATCCTGAAGAGATCCAAACTGAATCCTTTTACCGGCAGAAGCTTGACTATATCCACTTAAATCCAGTACGTGCGGGATTGATAACTGAACCTGAAAAATATGTTTATAGCAGTGCACAAAATTATACAGGAAAGAAGGGCCTCCTGAAAATCGACCCGTTGTTTTAAAAAGAACATGCGGGACTTGTAGTCCCGCATGTATATTCTATCACCATTGGCGATAGAATGAGGGTTCGAACAACGGTTATTTCAACGATTGCATATCGATAACGAATCTGTATTTCACATCGCTTTTCAGGATGCGATCATAGGCTTCATTGATCTGCTGGATCGGGATCAGTTCGATATCGGATACGATACTATGTTCAGCGCAATAATCCAGCATTTCCTGTGTTTCAGCGATACCGCCGATCAGGGAACCTGCCAGTGTCTTGCGCCCGAAGATCAGGTTGAAAGCTGCAACCTGTGCTGGCTCCGGAGGAGCACCCACACATACCATCTTGCCATCCACCGCCAACAATCCGAGATACGCGTTGTAATCATGCGGAGCGGAAACCGTGTCAAGGATGAAATCGAATGTTCCGGCCAGACTTTTCATGACAGCAGGATCACTGCACAATGCGAAATGATGCGCACCCAGACGGCGTGCATCGGCTTCCTTGGACGCAGAATGACTCAGCATCGTGACCTCCGCGCCGAATGATGAAGCGAATTTAACTCCCATATGTCCGAGGCCACCCAAACCCAGGATACCCACTTTCTGACCTTTACTCACTTTCCAGTGACGCAACGGTGAGTAGGTAGTGATCCCAGCGCAAAGCAACGGCGCCACTGCATCCAGTGGCAGTTTATCACTCACTTTCAGGGTAAAGGCTTCGTCCACAACAATGGATGTGGAATAACCACCATAAGTGATCGTTTTACCATCACGTTCTTTGGCATTATAAGTTCCAACAGAAGTGGGGCAGAATTGCTCGAGGTCTTTCTTGCAGGCATCACATTCCCGGCAACTATCCACCAGACAACCCACACCGGCCAGATCCCCGGCTTTGAATTTCTTTACATGTGCACCTACGCGCGTGATACGTCCTACGATCTCATGCCCGGGTACCATCGGATACATGGCGTTATGCCATTCGTTGCGCACCTGGTGGATATCACTGTGGCAAACACCACAATACAGGATCTCGATCTCCACATCGTGTGCACCGGGTTCACGCCGGGTGATGGTATGATCACGCAGCGGTTCCGTAGCACTGAAGGCTGCAAAAGCTTTTGTTGACATTGTTTCAGTATTTAATAAATAAAGGAATAAAGGTTGGAAAGTAAAAATAACGCAATGGCCGTTCAAAGGTTCAAATAGTTTGCCGTTCACATAAACTTCATATATGCTGTCATTTTTTAATTAAATTGAAAAATGATAAAGATCGGTGACACCTTACTGCTCGGCCTGCTGTACCTCGCCATGCTGGCTCCTTTCATCGTTTTGTTCATCCTGATCTTTAAACCTAAAAATATCCGGCCACTCCTGCTCTTCATGCTTTTTGTGATGATCAGTATCCTTTTTCTGGCCGGCACACCTAAATTCATAGGCATCCCCGGAGCGCGCTGGAACTGGACAGGCAAGATCGCCAGTATCCTCGCGATGCTGGTCTGTGTCAGGCTATCCGGCATCTCCTGGAAAGACAGCGGACTCTCCTTTTCATTCAAAAAGAACTGGTGGATATTCTTTGGCATTGCGCTGGCCTATTACGCGGTCAACCGCTACCTGGAATACAAAGGCCCCCTGCCCGATCATTATTCAGCTGAAACGATCGCGTATCAGGCTACGATGCCCGGACTGGAAGAAGAGCCCTGGTTCCGGGGTTTATTCCTGCTCACCCTCAATCAGTATTTCGGACGTCCCTTCCGCATTGGCAAACTCCATTTCGGACCAGCGCTAATCCTGACTTCTATCCTTTTCGGGATCGTACATGGCGTTGAAACCAATAACCTGCATATCTATTTTCATTTTGGACAAATGACCGGTCCGCTGATCAGTGGACTGATCTGGGGGTTAGTAACCGAAGCCACCGGCAATATCTGGCCTGCCGTGTTCCTGCATAATTCCAGCAATACGATCAACTACCTTTTAGGGGTATTTAAATAAGATTGATACTACCCCGGGAGTATTGATAACCCGGTCTGATTTCGGTTGATTTGCATATTATAAATCCTCCCATATCATGAACATTGTCTATCTGCGGTCACGTGCTGCCTTATATATGATCCTTTCGCTGTTCCTGCTTACTTTAACTCATTTGAGTTCCGCGCAAGATCCTGTCCCTGCAACAGTTCCGAATAAGCGCATCTCCCCTCAACCCGGAAGACTTGCATTTGAATACATACTGGATACGCGTGACCCGGAATTCACCTTTGCAAAAGTGGTTCATATACTACCCAACTCACCAGCAGAAAAAGGCGGACTGCGTGCCGGCATGCAGATCACTGCCATAGACAATAAACCCCTCTGGAATAAACCGCTGACAGAGATCGCCAGTATGCTTTCCGGCGAAACCGGAACATCCGTTTCACTCAGTGTGGCAGTGCCGCCACTTTATACTGAGAAGACCATTGTCCTGACCAGAGAATTATATGATTTTGACACCGTGACCGGTAACACCACCCGCGGCAAAGAAGCGCTGGCGCGGAAGGATCTGAATGCAGCGATCTATTGGCTTAAAAAAGCGAAAGGCTCTTCAGAAGCATGCATACTGCTTGCTTCCATCTATAGTGGATACTATATTGTATACAGCGGTATGGATCAGCACCCCGACGAACCAGGGAACCGTGACATGATCAATGCCCTGAAAGCCACAGCCAATGCGGATCTCGCGCATAGTTATCTGGACCCCCTGGTACAGGAAGGTTACCCAAAGGCTTATACGCTGATGGCCCGGCTTTATGACAGGAATTGTAATTTATTTCCCCGCTTTGCTGAATACAATGTCATCAGCCCCGCAGACATGTGGTTATATGCAGCCGCAGAAGCAGGCGATCTGTACGCACAGGAAGTTGTGACCGAAAATATCATTGACCGTATATCCGGATATCCCAACGATCCGGTGCTGGCAGCATACTGGGCAAAACGCGCAAAGCTGCATGGCTCTGAACGTTACGATGAATTCATGCCCCAGATAGATAAAATGAATAAAAACCCTGACCTCACAATAGCTTCCCTGTATGATATGCGGAAAATGATGAAAGTAGCGCACATGTATCTTGGTGACGCGCAGCAAATAACCAATCAGAATAAAATGAACCCGTATGGCCTTGCCGGATTCGTATCCGGGCTATATGACACTTATCTTACAAGCAAAAACGAGCAAGCGATCAGTCTGAGCTGGGATACCTATACAACAAAAGACAGCCTAAAGGCCCGTAAGCTCTTCACTTACGTCAAAGGGCTCATGATGGCATACATCCTGAGTATGGATCATCCCACAGCCGGTGAATTCACTTTGAAACAATACATAAGCCTTAAACCGGAAGACAGTTATGTACTCACCTTCACTGCGACAGAAGACGATGGGAAATCCTACAAAATGGGATTAGGAGTAGTGTTGTTGAAGAACAACAGAGAATATTTCGTGGAGTTATTTTATCAAAATCAAGACGAATGATCTGTTGATAGATGATAGTGGAGAGTGGATAGTGGAGAGTGGATAGTTGATAGTTGAGAGTGGATAATGGAGAGCAGATATGAACTACCAGGTAAAACTTAATAGATAAGAGGTAGCAGGCAGTGAACTTAGAATGGCCTTGCAGCTTGTAGCTTAACACTTGCAGCTTATTCCAATATGAACGCAACTTTGAAATAAATAAAAAAGCCCAACGTTAACCGCCGGGCTTAAATATCATGAGTTCACTTTCTTCTCCTTCACCTTTCCATTCCCATTCGACGGGATCTGCTCATTCCTGAACACCACCGTATTATCAAAAACATCCACCAGTACCGGTTTGGTCTTATCGATATCACCGGCCAGGATCCGTTTGGATAACTGGTTCACGATCTCTTTCTGGATCAGTCGTTTCAACGGACGGGCGCCGAATTGAGGATCAAAGCCCTGTTCGGCCAGGAATTCCAGCGCGTAATCACTGAACTGGAGATCGATGCCGCTTTCAGCAACCAGTTTCTTCAGCGTTCCCAGCTGGATCTTTACGATACCCAGGATCTCTTTTTTCAGCAAGGGCTGGAACATGATGATCTCATCCACACGGTTCAGGAATTCGGGGCGGATGGTCTGCCGCAGCAGATTCATCACTTCCACTTTCGCTTTTTCCGCAGCGGATTCGATATCTTTTTCTTTGATGCCTTCGAAGGCGTCCATGATCAGGTGACTGCCGATATTGCTGGTCATGATGATGATCGTATTCTTGAAATTCACCACACGGCCTTTGTTATCGGTCAGGCGACCGTCATCCAGTACCTGCAGCAATACGTTCCACACATCCGGGTGCGCTTTCTCGATCTCATCCAGCAACACGACACTGTAAGGTTTACGGCGGACGGATTCGGTCAGCTGCCCCCCTTCATCATAGCCTACATAGCCCGGAGGTGCACCGACCAGTCTTGAAACAGTATGTTTCTCCTGGTATTCACTCATGTCGATACGCGTCATCATGCTCTCGTCATCAAAGAGGTATTCCGCCAATGCTTTCGCGAGTTCGGTCTTACCCACACCGGTCGTACCCAGGAAGATGAAGGAACCGATCGGTTTCTTCGGATCCTGTAAACCGGCGCGACTGCGTCGGATGGCATCCGCCACCGCGGTGATCGCTTCTTCCTGTCCCACCACCCTTTCATGCAGGTGATCTTCCAGTTTCAGCAATTTCTCTTTATCGCTCTGCAGCATCTTGGTGACCGGGATACCTGTCGCTTTTGCAACGCTTTCCGCAATATCTTCCGCGTCCACTTCTTCTTTCAGTAATCTTTTCTCGCCGCTCTCTTCGATCTGTTTCGTCAGATCCGTGATCAGCGCTTCCTGTTCTTTCACTTTACCGTAACGGATCTCAGCCACTTTACCATAATCCCCTTCTCGCTCGGCGCGCTCCGCCTGTTGTTTCAGGCTTTCGATCTCGGCTTTGGCGTTCTGTACTTTTTCCACCAGTTCTTTTTCCGCCTTCCATTTCGCTTTCAGCGTATCGCGGGTAACAGAAAGA
>JAKPSI010000077.1 GCA_029555415.1 Bacteroidota bacterium | reverse complement strand
CACCGTGCATCTGAACTGGCTGCCGGATCTGAATGAAGAAAGTGCAAGGAAAAAATTACAGGAGATCCGTTTTGAAACGGCGGGACAAAAAATATCGGCGCGCAATCCTTTCGGTCTGCCGCAGCGCTTGTGGGAATTCTTTCTACATCAATGCGGCATCAAAGCGGATACCCGCTGGGCCGATCTTCCGGCGAAGGAGCAGAACAAATTAGCAAAGACATTATGTGATTCTGTTTTTGAAGTGAAAGGTAAAACGACCTTCAAGGAAGAATTTGTAACAGCCGGTGGTATCGATCTGAAAGAAGTGGAGGCGGGGACGATGGAAAGCAAGATCGTACCCGGATTATATTTCGCGGGAGAGATCCTGGATGTGGATGGCATTACGGGTGGCTATAATTTCCAGCATGCCTGGAGCAGCGGGTTCCTCGCTGCGAAGTCCGTTGCTGACAGAACCGCTCTTTAACCCGTTTGTGTATTCAGTTGCACTGCGGCCCTTGCTGTAAGTGGAAGGATCAGGAACAATGTCAATGCATACCAGGTTTTGAGGATCAGTCCTGCAATGAGCGTGAACAATAATAGATATACCGGATACAGCAACAACAGCAATCCGTTTAATACAGAATCATAGTGGTCCGTATGTCCGGCTTTTGACTTAGCCAGTTTTTTCAGCGGTTGATAGATCGGTGCATGGAGGATCACGCCGGCTAATGCAAACGGCGCGAATAAGATCTTTTGCCAGAGCGGTACTTTGATACCGAGTTTTTCAGCCAGTTGCGCCTTGTCTTCTTTCGGGATCTCATACACCATCGACTTCAGTTGCGCTTCCAGCAATGCGTTGAATGCGAGGTTGCGGGCACCATCACTGGTGTCCGATGAAGGGATATGATGTTTCTCGATCGGTGTGCCGAAGGTGAGGATGATATTCTTCCCGAAATGTTTGAAGGAACTGTAGTTGAGTCCGACCGGTAACACGCGCAAGGGAATATTCTGGTCCCAGCTGCTGATGGCGAGTCGCGCGGTCCCTTTCTTCAACGGACGCAGGTGCCATTCGTTGATGCATTTGCCTTCACTGAAAATGATAACGGAACCATGCTGTTCGAAGATCTTTTTACAGGCATCGAAAGTGGCGTAGTTATGTCCGAGATTCTCTACGCCTTCGCTGGTACGGTACACCGGGAGCAGATTGATCTTATGCAGGAATTTATTGACGAAGGGTTTTTTGAATGCATCACCGCGTGCGAGTGAATGCAGTGGAATATCGAACAACGTATCGAGTACGATGCCATCGAGTGCGGAATTGGGGTGGTTGCAGGCGAGTAATAATGGGCCTTTTTCCTGCATCCGTTCGGGGTTTTGGATGCGGATCTTCCTGACCCAGACGGGCATAAGGAGGCGGGAGGTAATATGCAGCAACCGGTAGATCAATCGTTAATTTGGGGGTGAATATAGGGAATCCTCACTTTTTACCAATATAAAATACAATCAATCAGCGATTTATGAGGGTTTATTTTAGCCAAAAAACCGGGCGGAAAGCCTTCTGAAACCGCAGGAATCGCCGTATCTTCGCAGCCCCGAATTTTTAAACCCCTCGGGGACCTTTTACATGTTTAACAACATTAAAAAACAACTAAACGCTGATGCACAGGAGAGTGCTGCCGCCGATACGGTGGTTGACTCTGCAGCGACAACAACTGCACCTGTGGAGGCTGTAGTTACAGCTCATGATGATTTCGACTGGAACGTTGACAAACGCAACGTAACATCTTACACTGAAGCAGAAAAGATCAAGTATGATGCAGTGTATGACAACACATTCGTACAGATCAATGATGGCGAACTGATCAAAGGTCTCGTAGTAGGTCTGACAAAGACTGACGTAGTCCTGAACATCGGTTTCAAAAGCGATGGTCTGGTTTCTCTCAACGAATTCCGTGATCTGCAGAACCTGAAGATCGGGGATGAAGTGGAAGTGATGGTGGTGGATAAGGAAGACCGTGATGGTCACCTGAACCTGAGCCGTCGCCAGGCACGTATCACACGCGCATGGGAACGCATTGTGGAAGTACACAAAACCGGTGAAGTCATTACCGGTACGGTTACTTCTAAAACGAAAGGTGGTCTGATCGTGGATGTATTCGGCATGGAGACCTTCCTGCCCGGTTCACAGATCGACGTTAAACCCGTTACTGATTACGATCAGTTCGTGGGTAAGACGATGGAGTTCAAAGTGGTGAAGATCAACGAAGCCATCAAGAACGCCGTAGTATCTCACAAAGCACTGATCGAAAGCGATATCGAAGCACAGCGTGCAGAGATCATGAGCAAACTGGAGAAAGGCCAGGTGCTCGAGGGTACCGTGAAGAACATCACCGATTTCGGTGCGTTCATGGACCTGGGTGGTCTCGACGGTCTGCTGTACATCACCGACATCAGCTGGGGCCGTATTTCACACCCGACAGAGGTGCTGAAACTGGACCAGAAAGTGAACGTGGTGGTACTGGATTTCGACGACGAGAAAAAACGTATCAGCCTGGGTCTGAAACAGCTTACCCCGCACCCGTGGGATGTGCTGCCTGAAACCATTGCTGAAGGTAATATCGTGAAAGGCCGTGTAGTTAACATTGAAGACTACGGTGCTTTCCTGGAGATCCAGCCTGGTGTAGAAGGTCTGGTACACGTATCTGAGATCACATGGGCGAACACGCCGATCAACGCTAAAGAGTTCTTCAAACTCGGCGATGAGCATGAGGCTAAGATCGTGACACTGGATAAGGCGAGCCGCAAGATGAGCCTTTCCATCAAACAACTGTCTCCTGATCCCTGGAACGATATCGAAACCAAATTCGCGGAAGGCAGCCGTCACAACGGCCTGGTCAAGAACATCACCAACTACGGCGTATTCGTGGAACTGGCTCCCGGTATCGGTGGCATGATCCACATCAGCGACCTGAGCTGGCTGAAACGTTTCAACCACCCGAGCGAGTATACCAAAGTTGGTCAGCACATTGATGTGATGATCCTGGGTATCGATAAAGAGAACCGCAAACTGCAACTCGGCCACAAACAACTGGAAGAAGATCCCTGGAATGCACTGCAGGATACCTTCGCAGTAGGTACTGTTCATGAAGGTACCGTGAGCCGCCGCGACGATAAAGGCGCTACCGTTCAGCTGTCCTACGGTCTGGAAGGTTTTGCTCCTAACCGCCATCTTGCGAAAGAAGACGGCAAGAGCATTGGTGCTGATGAAACCGCGCAGTTCGTGGTGATCGAATTCGATCGTAACGAAAAACGCATCGTGGTATCGCACACACGCATCTGGGAACAAGGCAAGGTAGAAGAGTACGAAGCGCAGAAGAAAGAGCAGCGTGCTGAAGCCGACAAGACCAAGAAAGCGGTGAAATCCATTCAAGGTAAGGTTGAGAAAGCTACTCTGGGTGACCTGGGTGTGCTGGCTGACCTGAAGAAGAAAATGGAAAGCAGCGGCGAAGATGCTGCAGCTGAAGAAGCGAAGCCTGAATAATTCAGAAGCTAATCATACAACCCCGGCCATTTGCGCCGGGGTTTTTTTATGCCCGGACGGGTAGGTACTACTTTGTGGTATTAGAGGTCAGAAAATTAAGGAGGTAAAAATTGTAAATTAGTAAATGTCTAGCGGGGGACTTCCGGAAGAGACTCTGGCGTTGTAAAAACCGAAAAGCAATGAAACGACTGTTACTAATCTTCGGAATTTTAGCTTTGGTATCATGTAACCGGAATGTTTTTGGCATCTATGATTCAATCTCTTCAAAAGATAAGGCGGCTTATTTTAGTATTAGACTGAACCGGGATCAGACAGTTGAGAAAAATGAAATTCATACGATAAGTGATCAGGCTCAGGGGCGATTTGAGAAAAAGGGTAGAATTGTGATATGTTATTTTGATTCTTCCAAATCCGGCTTTCCGCCCGATACGGCTATTTTTAGACTAAAAGGAGGGAAGCTTTTTTTTATTAGGGAAGGAGTGAGTAAGAAAGTTTATTTATTGAAACAGTAAATTGATTTTAGTTAATCGCTAGGCCTTCTGTTGTAAATCCCGGCGGGGCATAAACTTCAGAAGAAATTAAGATAAATTATGAATGTTCGAATTTATATATCGGTTGCTGATACAGTTGAACAAGCAAAGTCGAATTTGATATTTGCATTTTCAAGCGAATTGAATAAGTATTTTAAGGAAAGGAGTTACGGGGTAGATATTGAAAATCTCGAAATTGGATTGTTGATGGTTTATGAAAGAGAAGGTTATGATAAGTGGTATAAGCCAAAGAAAATGAGGTACACGAAATTCAAAAAAGGAATAAGCAAGTTGACGGGCGAAGAAATAGTTATAGAAAACACACTGAAGTATGAATTAAAGCTGAGTGATCTCCAGATTTCTCGTTTTGTTGGAGGTGATGATGACACTTCCAGAGCAATACTTGAAACGGAAATATTGAGTTCATTACGAAATCTCAATGTTCTACCTAAAGAAGTTCATGATTTTGAAATAGAAAAGTTCAGGGAGGATTTAAGGGAGTTTGTCAATTCACGGATGCATTAAGCAATTTGATTTCGAAATGCTTGACTTTGATAAAGTTTTTTAGACCTTGACAGAACCCCTAAATACTTCAGATTTCACTTCCTTGTTGTAACTTTCCGTATTACCGTTTCTCAAAACAAACTGCATGTCTTCTTTCAGCGAGCGATTGCGCAATTTTAAACTGGTCAGGAAGATCGTTTACTTCATCGTGGGGTCATTGTCGTACCCCGGGCTGAACATCATCAACAAACTGAAAATCTCGGGAACAGAGCAGCTGAAAACGCTGCCGAAGCAGAATGTATTGTTCGTCAGCAATCACCAGACCTATTTCGCGGATGTGATCACTTTTCTGCAGATCTTCTGCGCGGTGAAATGGGGGAAAGTGGACCGGCTGGGTGTTCCTTATTATCTCCTGAATCCCTTTACCCGCGTGAATTACGTGGCCGCGGAAACCACCATGAAAGGCAGCTGGATCAGTCGCCTTTTCTTACTGGCCGGCGGCCTGACCGTGAAACGGACCTGGGCGGGGGAAGCAGCAAAGAATGAAGTGCGTAAGGGACTGGATCCTTCTGATACCCGCAAGATCAACCGGGCACTGGATGAGAACTGGGTGATCACCTTCCCGCAGGGGACAACGACGCCGTATGCGCCGGGGCGGAAGGGGACGGCACTCATCATTAAACAGAATAAACCTATTGTGATACCGGTGGTGATCAGCGGGTTCAATAAGGCTTTTAATAAGCAGGGGCTGAAGTTGAGGAAGAAGGGGGTGACTTTAACGGTAACGTTCAAAGAACCGTTGGTTATTAATTATGAGGATACGACGGAGAATATTACGGCGCAATTAATGGATGCTATAGAACAGAGTAAACGCTTCGCGGAGTTTTAGGTTTTGGGTTGTTTAAAGCAGAGCGTTTACTACAGGAGCGGCCTGCGGCCCGCTAACACTTAGTTCACTTAGATAATTTCAGACACATAGAAAGGGCACTTAGTTTGCGTAAACCCTATTTCCCATTTGATAAGTCGTTTATGACTGTTTGTTGGTCATAAGACCAACAAAGGCGTAACCTTTCCTGGTGAAGTGAGCTTCGATATAGAGCAATCCTAAATGCCTTTACCCAAAACTAAGTGATCTAAGTGTTGGCCCGCCGCAGGCGTCAGGTGTGCGATAACAAATAGAATCTTCAAAAGCTAAACGGCCTTCGCTAACCCAAAACTCAAAACCCAAAACCGCATCAAGCTCAGTCTTTGAAGAAAAGCGCCTTCAACTCCACCGCATCATCCGGTTTCATCTTCCCGCCCAGAATGAGTCGCAGTTGCCGGCGGCGCAGCGCACCATCAAATAATTTCTTTTCCTCATCGGTTTCGGTGACGACGGGCGGCACCTGGCGGGGCTTGCGGTTGGGATCGAGGGCGACGAACGTGTAGTAAGCTTCGTTGCTCTTGTATTTGTATTGCTGGGTGAGGTCTTCGCCCCAGACTTTCAGATGTATTTCCATGGAGGAAGTGAATGCACGCGTGATATAGGCTTCAATATGCACCACATTGCCCAGTTTGATGGGATTCTCGAAGGAGATATTATCTACCGAAGCGGTCACCACCGGCGCATTGCAATGTTTCATGGCGGCGAGCGCGGCCGCGATGTCCATCCAGTACATAAGGCGGCCACCCATCAGGTTCCCGAAGGTATTGGTGTCGTTGGGTAGAACGATCTCCGTCATGATGGTGAGGCTGTTCTTCGGCGTGCGGGCTTCCATATTTTTCATTTGCGCAAAGATAAGCAGGAGGGAGGCTATTAGCTATTAGCTTTTAGCTGCTAGCTGATCCCGTTAAGTTGAAGCGGGCTGCGGTCAACAATTACACCGCATTGTTGTTATACCCCAAAACATATCATGGAACAGCTCAGGGGTAAAAATGTCCTGCTCATTGGTGCCGGTGGCGGTATCGGTTCTGCCACCGCGAAACAACTGCATGCCAGCGGCGCGAAACTCTTTTTAGCGGGCCGCAATGCAGCGGGACTGCGGCAACTTGCCGACACGCTGGGCATCGGGGCCGATCATGTATTTGCGGGTGATCTGTCAAAACCGGAGCAGGTGCAGGCGCTGTCGGACAAATACCATTCGGTCATGCCGGCTCCGGATATCCTCATCAATGCATCCGGCACGGGGATCATCAAACCGATGGAGCAATTGTCGGGAGATGAATTCCTGCAAACGCTGAATGATAATTTATATAGTCCCTTCCTGGTATTGAAATCCTTTCTGCCCGGAATGAAGGAACGGAAGACCGGACTGATCATTCATATTCCCGGGGTACTGGGCAAGGTGCCGATGGCGGGCGCGGCGGCATATTCCGCATCCAAATACGGACTGGTCGGGATGCTGCAGAGCATCCGCGAAGAACTGAAAAGGACGGAGGTCCGCATCACCACGGTTTACATGGGCGGGGTAGATACACCGTTCTGGGATACGATCGACTTAAGGGTGCAGCGTGATAAAATGATCCGTGAAGAAGAGGCGGCCAGGGCCATCTGGTTCCTGTGTCAGCAGCCCACTTCGGCGGTGGTGAGTGAGATGGTGTTGCAGCCGTTCAACCATCAAGCTATATGAGAGCAGCCGCAAGCTGCAAGCTACAAGCTGCAAGCTGATCCTCATTAAATGGGACATTATCTATAAAACATGCCCCAGCAATGAATGAATGGATACTGGCTGCTGGCTACTGGCTGCTGGCAGATCCGGGGTCAGTGAAGCATCTTCTAAATAGCACGCCCAGCAATCAAACCATTTCCCCTTACAAAGTCAGCGTTTGGTTTCATGCTTTCCGCTATTTTTGCCTCCAATCTCAGCTTGCTATGGAACCAACTACACCGATCTCGTTCGAGAATACCGAACTCGCCTTTGCTTATAAAACGGATAAGCAATTAAAGAAAGCGCATTTCCTTTTCAATATGATGTCGAAGCCCTGGCTCGTGAAGATCGGGACAAGGCTGGCACCCTGGTCGATACGCGTGGGACTGCCCGTGAAAGGCATGATCCGCAGTACGATCTTCGAACAGTTCGTGGGTGGTGAATCGCTGGAGCAAACGGCGACCGTGGCGAAAATGCTGGGTGATTTCAATGTACAGGTGATCCTGGATTACGCGGTGGAAGGAAAAGAGGGAGAGGAGAATTTTGAATCCGCCTGTACGGAATTCGTACGCGTGATCAACTACGCGGCTACGCAGCCCAATATCCCCTTCATCAGTGTCAAAGTGACCGGCTTCGCTCGGTTCGCATTGCTGGAGAAGATGCATACGCTGATGAACAAGCTGGAAGGCACACTGATGAAACGTTACCTGAAAGCCATTGAAGAATTACCGGCCGATGAAAGAGAAGAGTGGCACCGCCTGCGCCACCGCATGATGCGGGTGTGCGAAGCGGCGGCGGAGAAGAAGATCAGTGTATCGATCGATGCGGAAGAGACCTGGATCCAGGATCCGGTGGACGCGCTGACGATCCTGATGATGGATACGTTCAACAAAACGATGCCCATCGTCTACAATACGACACAACATTACCGGAATGACCGTCTCCCTTTCCTGCGTGATTCGCTGGAAGCCGCGAAGGAGCGCAATTTCATCCTCGGTGCCAAGCTGGTGCGCGGGGCCTACATGGAAAAAGAAAGGAAGCGCGCGGCGGAAATGGGTTATCCTTCCCCGATCCATCTCACGAAAGAAGATACGGACGCGGATTTCGATCAGGGTGTGAAATTCTGTATCGACAATATCGACCGGGTGTCGCTGGTCGTTTGTTCGCATAACGAACGCAGCAATATGTATGCGGCGGAACTGCTGATCCAGAAAGGACTTCCGCTCAAGAATAAACATGTGCACTGGAGCCAGCTCTTCGGCATGAGTGACAATATCACGTTCAACCTCGCGCACGCGGGTTGTAATGTGAGCAAGTACCTTCCTTTTGGTCCTATTGGAGATGTGATCCCTTATTTGATGCGGAGGGCGCAGGAGAATACATCGGTGAAGGGACAGACGGGACGGGAATTAGGACTCATTGAGAAAGAAGTGAAAAGACGAGGGAAGTAGGGGATGGTTTTGGGTTTTGAGTTTTGGGTTTTGAGTTGGAGGTCGTTTATTGTTTGAAAGTGAACTAAAGGTTGGCCCTGCGTAGGTTCACCACAAAGGATCATAGGGTCATAGATTCACATAGTAAATACAGACGCTCACTTCTTTATGTACTTCCTTATGTGCCCTATGTGAATCTATGTTCCTATGTGTTGGCCGGCCGCAGGCCACACGCCATGCGAGCCAGAAGGGAATCCGCATTTCCCAAACGACCTTTCCCCAATTCAAAATTCAACATTTATTTTGTGTATTTTCAGGTATCACCTTATCAACCTTACATATGAAAAGAAACCTTCTGGCCGTACTGCTCTGCCTGATGGCATTGCCGGTCTTTTCCCAAAACGATATTCCGAGACTGATGAAAGAGGGCGTGGCCCTTCACGACGAGGGCAAGTTCGATGAAGCCATCCGGAAATATGATTCCGTGCTGGCCATCGACGCCAATTATTATGACGCGATGTTCGAGAAATCCTATACACTGACCATGAACAAGGGATATGATGAATGCATCGTCCTGTGCAAGCGCATGCTGGCCATGGACCCAAAGAATACCAATACCCGTGGCGTGTACGTGAACTGGGGCACCGCGCTGGATGATAAAGGAGATCCGGAAGAAGCGATCAAGGTGTACACGGAAGGGATCGGAAAGTTCCCGGATTACTATCTCCTGCATTTCAATAAAGGCGTTACGCTGATGCTCAGCAAGAAAAATGAAGAAGCCATGCTTTGTTATCAGGACGCTTTGAAATTAAAGCCGCTGCATGCCAGCTCGCATCAGTTCAGCGGGCGGATCATGGCTTCTTCCAACCGAATCGCATCGATCCTTTCATTCTTCAGTTTCCTGGTGATCGAACCACAGGGCGACCGGGCCAAGCAGAATTATCAGGACCTGACCAAGCTCGTGCTGCAAGGGATCTCCACTACCAATGACGGAAAGAATGTCAATATCAATATCGATGCTTCGGTGCTGGACAAAAGCAAGAAGAAAACGGATGATAATTTCGCGAGCGCCGAATTGCTCTTCAGTATGTCGAGCGCCCTGGATAACGATGAAAAATTCAAGGATGAGAATGCAGGCGCGCGCCTGTTCCGCAAAATGGAATCACTGGTGAGTATGCTGAAAGAGCAAAAGTCAGGCGGCTCTGGGTTTTACTGGAAATTCTATGTTCCTTTCTTCATTGAGATGAAGGATAAGGATCAGCTGGAAACGGCCTGCTACCTGGCTACGGTGAATGCGGATGATGCGGCGGTGATGAAGTGGCTGGGGGATAATAAGGAGAAGATCGAGGGGTTTTATGGGTGGCTGAAAGAATATAAGTGGAAATAGGGGATTGAAATTTTGAATTTTGAGTTTTGAATTTTGAATGATGGCCTGCGGCCCGCTAACACTTAGTTCACTTAGATGATTTCAGGCACTTAGTTAGGGCACTCCGGAATCCCTTCGAAAAGTCGTTTAAAGTTGTTGTTGGTCAGAAGACTAACAAAGGCGTAATCATCAACAGTGAAGTGAGCTTCGATTTGGAGCAAACCTAAATGACTTTGCATAAAACTATGTGAACTAAGTGTTGGCCGGCCGCAGGCCACACGCCAGGCGAAGCAGTCGGAAATCCACATTTTACAAACGACCCGCCCCAACCCAACACCCAACACCCAAAACCCAACACCATTTTCCCTACCTTGCATCCATGCAGCAATACCAGCAATTACTCAAACATATACTGGATACGGGGGTGTACAAAAGTGACCGGACGGGCACGGGTACGACCAGCTGTTTCGGCTATCAGATGCGCTTCGATCTGGCGAAAGGATTTCCGCTGGTGACCACCAAGAAAGTGCACATGAAAAGCATCATTCACGAACTGTTATGGTTCCTGAAAGGGGAGACTAATATCGCCTACCTGAAAGAACATGGCGTGAAGATCTGGGATGAATGGGCGAATGAAAATGGTGAACTTGGGCCGGTTTATGGCAAACAATGGCGCAGTTGGGAAGGCAAGGATGGTAAGATCGTGGATCAGGTGAGTGAACTCATCGCCCAGATCAAAAAGAATCCTGACAGTCGCCGCCTCATTATCAGTGCCTGGAATGTGGCCGACCTGCCGGAGATGGCATTGATGCCCTGTCATACACTGTTTCAATTCTATGTGGCCAACGGCAAACTGAGTTGTCAGCTCTACCAGCGTTCCGCCGACGTATTCCTGGGTGTTCCTTTCAATATTGCATCTTATGCCCTGCTCACGCTGATGATCGCGCAGGTATGCGGATTACAGCCGGGTGAATTCATTCACACCTTCGGTGATGTACATATTTACAGCAATCATATGGAGCAGGTGAACTTGCAATTATCACGGGAACCGTTCCCGCTGCCGCAGATGAAACTGAATCCAGAGGTGAAAGATATTTTTGGATTTAAGTATGAGGATTTCAGTTTGGAAAATTATGAGTGTCATCCGGCGATCAAAGCGCCTGTTGCAGTATAAAGTTTTGGGTTTTGGGTTATGCCCGCCCGGATGACCCGTTCGGACGGGGGTTTTGAGTTAAGAGAAACTTAGAACGTGCTAACGACTATTGACTAACGACTAAAGACTATTCAAAAATGCTTATATCACTTGTAGTTGCAGCCGCCACGAATGATGCTATCGGAAAAGAAGGGCAACTACCCTGGAGTTTGCCTGAGGACATGAAGCATTTCAAGAATGTGACGTGGGGAATGCCGATCGTGATGGGACGCAAGACCTATGAATCGCTGGGCAAGGCATTGCCGGGCCGCAAGAATATCGTGATCACGAATCAGAAGGGATGGGAGGCACCGGGTGCCGTGGTGGTGAACAATAAAGAAGATGCGTTGTTCCTCGCCAAAGAAACGGATGCGAAGGAAGTGATGGTGATCGGTGGCGGCGAGATCTATAAATTATTCTTCAACGATGCAAAGCGCATTTACCTGACCCGTGTGGACGCCGAACCTGAGGCTGATACGTTCTTTCCGCATGTGGATCCGAAGCACTGGCATTTAGCGAGCCAGAAGAACCATGAAGCGGACGCTAAGAATAGCTTTAATTATTCCTTCCAGCAATGGGAGCGGATCTAAATCAACCCGGTGTACAGTCCGTTAACACTCGCCTCCAAATTCTTCCGTTATTATTTCCGCTCGTACAACAGCAAGGGGCACGGGATGCATTCACCGTTCGTGTATGACATGATCCGGTCGGTGCTGAATGACCGCACCAGTTATCCCGAATACGAACATATCGAGTCGATTCGTGCAGCTTTGAAACAGGATCCCACGATGCTGATGGTACAGGATCTGGGTGCGGGATCGGTGCATGGAACACAATCGCAGCGAACAGTGGCCAGTATCGCCAGACATGCCGCGAAGCCACCGAAATACGCGCAGTTATTATTCCGATTGGCCAGATACTATCGTCCGGATACGATCCTGGAACTGGGGTCATCACTCGGTATCAGCAGTCGCTACCTGGCATTGGGAAATCCCGCCGCGAAAATGATCACGCTGGAGGGTGTGCCTGCTATTGCGGCGTATACGGAAGCTGCATTTCAAAAGGAATCGTTGCCCATTGCATTGAGGCAAGGCAATTTTGATGATACGCTGGCCGGCGCATTGAAGGAATTGGGGCATGTGGCAATGTGTTTCGTGGATGGCAATCACCGGCTGGAGCCGACGCTGCGGTACTTTGAACAGATCCTCCCGCATACCACGGAAACATCCATTATTATTTTCGATGATATACACTGGAGCGCGGAAATGGAGCAGGCCTGGGCTGAAATTTGCGCCCATGATGCGGTCCGTTGCAGCATTGACCTCTTCTTTATCGGGATCGTGATCTTCCGTCCGGGTTTCCGCGAAAAACAGCATTTCAGCGTTCGTTTCTGAACCTGATAAATGACAGTGCAGCACCTGAATAAAATCAGGAAAACCCGCTCAGCTTTGCACGAAAAAATCAATACCTTCACCCCGCCCGATATCCTTTATTTTCTATCCATAACCTGTTACAAATTATGACGATAGGTGTATTAAAAGAACCCGCACACGAAACCCGGGTTTCTCTGCTCGCAGAAAGCGTAAGTGCCCTCACGAAGAAAGGAATTACAGTACTGGTCGAGGCCGGTGCCGGTGCCAAAGCCTTCTGTAACGATGCAGACTACGAAAAAGCCGGTGCGAAGATCAGTAACGCTACTGAGATCGTTTCCGCTTCTGATGTGATCCTCTCCATTCATGCACCTGCCACGGTCGTTCCTTCGGGCAAAACCCTGATCGGTGTATTTCAACCCTTGTATAATCCCGCTACGGTCAAATTATTCGCTGAAAGGAACAATACGGTCTTTTCACTGGATATGCTGCCGCGTACCACGCGTGCGCAGGCGATGGATGTGCTGAGTTCCCAGGCCAATATAGCAGGGTACAAAGCCGTACTGACCGCCGCCGCGAATTATTCACGTTACTTCCCGATGTTCATGACCGCTGCCGGCAGTATCAAACCCGCCAAATTGCTTATTCTGGGCGCGGGTGTGGCAGGTCTGCAGGCGATCGCGACCGCTAAACGTTTAGGTGCGGTAGTGGAAGTGTTCGATACCCGTCCCGCTGTGAAGGAAGAAGTGATGAGTCTCGGTGCGAAGTTCGTGGAAGTGGAAGGTGCCGCTGATGCCAGCAAGGCCGGTGGTTACGCGGTGGAACAGAGTGAGGAATTTCTGGCCCGACAGAAAGCGAAGATCGCGGAGAGTATCGCGAAAGCGGATATCGTGATCACGACCGCTCAGATCCCCGGCAAGAAAGCGCCGATCCTGATCACGGAAGAAATGCTGCAGGCGATGCGTGCAGGTTCCATCGTGATCGACCTCGCCGCCGCTACCGGTGGTAATACACCTGTGACGAAGAACAATGAAACGATCGTCTATCACGGCGTTACGATCATTGGTAACAGCAGTCTGCAATCCGGCATGCCCTCCGATGCCAGTAAGGTGTACGGCAAGAACGTGCTGAACTTTCTGGCACTGATCACCACGAAAGAAGGCGCACTGAACCTGAACTGGGAAGATGACCTTGTGAAAGGCAGCTGCATCACACATAACAACGCGATCGTTCACGAAAGATTAAAATCATAAGCATGGAATCGATACTGAATTTCATAACACAGTACCAGGAAGTGATCTATATCGTCATCCTCATGATCTTCGTGGGTATTGAAGTGATCGGGCACGTACCGAGCGTACTGCATACCCCGCTGATGAGTGGTGCCAACGCGATCCACGGCGTGGTGATCATCGGCGCGATCATCGTGATGGGGAAGGCGGAGGAGAGTAATTATCTGGCACTGATACTGGGTTTCCTGGCGGTGGTGCTGGGAACGCTGAATGTAGTGGGGGGATTTGTGGTGACGGATAGAATGCTGGAGATGTTCAAGAAGAAGAAATAGGTAATAGGTGAGAGGTAATAGGTAATAGATGAGAGTTAAGAGGTAAGAGGGAAAAGGTGAATCGGAAAGAATTTTTACTAAGAACGAACCAGAAGCCAGCAGCTAGCAGCCAGTAGCTGTTAACAAGTAATACAACTAACTATTGAAGTTTTTTTTATGGAGCTGAATATACTTACACTTTGTTATCTCATCGGATCGGTGACTTTTATCGTTGGTTTGAAGATGTTGTCGAACCCGGCCACGGCGCGGAAGGGGAACTGGATCGCGGCGGTGGGTATGGGTGTCGCCATTGTGGGAACGATCTTTTTGTATCGTGATGATGAAGGCGCGCGTTTGCATAACTACGCATGGATCTTCGGTGGTATCGCCATCGGCGCCCTGATCGGTACCCTGGCAGCGAAAAAAGTGAAGATGACCGCGATGCCGGAAATGGTGAGTATGTTCAATGGTATGGGTGGCGCCTGCGCGGCCCTGATCTCCCTGATCGAATTCGGACATATCCATGATATTTCCGCAGAGCCCGTTGGTAAGTTGTCCATCATCTTCGCCGGACTCGTCATCGGCTCCGTTTCCTTCGCGGGCAGTATGATCGCGTGGGGCAAGCTGAATGGCAAAGTGAAGGACTTTGATTTTCCGGGTCAGCATATGCTGAACAATATCCTGCTGCTGGCAGCGATCGGATTGTCATCCTGGATCATTGCCACAGAACCCGCTTCTGCTCCGCAACTGATCTATGCCGTACTCGGTATGGCTTTATTGTATGGTGTATTCTTCGTACTGCCGATCGGTGGCGCGGATATGCCCGTTGTGATCTCCCTGCTGAACTCTTTTACCGGTATCGCCGCGGCCTGCGGTGGTTTCCTGTACAATAATAAGGTCATGCTGACCGGTGGTATCCTTGTTGGTGCCGCAGGTACCTTGCTGACGATCCTGATGTGCCGCGCGATGAACCGTTCTCTTATGAACGTACTCATCGGTTCTTTCGGTGGCGGTAATAAAGCAGCTGCGGCTGGTGCCAAACAGCAGGGTTCTTACAAAGAGATCTCCCTAAGTGATGCTGCAGTGGTGATGGCCTATGCCAATAAAGTGTTCATCGTTCCAGGTTACGGTCTGGCTGTTGCGCAAGCGCAGCACGCCTGTCATGAACTGGAAAAACTGCTGGAAGCCAAAGGTGTGGAAGTGAAATACGCGATCCACCCAGTTGCCGGACGTATGCCCGGTCACATGAACGTTCTGTTAGCCGAAGCTGATGTGAGTTATGACAAGCTGGAGGAAATGGAAACGGCGAATGAGCAGTTCGAAAGCACGGATGTGGTACTGATCCTGGGTGCCAACGACGTGGTGAACCCCGCGGCCAAGACCGATCCTTCCTCACCCATTTACGGCATGCCGATCCTGGATGTGGAACTGGCGAAAGCCGTGATCGTGAACAAACGGAGTATGAAGCCTGGCTATGCGGGTATCGAGAACGATCTTTTCTTCCAGAAGAAAACATCGATGCTGTTCGGTGACGCGAAGAAAGTGCTGCAGGACCTCGCAACAGAGATCAAGAGTCTGTAATTTCTCTTTAATCAATCATAAAACCAACGTACATGATGAAACAGTTCTCCTGTTCACTCATCGCATTCCTGTTGCTCGTCACTTCCGTGAACGCGCAAACCAAGGTCATGGGTTTCCAGGACGCCCATGCTGTGCAGCAGCTCGACTGGGAAAAGAAATTCGATGGTCAGTTGCAGGCTTCCAATCTCGATCAATGGATGAAGTTCATCACTTCGCACCCGCACCATGTGGGCAGTCCGCAGGACAAGGCCAATGCTGATTATATGGCGGCGCTGTACAAGTCGTGGGGCTATGACACCGAACTCGCTACTTATTATGTACTGTTCCCTTCGCCCAAGACAAGGGTGCTGGAGATCGTTGGCAATAAGAACTATAAAGCCAAACTGGATGAATCCGTTTTAGCGGCGGATAAAACATCCGGACAGAAAGCGGAACAATTACCTCCATATAATGCCTACTCTGCTGACGGAGATGTGACCGCTGAACTCGTGTTCGTGAACCGTGGGATACCGGCTGATTATGATGAGCTGGCCCGCATGGGTGTGGATGTACGCGGCAAGATCGTCATCGCCAAATACGGCGGCTCCTGGCGCGGAATCAAACCGAAGGTAGCCGCTGAACATGGCGCCATCGGTTGTATCATCTATTCCGATCCGGCTGATGATGGTTACGCGCAGGGTGACAGTTATCCGGATGGCGGCTATCGCCCGAAAGACGGCGTACAGCGCGGTTCCGTGATGGACATGCCTGTGTATCCCGGTGATCCGCTGACTCCAGATGCAGGTGCAACGAAAGATGCGAAACGTCTGGATCGCAGCGAAGCGATCACGATCATGAAGATACCTGTGCTGCCGATCTCTTATGAGGATGCGCAGCCATTACTGCAATCACTGAAAGGCGAAGTGGTGCCTGCATCCTGGAGAGGCGCATTGCCCATTACATACCATGTTGGACCCAGCGTTGAGAAAGTGCATCTGAAACTCGCGTTCAACTGGGATATCAAACCTATTTACAATGTGATCGCGAAACTGAAAGGCGCTGAATTGCCGGATGAATGGGTGCTGGGTGGTAATCACCATGATGGTTGGGTGAATGGTGCAGCGGATCCGGTGAGCGGACTGGTAGCACAAATGGAAGAAGCCCGCGCGATCGGTGAACTGGTGAAGCAAGGTTACAAACCGAAACGTACCCTGATCTTCTGTGCCTGGGATGGTGAAGAGCCTTCGCTGTTGGGTTCAACGGAATGGGTGGAAGACCATCAGGCCGAACTAAAACAAAAAGCAGTGGCCTATATCAATACTGATGGTAACAGTCGCGGTTATATCGGTGCGCAGGGTTCACATACTTTGGAACCGTTCTTCAATGAGATCCTGGATCAGGTGACCGATCCGCAGACAGGAGTAACGATCAAAGAAAGAAAATACGCACAGACACTGGTGTCTGCTGATAAAGGAAGCCGTGCGAAATTATTCGGCAATAAGAATTATAAACTCGGCGCATTAGGCGCGGGTTCTGATTATTCTCCCTTCATTCAGCACCTCGGCATCATTTCCATGAACCTGGGATTCGGCGGAGAAGGTGATGGCGATCAGTATCACTCCGTGTATGATTCCTATGATTTCTTCACCCGTTTTGAAGATCCGGGATTTGCATACGGTGTGGCGATGGCGAAAGTGAAAGGTCGTGTCATGATGCGTTTGGCGGATGCGGATGTGTTGCCGGTCGATTTCAGCAGTTTCTATAAAGTGGTGAATGAATATACCGGTGAGGTGAAAGCCCTGCTGGAGGCGAGCCGCAATGAAACCGAAGCGGAAACACGCATGCTGAAAGAGAATATGTTCACGCTCACGAAGGAGCCGGGCAAGACCTATGGTCCACCTGCTGCCAAGGATGCTGTTCCGTTCCTGAACTTCAGCAGTCTGGAGAACGCGCTGGTGCAACTGAAGAACAGCACGGATGAATTCCAGAAATTATACAGTAAGGGCATCAGTCTTTCCGCAGATAAAAAAGCACAACTGAATACGATCCTTTATCAGGCGGAGCAGAGTTTGCTCCAGCAAGCAGGATTACCACGCAGGCCCTGGTACCGTCATGAGATCTATGCACCCGGATTCTACACCGGTTATGGTGTGAAGACATTACCGGGTATCCGTGAAGGTATTGAACAGCGCAATTGGAAAGAGGCGCAAGCGCATATTGAGATCGTTGCGAAAACACTGGAAACTTATACCGCGCAGGTGAATCAGGCCATTGGTCTGCTGCGCTGAGGATATTTTTTAAAATGAATCTGCCATTACCCGCGGCGCTGCTGGATTCCCTTGCGGGATCGAAAGGTTATGACCCCGATGCATTCATCGCGGTGCATGGCTCGGGGAGGCAGGTCACTTCCATCCGGATCAATCCCGGAAAAATAGCCACAGAAGAAATTCAACGTCACCTGGAGCCGGTTCATACAGAACCGGTTCCATGGTCGCGTTACGGTTTATACCTGAGCGAACGTCCTTCTTTCACGTTCGATCCCTTGTTCCATGCCGGTACGTATTATGTGCAGGAAGCGAGCAGTATGTTCGTGGAACAGGCATTGATCAAGGCTTGTGATCTCGCCACATCATTACACGTACTGGACCTGTGTGCGGCACCGGGCGGTAAGTCCACCCATCTGCAATCCCTCATCAGTAAGGAGAGTTTACTGGTCAGTAATGAGGTCATCCGTGCGCGGACGAATATCCTGAAGGATAATATCATTAAATGGGGTGGCGGGAATGTAGTGGTGACGCATAATGATCCGAAGGACTTTGAAGCGCTGGAAGGTTTCTTTGATGTGATGTTGGTGGATGCGCCCTGCAGTGGCAGTGGTTTGTTCCGCCGGGAGCCGGAAGCCATCGCGGAATGGAGTGAACAGAATGTGGCGCTTTGCAGTCAGCGCCAGCAACGGATCCTGGCCGATGCATGGCCGGCATTGAAGCCGGGCGGGGTGCTGATCTATTCCACCTGTTCCTATTCAAATGCAGAAGATGAGCAGATCCTGGATTGGCTCTGCAAAGAACTGGATGCGGAATCCGTCAGGGTTCCGATACAAGATGGGACCGGCATCATTGAATCAGAATTGAATGGCGCTTATGGTTACCGTTTCTGGCCGGACAAGGTGAAAGGAGAAGGATTCTTTCTGTGTTGTTTACGCAAGAAGAGCGGGACTGAAGCGCAGTATATCAAAATACGCAAGAAACCCACTTACCTGACCGCTGCTGAAAAAACGATGACTGCGAATTGGCTGGATATCGGGGATATGGCATTGATCAAACATGAACAGACCGTGTATGCATGGCCGGAAGCAATGGCCGATGTCTATAGTTTGCTGATGCAGCAGTTGAGGGTATCCTATTCCGGCATCCGGTTGGGGGAACTGATGCGGGATAAGATGGTTCCGGATCATGCGCTCGCTTTGAGCGGACGGGTGGGTGCCGGCATCGTCAGGGCGGAACTGGACAAGGCCGCGGCCATTGCCTATCTGCAGCGGAAGGACCTTCCGGAAGTGCCGCCGGGCAAGGGCTGGCAACTGGCGGCTTATCAGGGCCATCCGCTGGGCTGGATGAACGTTTTGCCCAACCGGGTCAATAATTATTACCCGCGCGATTTAAGGATTTTAAAGGACTTCCCGGGAGCGGGGACCGGCAAAAATTCCACATCTTTGTAGCTCAAATGAACTTCCTATGATGAGACAAGTTTTGCTGTTGATGTCAATGGCCTTTTCCATGGCTGTTTATGCCCAGGGAGGCGGTTTGTTGCTGAAGAGCAGTGACAAGGGTCTGTATATCGAACACAAAGTGGTGGCGAAGGATAATTTCTATTCCATCGGCAGGCAGTATAGTGCCAACGCCAAGGAGATCGCCGCATTCAATAAACTGGATATGAACAAGGGGCTGAGCATCGGTCAAACGGTGCGCATTCCCGTCAATGCCAGTAATTTTTCACAATCCGGTACCGCCGGCATTCCGTTGTATTATAAACTGGGAGAGAAGGAAGGGCTGATGAAAGCCAGTTCCATCGCCAATAATGTAACACTGGAGAAACTGCGCAAATGGAACAATCTGGAGAATGATAAAGTGGAACCCGGAACCAAACTGATCGTGGGTTATCTGGTGAATGCCAGCCAGACGGCCGCACAGGTGAAAGAACCGGTGGTGGCACCTCCGGTAAAGGAGGAAAAGAAAGTGGTGACTGAGACCGTTGTGAATCAGCAACCCAAAGTGGATAAACCGGTGGTTACGGAAACACCTAAAAATCCTGTTAAGGACCTGACCACGGATGTACCGGCTAAAACGGAGACGCCTAAGAATCCCGCGAATGATCTGAATACAGATGTTCCGGCCAAAACGGAAACACCCAAAAAGCCTGAACCGAAAATCGAACCTCTGGGGCCCACTACTTCTGATGAAGGTTATTTCCGCACCTCATTTGAAAAGCAGATGAAGATCAGTCCGGTCTCACATCTGGAAACCGTTACTTCCGGCATCTTCAAAACGACCAGTGGCTGGATGGATGCGAAATATTATGTATTGATGGACGGTGTGATCTCCGGAACGATCGTGAAAGTGATCAATCCAGTTAATAACAAGGCCGTATATGCGAAAGTGCTGGGTGAGATGAGCGGTATCCGCCAGAATGAAGGCCTGAATATCCGGGTGAGCAGCGCTGCGGCATCCGCACTGCAGATCACCGAATCTGAAAAATTCGTACTCAAAGTCAATTACTGATCTTAATACTGTTGTATGAAAAAAATAATGTTCCTGGTGCCGGCCTTGTTCCTGTCGGCCGTCGTTTTTGCACAAACCATTTCCAAAGCACCCCCGCCTCCGCCGCCCGTTTTCAAAGAAGTGAAGAAGATCGAGGCTACACCGGTGAAGAACCAGGCGATGACCGGTACGTGCTGGTGTTTCTCTACCACATCACTGGTGGAATCGGATGAATTGCGCCGTGACAAAAAAGAAGTGGACCTGAGCGAGATGTTCACGGTACGTAATATTTATGTGGAGAAGGCGAAGAATTATATCCTTCGTCAGGGTCATGCGCAATTCGGTGAAGGTGGTCTGTCGCATGATATGATCCGTGCGGTTGCAACTTATGGTGCGGTGCCTGAATCAGTCTATACCGGACTGAAAGGGGATGAGAAATCCTTCAATCATATGAAACTGGCGGCTGACCTGCAGCATTACCTCGACAGTGTGCTGAAGAAACAGCCGATCAGCAATGACTGGCTGGAAGGATATGTGAAGATCCTGGATGATAAGCTGGGAGAAGTGCCTAAAGAATTCAATTATGAGGGCAAGAAGTATACGCCGCTGTCCTTCGCGAAGGATGTACTGCATTTCAATGCGGCGGATTATGTGCCGTTGACCTCTTACCTGCACCAGCCTTATTACAAACCTTTCATTTTGCAAGTACCTGATAATTTCGCCAATGGGTCCTTCTATAATCTGCCCTTATCCGAATTCACTAAAACGGTGAAAGAGGCGGTGAGCAAGGGTTATACGGTGGCATGGGATGCGGATGTGAGCAATATGGGATTTAATCAGCAGGCGGGTCTGGCGATGAATGTTGACAATAGCGTGCGCCTTCCCAAAGAAGCTTTCCGTACGTATATGAAAGAAGAAGCATTCGATTCTCTCTACCGTCAGAAATTATATGAGAACCTTAGTACACAGGATGATCACCTGATGCATATCACGGGTGTGGAGACTTCTCCGGAAGGCAAACTATTCTTCATCGTGAAGAATTCATGGGGTAAGGTCGGTCCGTTCGATGGATATATCCATGTGTCAGAGGCTTACTTTGATATCAATACTATTAGTGTGATGCTGCCGAAGGCGGCGCTGTCAAAGGAGTTGCTGGCGAAACTGGGAATCAAATAAATTTTGAATTTTGAGAGTTGAATTTTGAATGCGCCTGCGGCGGGCCAACACTTAGTTCACTTAGAAAAAATTAAGGCATTTAGAAAGGGTACAAAGGCGAAGATAACTTTGCTTTTGTACCCTTTCTAAGTTTCGGCCCATCCTAAGTGAACTTAAGTAATCTAAATTACTAAGTGTTAGCGGGCCGCAGGCCAAATTCAGATCTCAAAATTTAAAATTCAAAATTCTCCTTTCAACCTTTCCATCCTCGCAGGAAATCCTCCACCGGCATACGTTTCTTCCCTTCGAGTTGCAGTTCCTTCACCAGTAAGTATCCATCTTTACAAGCGAATTTGAGGAAGGTCTTGCCATCTGTTTTGAACTGACCGGGCGCCACATCGGGGGTACCGGCTTCCTTCTCACTTTTATAGATCTTGAGGATCTTGCCATCCAGGTGCGTGAAGGCGCCGGGGAAGGGGGAGAGGCCGCGGACGAGGTTATGCAGTGTTGCGACGGGATGATCGAAATGGATATGACAGGTTTCAGTGAAGATCTTGGGCGCGTGCGGTAAAGTAGCGGGATCGGAAACGGAAGCCTGCGGGATTTCTTTCAGGGTACCGTCTTTCAGTCCTTTGATGGTACGTACCAGCAATTGCGCGCCGATATGCATCATGCGGTCATGAACTTCACCTGCGGTTTCATTTTCCCCGACCGGAAATTTTTCCTGCAATAAGATATTGCCGGTGTCGATCGCGTGCTGGAGTTTGAAAGTGGTAACGCCGGTTTCGATATCACCATTGATCACAGCCCAGTTGATGGGTGCGGCTCCACGGTAACGGGGCAGGAGAGAACCGTGCACATTGATCGTGCCTTTGGGCGGCATACTCCATACCACTTCTGGCAGCATACGGAAGGCCACGACCACCTGCAGATCCGCTTTCAGGGCGCGCAGGGTTTCGAGGAATTCCGGATCGCGGAGTTTCTCGGGTTGCAGCACATTCAGTCCGTGTTCGACGGCGTATTTCTTGACGGCGCTTTGGGTGAGTTTCATACCACGGCCGGCTGGTTTGTCGGGTGCAGTGATCACCCCTACCACGTTGCAACCGGATCTGACGAGTGCATCAAGTGACGCGACGGCAAAATCGGGTGTGCCCATGAAGACGACACGGAAGGATTGCAGGGCCAGGTCGAATGTGGCCGGGCCTGTTTCCTGTTGTTTGTAGGGGAAGGAGATCATGCTGCGAAATTAAGACAAAGAAGATTCGCAGCGTACTAAACCGGGAGACCAGCATTTCAGGCTGTGATCAACTGATGATCTTCATTCCTCTTGCCTCGAACCATTCCTTGAAGGCGTTCCCGGGCTCTCCGCTGTAGTTGAAACAGATCTCTGTGCCGGCAGGGATGTCTGCTAATGCGAAAATGCGCATGCAGCGGTCTTTCTGGTCGATCTCATAGGCTGCATTGGGGTGAACGGCATGATTGTAAAGTGAACCGAAACCCAGGGCGATGGCCAGTTCATTTTTTTCTTTTTCAAAGTGGAAAAAATAATCAACCAGTGTTGTTTGTGATAATAGGTGATTGTCGTTCCCCGGAATGATACATAAAGGGCATTCTTCAATGAGTGCGGATGCTGGGATCGCTTCCGTACTGAAAACCGCCCGGCCTTTTCCGGCAACTACTTTGATATAGAGTGCTGTTTTCATGGCTGGTCGTTAAAACGGACCGGTGTTTGGTCATCAGGGGCACCATTATAGTTGATCGTGATCTCTTCTCCTGCCTTTATCTGCCTTGTCGCACGAAAGCGGATCACCTGTTGTTCCATGTCGATGTTGTAGCTGGCGTGTGCAGGACTTCCATGGTTATACAAGGATGCAAGACCCAGGCCGATCACTGCCGGAAAATCCTCACGACCGGTCATGAAATAACTGTAATGCAGGCTTGTCCCTTTCAGGAGCGAAAACTGTTCTGATGAAACCGGGATAAAGGGAGCGATCTCGATCCAATCGCCTTTCCTGAATTCTGAAGCTGCAAAAACGCCTCTGTCGTGGATACGGCTCACTGCAGCAAGGACCGGATAGCCATTATGTATTGCCGGTCGTTTGCTGAAGAGATCTTTTATGTACTTTTTGAAACTCAATTTCCTTTATATGGAACATTTGAATTTGACTTAACCGGAGTATTGCCGGTTGTTGTGCCGGTCTTGATCGGTGAACCTGCTTTGATCGGGGTATCGCCTTTGATGGGCAGACCAGCTTTGATCGGGATATCATTCTTTATTGGCAGCGTTTCATTTGCCGGTAAACCTCCTTTGATCGGAGGTCCGCTGGCTTTGTTCTTCAGGATGCTGGTCAGTGAATCTTTGTTTTCACCCCCTTTAAAATATTTGAGATCTTTGGTAGGGAGTTCTTTCAGGGTCATGGTATTTTCCTTGAAAGTTTTTGGATTCACCACCTGGGCGCCTTGTTTGATGGTGGTCTGTACAGGTACGGTAGTGTCACCCTGACTGATCTTTTGTGCCGGGATGGTTTCTTTTCGTGCGATCGGGGTGGCTTCTGCCTTTACGCCCATTGCTACGAGAAAACTCCCGAACAATGTCATCATTTTTTTCATGTTTGTGTGTTTTGTGGTGAAGTGAATATTTCAGGGTCATTATTGCTTATAATAGGCCGACCTGATCTCAGGAAGTAAGGCGGATAGTTTTTTGATCCGCGTTTCATCGGAGGGGTGGGTGGACAGGAACTGCGGCACATTCGATTTGTTGTTGGCCGCCATACGCTGCCAGAAAGGTATCGCTTCATTGGGGTCATAGCCGGCCATGCTCATGAAGATGAGCCCGAGTTTATCGGCTTCGCTTTCCTGCATCCTGCTATTGGGCAGAGCCAATGCCAGGTTGGAGCCGATCATGTACAAGCCGAGGAACAGGGTCTGTGTTTCCGATTTCTTCGTTTTGAGTGCTTCTTCCAGCACCACACCACCGAGGTTGATGAGCAAAGCTTCACTCATGCGTTCATTTCCATGCCTTGCGATGGCATGCGCGATCTCATGACCGAGTACCACTGCAAGCGCGGTCTCATTTTGTGTAACAGGCAGGAGTCCGGTATACACCACCACTTTACCACCCGGCATGCACCAGGCATTGATGGTGTTTTCTTCGATCGTATTGTATTCCCATTTGAAACTTTTGATCTCCTTGCTCATATTATGCTGCTGCATATAGGTCTCCACTGCGGCCTGGATACGGGACCCCACGCGGGTGACCAACTGCGCGCGTTCATCGGACTGGTTCAGGGTCGCACTGGCTTTTACCACAGAGTCATACTCAGTGAAAGCCAGCACCTGGATCATGGAATTGGGTACCAGGTTCAGTTGTTTGCGGCCTGTGACGGGTACGGTCTTGCAAGCTGCGACGAGCAGACAAATACAAAGTGTGATGGCAGGACTGTATTTGATGTTCATGAATTTTCTTTTGAAAGTAGTTGGATAATACGGGCCCTGCAATCCCCTAAATGGGGGATTTAGTGCTGATCAGAATCCTGTCCATTCCTTGCCTGCTCTGGCATCCCAACCATATTTATTGCTTACGATACTTGCGCCACCTTTATTGGTATTGTAATATGTCCATCCCATTCGTTCCGCTTCCAGTACAACAGTTGTGTTCATTACACCATTGCAGCCGATGGCGTCAACCAGTGAAACAACGGTAACCTGCTCCATTCGGATCCTGAATGTAATGGAGGGCGCGCTCATTTGACTGCTAACCAGTGAAGTGAGATCACCTGATGAGAGTGGTTTGCCCGAATTGATGGAACGGCGCAGATCAGCGGTGGCACCAGATACGGGCATGGTAAAAGTGATCGTATTACTGGGTTTGCCACCATTCTTCTGATTTCCCGGGTCGGATACCATAGAGGTAACGACGATCTGAGCTTCAAAACCCTTCACAAATGCTGTGCCTTTGATCTGGATGCCGTTAGCGTCGTTGAGTTTTAAATACGTAGTTGTTTGCTGACTGAAGGCAAGAGCGGGCAACAATAAAGCTGCAAAGAGTAAATAACGCATATCGGTTTAATTTTTGGTGAATAACTGATTTTTGGAACATGTTGTTGGGTGGGAATATTCTTTTTCCTTTCTGCTTAGAGTAGTATATATGCCGGATACTTTTTTCTTTGAAAACGATTTTTTTATCAATATACCGGCCACTCACCATTCTTCATCGTGTCCCATCCGAATTTCCTGATGATGGTGTTTGGTCCTGCATTACCTGGTCCAAAATAGGCCCATCCGATACGGCTCGCTGAAAGTACCACACTGGTGTATAAAACCCCATTTGCACCCACTTCATCACTGCAGGAGTTAACATAAATATCTTCAAGCTTTATCTTACACAGGATCTGGTCCTGATTGTTAGCTGACAATATCGTGAATTCACATCTTGGTAATGCTACGCCCCTGAAAAGTGCTCTTTTAAGATCAGCTGAAGCGGTTGAAACGGGCATGGAAAAAGTGACCTGATCCGTTCCCCTCATTGTGGGTTTTGTTGAGATCCCTTCGGCCTGAAGTGAGGTGATGGCGATGAAGCCTTCATATCCGCCTTTGGTAGCGGTTCCTTTTACAGGAATATTATTGTTGTCCGTTATCGATAAATAGGTTTCAGATTTTTGGCTGAAAGCGATGCAGGGGAGCAGCAGGGCTGCCAGGATCAAAGTGCGCATTGTTTTTTTTTATATGATAAGTAATGGTTTAAGTTGGGTCATTGGTTTGATCATTATTAATTCGATACGGGTGCCGTAAGTTTTTCCGTATTAGGCCCCGGGGTTTTGAAGTACCAGGCATTGGGTAATGATTTATTGTTGCTGAACGGACCATCACGCCGTGTAGGCTTATCAGCCTGCAGCACCAGGTTCCATTCCTGAATGCCGGAGAAGTAGTATTTACTGAACTGATATGTAACCTGTTCCAGGTTCATTGGCTGGCTGCTCGCCAGTTTGCCATACCCGTCGGAGTTGTTCTTTTTTGTCCAGGCTTCGAGCACAGATTTCTGTGGTTTCAGTGTGATGCTCTTCCCGTTTATATCATATGTGCCGGATTCTCTGATGAAAATGATCTTATCCAGGGTCATCCGGAAACTTTTAGAATAAAATATGTAAGTCCCGTTGGAATTAAAAGTGTACTGATCGGTCGTGTATCCTGCCAGCGTAGTAGCAACAGGGTCGGCATACTCTGGGTTAATGCTTCCGGTTTTAGACCAGGTGCCGATGATCTCTGCATTGGAGCCATTAGCGGAGGTGGTAGTTGTAACAGGAGCTGCAGGGGTTGTTGTACCTGGCGTCGCAGGTTTCTTCACTGTCATTTTCTTCAATGTCACTGATTTCAGGAAGGCGCTTACTTGTTTCGCGTATACATCCGTGTTAGTAATGATCAGCAGGTTGGCCATTTTCTCGCCTGCGGTTGCGGTGAGGAGTGTGACGACGCCTTTGGATCCCTGAAGTTCGAAGGGTGCATATCCGGAAATAACGGTCCATCCGTCCTGCATGGTCGGTGACTGAATCAGGGGGTCTGATTCTACTGTTACGAGTTGTTTGGGCAATGCTTCCCAGGCCAGATCGAAGTTCTTTTGTGCGTCCTCTGTTCCCGGCACTGACTTGTAGATGCTGACCGAACAATAAGCTCCTGTGGTTTCATTGGATCTGGTCAGCTGTATCCCTCCTTCAGCCACCGTTTTCTTCCATCCTTTGGGAGGCGTATAAGAGACCATGTCAAAAGTCTGTTTTTGAGCATGTAATAAAATTGAAAAGAGAAGTGTATAAGTCAGGAGGATCTTTTTCATATGCTGAGTTTGAAAATTTGAAAGATGTTTTTGGCGAACGTCAGATTGGTTTATGCGTTTTATTGCTCAGCAAAGGCCGCTTTGCCTGCCCGGTTGTTGAAGCACCCTTTGCAGGTGCAACGCCCAGCATATTCCGGAGAGCAGCAAGGTCCACGGCCTTTCTGATCCCGTCCATATTGATGGTCATGACCGGATAGCCTTCCGTTACCCTGAAGAGGACATTGATGAACTGCGGTGTGGAACGGGGCAGTCCTTTATGGTAATATGACGGGTTGGGTTTCACGGCCAGGAAAGAACCTTTGGTGCCCTCTTCCACGAAACCTGTGAATTGCTCTTCATCATTCCACATGCAAACAGCGGCTTTGCTCAATTCGGATTCCGGTTTCACGAGCCAGCTGTTGATCGCGTTCATGTATTTGTTGTAATATTCCTTTGAAGATGAATTGTCCTTAATGGACTTTTCCAATCTCTTTTTAATGAGCGCCAGATATTCTTTTCTGGTCAGGTAGGAGAAGGGGAGGGTATCATTATACGTGATCAGAATACTGGTTTCTTTTGAAAGATGTTTCGGATCGGTGGCATCTGTTACACGGTCACTCATCAGGTAATAACCATCTTTCCAAACCGGACGTGCGGCCAGTTTCAGGTAACCCCTGAACTCATCTTCCGGAAGATCCGCTGCGTACAGATTATTGAGCGATCCCAGTACATTGACGTTCACATTCAGAATGGTGGCGGTAGCAACGGCGGTGTAGGACTTCGTTTTGTCGCTACTGGCCGGATCACAGAGGTAAGGAAGGACGTAGATGGTGTAATCGTAAAAGTCAGCGATCCAGTTCCTGCCCGTGCCTGGCATAAAACCCGTTAAGGCATTTGTGTACAAGAACTGACAGCCTTGAGGCGTACTATTTGCCTGGATCATCTTATGGATCGATGCCAGTGTGGCCTTTTCCCTTAAAAGGTCTTTTGCGCTGACCCCATGGATGGAGCCGCCCATGCCTGCTTTCCAGACGCCGGGTCTTTTTAGTAAAGCTTCGGGCGTGCAATCCTGTGCTACGCTGATCAGTGAGCAGATCATCAGTAAAACGAACAGTGTTGACCTCATGGCATATTTTTTAAATTGAACTGAATATTTCTTACAGAGGCCGGTTTTTATGATCTAATTCTTTTTGCCATAGGCCTTAAAGTCTCCGTAACCCGTGTCCTGTAACCAAAGAAGTCTGGCCCCCTTGATACAGGAAAAGTAAACATTGTAAAGTCTGGGCTTCTTTTCAATTTCCGAGAAGTGGATCTGCCAATTGCCCTGCAAATTCCATTTGCCCGCAGATTTCACACTTTGAAATTTGATACTCCCCACGAATCCGCTTGCAACGCCAAGGTCCCATTTGTAGGAGCCGCCATTGAACTCAAATGACTCGCTGGAACTATGTGTATCCATTCCGGCACTGGCACCGCTGAATGTATTTACATATTGGGTCATGCCTGTAAAATTGCTGGTCCACAGACCATTCAGGTCATTTGGGCCCACAGCGAATTTGTTATAACCGTTCATACGCTGTATCGGGCCCCAGTCGCCGAAGAAGTTATCGACTTTATCGATATCAATACCGAAGGCCTTGACGAACGAAGCTTTATCCGGTGTGATGATCTCCATCCAGGCAGTGTTTTTCTTGAAGAGCGTAACATAAACTTCTTTGTTTGTGTCAGGTTCGGTTACATAGGCGTAACAGATCATAGCAGGCTCATAGCTGGAGTTATAGTAGAATTTATAATCCCTCAGGCTCTTATAATGAGGTGCTACAAGCAGGTTCCAGAAGGTGGAGCAATGCTCTTCAAGTACAGAGTAATATTTTTTATCTTCTTCCCGCGGATAGTGAATGAGGATGGTTACATCCCCTTTTTTTACTTCCACCCAATCGGCCTTTTCCGTTGCCACCCAGCCATCATCAAAATTGGTCTGATTGAAAGCGAATTTACCGCTGTTCGATCCAGCTGCTGATTTCGTAGTTGTATTTGGCTGAATGGTCACGGCCTTTTTCACGACGGCCGGAGTTGGCTTTTTGAGAGAGACGGAGGTCAGGAAATCGGTGATGTTCTTCTGATAAACATCTGTATTGGTCATGATCATTACATTCACCAGTTTGTCCGGAGATGACATCGTGATCAGCAGGGAAACACCTTTCAAACCATCTTTGTCAAATGAACCATAACCGGTTTGTGCGGTCCATCCGTTTTCAACGGCCGAGTCCTGCATGATCGG
This sequence comes from Bacteroidota bacterium, assembly GCA_029555415.1. Taxonomy (GTDB): domain Bacteria; phylum Bacteroidota; class Bacteroidia; order Chitinophagales; family Chitinophagaceae; genus JAKPSI01. Next base: position 54,911 of record JAKPSI010000077.1, on the reverse strand, counting down.
CGCAGCGGTCACATTCAATGCCACTTTTACAGCGGATTCCCACGTATTGTTGAAATCTGTCCTGGAATTGCCGGAGCCGTCAATAGCTTTTGAGACCGAGATCAGACAGTATGTCCCTTTTGCATTATCCGTTTTACTGAGTTGAACGGCTATGTCGGTTGCCACTTTTTTCCAGCCTGCGGGCCTCGAATACGTGGTGACATCAAAAGTCTCTTTCTGTGCAACAGCAACCAAGGTCACAGCAAGTGAAAAAATGAGCAGCGTTATTTGTTTCATATTTGCTGTTTCATGTTTTAAATGAATTAGTTCTTTTTTCCAAATGCATCATAACCGGGATAAGCGGTGTTGGAAAACCAGAGCACCCGTCCGCCTTTTACACTGGAAAAACAGGTGTCGTATTTTCATGGTTCTCCGGGTATCATTCTTCGCACACGGTCCATTTTATGCCGCTGCATTCAGTTGAACACCAGCCACCGGCGATCAAATCACTGACAATGTTCGTGTAAGCGGTAAAAGTCATATTGCTGATCTCTGATTTAGGGATCAGGTATTCCTCAGTGATCTGTTTTGCATTAACAATATTATTTACAAAAATACCGGGGGATATAGAGGTGGTTTCTTCTAATGAAGCATAAGTCAGGTGTTTTGTGTAGGCAATTGAGCAACCGAGAACGGCAAAAGAAGAAGCTTCCTGTTTGAGGAAATAAGAGATCCTTACATGCAGCATCCTGCTATCCTGCGGGAATGTTCCAGGGATGGAAATATTGTTATGCAGGATGGTTGTGTTGTCGCCCACCCCCATCAATCCACTTGCCCATCCTGTACTTTTAAGGAAGCAATTCCCGGCATCACCGGTTCCTCCCCCAAGCAATACGTTCTGGCTGGTAACGACCCCTGTGGCCAGGGGGCATACGTCAATACATTTATTTTCAGGTTTTGGATCTGTTGCAGGAACTGTGTTTTGGGGAATAGCTGTTGTTTCAGTTATTGTGAAATTCAGGTAAGCCTGAAATTTAAGGTCTTTACGGATCGCATCCGGGAACAAACCTCTGATCCTGTTTTGATATAATTTTTCATCAACCCGGGCTTTGGACCAGATATCGCTGAAAAATTGTCCGTATTGCTGTGTGATCCGGGCTGTCCATTCCCTGTTTGCAGCCGGGTCTTTTGCTACCTTCCATTTCTTTATTTCCGCGGAATAACGGGCATAAGTGCCGGTTTTATCTTCCTTATACATTTTTTCCAGTTGATTCACCAAAGGCAGGAGGGTTGCCTTGATCCTGTTTTGGAGGTCAGGCGTCAGGATCTTCTCCAGTTTCCCTTTTTGTGCACTTAAATTGATCGCAAAAAGGATCAGCACAAGTACTGTCACTGTTTTGCGAAGTACTTCTTTCATTGTTTTTTTCATGCTGACTCCCTTTTTGTTTATTTGGTTAATTTGATATTGCTGATATACACTTTCCCGCGTGTCTCATCCTTATTATCGCAACTCCACGTCATTGATGTGAAACGGATGTTCTCAGGCAGCAGCATATCCTGGCTTTTATCCACTTTATAATAATCCTGATAGAGGAGCGGGTTGCCGTTCACGGAAACGGTCAGTGACCGGCCTGCTTTTTTTATGACCACATGCGCCACATGTTTCTTATTGCTGTAGTCGGAGGGGGCCATGCTGTATGAAATGGGGTCGTATTTGATCTTAGTAGGCAATTGAAGCCTGATATAAGCTTCGGCAGGATAGATCGCCAGATTGTCCGCATTGCCGGGTGTGATCATGATGTTCGCTGATGTGTATTCGCCGGATGCCTGGGGTTTTCCGCCACCGGGCGCACCGACCAGATACAATTCGATGCTGCGGCCGGAGCGACCGGTGAAATCGGTGCTGCAGAGATCATATTCCAGTGTGAAGTTATCCGGTGTGGGGAATTTGAAAGCGGAAGGGATCAGGGTAGAACTGTTGTCGAACAGCAGCCATTTCCCTTTTTCTCCTGCCGGCGTTTCGATGATGAAACCCCTGTTGTTCTCTTTAGAGGTCCAGCCAGCGGGCATCTTACCGGAAATGCTGGTTGAGAAATCTTCCATCAACAAGGTGCCTTCTGGTAGTGTTTTTGTTTGGTTTGCCTGTATGTTCTTGATGTCATTTTCCGCTGTTGCGGCAGCAGCGGATACAGGATTCAGCGGTTGATAAGGCTTTCCTTTCACTTTCTCCGGGTTGAAGAAGTAGTCGTACACATATGCATAGTTGAAATTCTTCGTCATGGCTTTGTACAATCCCCAGTCCAATGTACTGCTTCTTTCAGTGGCATTCTGAAAATTGATCCAGACCCAAAGTGGTTTATCCTTTTTACTGAGTTCATACACTTCAGGTTTGAAACGATAAACAGCATACATATAAGGAACGGAAACATCCTTCTTGAAAAGATCGTTGTTGATACTGAAAGAGTAGATGCCGAGCTGTGACATTCTGATATAGGCGGGGACGTTGAGTTCATTCTTGTATCTGTCGCGCAGGATGCGGATGCCTTCCAGTGCTTCATCCCTGACGGATGTGGTCATTTTTCCGTTCTTAAAGGCACGGTTAACGGCCTCTTCTCCTTTTTGCAATACTTCGGCACGGGTCAGTTGAACGATGGGTAATTCTTTGCCGGGCATGAGCAAGACATTGACGTTCTCGCCGGTGAAATAGATCATGTAGTTCCCGACCTTTGAAGCCATTTCATTCACTCTGGATTCTTCCGCTTTACGGTCTGCTTCATCGAGCAGCTTTCCGTATTTATCGAACCTGGCCGTGAAGTAATATTCGTTCGGCGTATTCAGCCAGCTGGCGGAACTTCTGCCCGGGAGCACATTGGTGTGGATGGAAATGTCAGTGGAAGATGCGGGTTGTGCCTGAATGATCGTTTTCTTGTCACGGCCATAACGGGGCACCCAGAAATTCCAGGTCATGCCACTGGCATAGGGAAGATAGGGTACGGATTCTTCTCCATCAGGGATCAGTGTTCTTTCGAGTTGTGGTACGCCACCGACAGGGATCAGGCTTTTTTTGATCCAGTCGGCGAATACATCGACCAGTCCGCGCTGATACGCGGTGAATTTGTGGTTAAGCCCTTTTTTGTATCCGGCCACCCCATTGCCGAATGGGGGCAATGCTTTTTCCCAAGTGATCACTTTCTCGGATAATTCGGCCATACCGGGGTTGGATTCGGGCTGTGCTCGCATAACCTTTCCTAGAGTAAGCAGACAAAACAGGAAGCAGTATTTCGTCATTTTGTATGAAGGATTATGCATAGGTTGTTTTATTGGTTTTATGGGTCATTTCAGGTGTTACTTAGTCCAAAGAAATATAATGAGTTTGAAATCTGGTGGCTGAAACACCAGTGAAAGCCGCGAACAGACCAGAAGAAGAAAATTTTGGGTCCAATTTTTCTCCAGTGCCGAAAACAACATAATTACCACCCATGGAGATAACGGGTTGTCCAACAAGCCCGCCTTTGATATTTGTGATCGCAGTTGTTTTAAGTGTATTCTTGTTGCGCATGATGATATTATTCTCCGGTACGCCTAAGTTGCTGGCAGCGGTAGTGAATACGCTAAGGCTGCCGTCATAACTGAGTGCGATCCTTTCGCCCTGCCCGATCGGGCTGTCGCCATTCGCACGCTCTCCTGTTTCGCTAATGCTTAAAGGCATTATGTAGCCCGTTTCTAGATCCACTTCAAATGCATCTTGTTTATTGTTGTTATCCCACGGAACCAAATTGGTGGAAGTGGTCGCAAAACTTGCCCATCTGCCATTGCCAGAGAGAGAAGCGGATACAACCCGGCTGCTGCTTTCCGTTCCCTGATTCCTTTCTGTTCCATCCTGGGGTACACTGATACGTTTCATGGGCTTTCCGGGTTCATACAGGAATATATCCCAAAGACCATTTTCGTCATCAGCCACCAATGTTGACGCATTGGAACAGAATACGACCCTTCTTTTATCGTTTCCGTGAAAAGGTCTGGATCCTCCAACAGCCCTGCCCGTTGTAAGATTCAGAGAAAGCAGTGTGAATGTATTTTCGTAGAAGTTATAGAGATAGACATTCGGTGTATAGTTGTCCATTACGCCGGGTGTCAACGTGCTTGCTGTGGAAGTGAAAGCGATCTCTTCGCCTACTATGGATAAGGAAGGCTCATAGCTGTCACCATTCGTTTCTGAACCATCTGGATTTACACTGACACGGGTGAGCTCATTTGTATTTCTGTTCCATAAGAATATGTCCCTGCGGCCATTCTGGTCTCCTGCCACAAGGTTCGTTGCATGTGATTCAAAGGCGATCAGTTTACCATTCACATTCATAGTTGGTGCAAAACTGTCGCCATTACCTTCTGTGCCCTCTGGTGATTTACTGATGAGGACCGTTTTCCCGGACTTTCTGTCGCGAAGGAATATCTGCCTGTATTTTCCGCTGCAGCCTGCTAATCCGACTGCATTGGAAACAAAAGCAACGAAGCGGCCTTCCTCAGCGAGTGAACCTGCTATACTGGGTTCAGTAGTTTCATAAAATGTACTGAATTGATTGAGTTGAAGGTCGCAGCTGATATGGGCAAAATTGTATTCGCATGTTACAATGATTTTATTCCAGGATGCAGGTAGAGCTGTGCCAGCAGGACGATTGCCATTGTATACCAACGCTGTCATGCCGGGCACTGAATCAACAGTGATATTGCAAAGTGATGTATCCGGAACCATGGTGGGGAATTCGAAAATGACCGTATTCCATTCAGCATTGGGTACAGACGGGACGGTTACGGTGACCGGATCGCCATTATTGCGGATCACTACAGTTGTTCCATTCGGTGCACGCAATTCACCATGTATGGTGATCATTTTGACCGGAGCGCCGCCGCCATCCGCCACAACAAGGATATCAATGTCTGTTATCTGTCCGACCCTGTTACCGCTTAAGATCTGAACGGTTCTGGGTCCATCCAGCTGCTCAACAGTATAAGCGGTTCCGGTTTGGTAAGTACCCCGAAAGGCAACAGGTGTGTTGGAAGCTGTAATGGTAACCGTCAGATCTGTACCTGACAATCCGAACCGGAAAGATTCTCCTTGACCAACATAAGGCATGCTGACCGATATGGTATACCCAGTGTCTGGTTTGTTTGCGGTTTGTGCATGAGCAAGGCCGAATGTAACCAGAAAAGGGAGGAGGATAAGTTGTTTAATGGTCATGATATTCTGATTAATGAATAATGTTTTTTGCTTTGCTCTTCAATTTATTTAAAAGTGATTTTTTCCCTTTTGCCGGTGCGGCTACTGTATCAGTTACGGGTGCGGGGTTGGTAACGACGGTATTCGTGTTGCCGTTACTGTTAGAAGTAGTCGGATTATTCTTCACCGTGGTTGCGTTGTCTGGAGTATTTGTTTTTTCAGCAGGCATCTTTTCTTTGGTTGCGGAAAGGATGGGCCCTTTCAGCCATTCTTTCACAAAGGCAGTGACCACATCATTCACTTCTTTTCCGGCACGGTAGCAGGCTTTCCATTTCAGCGGTTTCTTCTCGTATTCCGGATTGAGGAATTTTCTTTTCTTGTATTTGTCTGGCTCACCTAGTTGAGCGTTGAAGTCCACGGTAGCCACCAGTGTCAGGTATTCCTGTAAACGGGCTTTGATCATGTTCGCAGGATCGGCCGGGAATTGTTTCTCCCATTTGGTCTGGTTGGGGTGGGGGTCTTCCCATTGTGCAAGCATATCACCCTGCGATTTCAGGTTGGCTTCATAAGCCGCCTGCATTTCTTTATTCATTTTCCCCGATTTCTTTTGCTTTTCATAATCCGCTTTCTGGCTGTCATACTCCTTGCGCATCCCTTTGATGGTTTCTTCATCCGGCTTGTATGGCTCTGAGGTGGGCTTGCAGGCATCCCGTTTTTTGTTATAATCGTCCATGAAGTCCTGGCTGTTGCAGTATTGCTTTACATACGCGCAGAGTTCTTTCGCTGCTGCTGCTTTGTTGCCACTGATGATGGAAGGCAACAGCTTAGCGTATGGGATCTGGAACTGCTGTATTTGTTTGTATTCTGAGTCTGCATCACCTCCTTCTTCCCCTTCTTCAAAAGAGCTGTTGTAGTTGCCCAGTAAATTATTCAGCACATAGTAACGCGCGTTGTACTGGGTCATGCCGAGACGGGTGATGATGTCATCCGCCCAAAAAAAACCTGCCAGCATGAGGCCGGTGAAACAAGTCAGTAATAATGATCTTTTCAATTTCATGGTTCTGTTTTTATCTTCTGTTTATTAATTCCTGATCATTGACAGGTTTCGCGGTTCCATTGTAACGTAACCCTGCATCCACCACGTAAAGCTGAAAGGAGGTCCCATCTGAGATTCAAAGGAGTGTGAATTCCCAGAAATTTGGCTTTTGCGAAACTGATCCCTCTTGTTTTGTCGATAAAATTGAATACAATCGACTGCTGACTGCTTGTGTGATTTTCACTTGGGATCAATGAATTATTGAGTACTTCGAGATAAGTTTCTGTGCCATTTGTCAATGGAATGCCAATCTGTTTCCACCAACTTGCTTTTTTGCCATTCATAGATCCAAGTGAAAGATTGAATTCGACCTGATATTTTTCTACTACATCGTATTCGATCTTGAAGGAGATCGAGTCACAGTCGTCATTGGTGGTAATAACTCCATATTGAGTCGGTGTTGGGATAAATGCCGGATACCAAATGCCCGCATATTTTTTATCCATTTCTGATAATTGCGTATTATAGGGCATATCCTGGCCGCCATTTACAAGTAATGCGGCAGGGAAATGATAACACATAATGGACAACCTGTCAAAGGCGGAGAAATTCGTATAACTGCTACTGAACTTATTGATGACCTGACTATTCACCCTTTCCTGACTCATGTTATTCGTAACTCTGAAATATTCATAAGTTTTTTCCAGGTTCCATTCCAACGGAGAATTAGGTGACTGATGTTCATGCAAAAAGCCGAGTACGTGTCCGAATTCATGGGTGATGGTGCTACTGAAGTCGGTTTCAGCTGTAGTATTTGTAAACCAACCGAAATTCATTGTCGCCGAATCCCTTGGTGCCAGCAGAACGCTTCTTCCGGTTACAGACCAGCTGGTGTGGTTTGGAACAAATGCGACCCTGATCATGGCATTACTCCATTGGCTTACGAAAGCGAATCTGATGTTTGCATACAGCTCCCATATTTTAGCATATTGCATCACTTTTCCTCTTATGAAATCAGTGGAGTTGGCGGTTGACATCGCAACAGTAATTGTTTCTCCCGGAGCCCATAAATATGGACTAGCTTCACTTACCAATCCTTGTTGAGATACGGAAGTTTTACTGATGGAGCCGTCTCTGTTGATCTTAGGATCCCGTTGAACCGGCGGCAGTATCCTCGGTGGTAAATTACCGGTGGGCAAAGGCTTGTCTATACAGATCTTTACATCACTGAAATCATATTTTGTCACACCCGGTGCGTTCCTGATAGGTTGATTGATGATCGCAGAAGGGTCTTTCCCCGGTTTTTTGATCACAGGTTGCGCGGATACGGTATTTACGAAATAAAGAAAGGTCAGGATAACGAGGAGATGTTTCATTATTACTGATTTATATTGTGACCATACTGTCAGTTACTCACTTTTTTTGCGATCCATTTACCGGTTTTATAGTAATTGGGACCTTCACAGGTCCAGTTACCTGATACTTCACCGGTGCCGCTGTTATAGCCAGTTGAGGTGAATACATACTTCCAGTTGTTGCTGTCGTAATAAGTAGCTGTAAAGCCGCCGTTCAGAAGCTGATAACTGCCTGCCGCTGTTGTTGCTCCGTTCTTATCAAGGGCCCAGAATGCATTATTGTTGATCTTGAATGAGAACGGACCATCCGTTGCACTGGATAATGTTCCCATGGTTCCTTTCCAAACCCCTGTTAAGAATTCATTAGTGAAAGATGTTGCCGCCTGGTTTGGAAGTTTAGAGGCAGGGATCGTGCGGCCGGTGTTGATATTCCTGTTAAAAACGGGATCAGCCGGAGGGTTTTTAACCGGAGGCGGATTGGTGGGTGGGTTGTTGGTGGTCACAGGAGCGCTGGCAGGGCTGAATTCGACTTTCAGCAGAATAATATAATTGCCGTGGTCCCGGTCATTTCCTAATGCGAGGTCATTGTATTGGACGGGAATTACTCCAACTCCGTATCCAAACTCCGTGTTGGCGATCGCCTGCAGATCGTTTCCTGTTAATAGTAATACCCGTGGAGAGAATGTTCCGTCCATTCTGATGCCAACAGGTCTTGACTTAGGTGTGATATCTCCTGTGATCTTCAGGACTGTTCTGAATCCAAAAGAGGTATAGGCGTCGAAACTGATAAGCTGCTTTAGGTTTTCAAAGTTGTAGGTGCCTGGCGCGATGGGATTGGGGAACCGTTGTCTTGCATGTGCAGCCGCATTGGTATTGATCAGACCAGAAGCACTTTCAAGTGCTGCATCGTACACTGCTTCATTTCCTCTGCCAACGTTCCATTCCCAAATAGTTGGGATCAGACTCAATACATCACCTGCAGCTAGGTAGTATTCCCCAAGGAGCCTATCAGTCTTAAAATTGTTGTTCGTTTCGATTCCCCGCGGCGTATAGCCAGTAAACGAAACATATATGTCTGGGCTTGCAGATCCTGCACGGATACGGGATTGGTATGGTGGTGTGATATTGTCTCCATATACTTCAGTTCTTACTGTGTTTATTTGTTTTAGAGCTCCGTTCTTATCTGAAAAGGTAAAATTAAATTGAAAAAAAACTTCATTACCTATTCCATCTGTATTGAGGATGTCATCAGCTGCTTGCTGGATACATTGACACTCTGTGAATGTTACCCGTACCCGACCGGCTTGTTGTGCCTGCAAGTTGAATGCGATTATGGAAATTGAAAGGAAAACAATTGACTTTTTCATTGTCTTAAGGTTTGTTTTGTCTGTTCGTAAGAATTATACTGGTTTTTATTATCATTATAGATGTCAATTACTCACTTTTTTCGCGATCCACTTACCGGTTTTATAATAGTTGGGACCTTCGCAGGTCCAGTTACCGGATACTTCACCTGTACCATTGTTATAGCCTGTGGAAATGAATACATATTTCCAATTGTTGCTGTCGGAATAAGTTGCTGTAAAGCCGCCGTTCAGGAGCTGATAACTGCCTGCCGCTGTTGTTGCTCCGGTCTTATCAAGCGCCCAGAATACATTATTGGTGATCTTGAAGGAGAGCGGGCCATCTGTAGCGCTGGATAATGTTCCCATGGTTCCTTTCCAAATGCCTGTCAGGAATTCATTGGTGAAAGATGTTGCCTGCTGGTTTGGAAGTTTAGAGGCTGGGATCGTGCGGCTGGTGTTGATATTCCTGTTAAAAACGGGATCAGCCGGAGGGTTTTTAACCGGAGGCGGATTGGTCGGTGGGTTGTTGGTGGTCACAGGAGCGCTGGCAGGGGTGAATTCGACTTTCAGCAGAATGATATAATTACCATGGTCCCGGTCATTTCCTAATGCGAGGTCATTGTATTGGACAGGAATTACTCCTAACCCATAACCAAAATCAGTATTGGCGATCGCCTGCAGATCGTTACCTGTAAGTAGTATTACTCTTGGAGAGAATGTTCCATCCTTTTTAATGCCAACGGGGCGTGACTTCGGTGTAAGGTCGCCTGTGATCTTCAGTACTGTTTGTACGCCAAATGAGGACGAGGCATCCAGACTGATGAGCTGCTTAAGGTATTCAGCATTATAGGTGCCAGGTGGGATGGGGTTTGGGAACCTTTGTTTTGCATGTGCCGCAGCATTAATATTGATCATACCTGAAGCGTTATCTATCGCTGCATCAAACACTGCATCATTACTTGTTCCTACGTTCCACTCCCAAATAGTTGGGATAAAACTCAATACATCGCCTGTTAAAAGATCGTATTCGCCAACGATCTTGTAAGTTTTAATTTTATCGTGTGACCAGACTCCTCCCTTCGGGCTAGAAAAACTATTATTAGTAAGGGCAGTACCTGCGTGTATCCGTGTGCTGTATGCTGGAATGCTGTTGTCGCCGTATACTTCAGTGTGAATAACATTTTTTTGTTTCAAGGCACCATTCTTGTCTGCAAGAAAGAAATGGAAGTGGAAAAAAATTTCATTGCCTTTTCCATCCATAGCCAAGTTGTCATCTGCGGCTTCCTGGATACAGTCAAACTCTGTAAGATAAACCCGTACGCGTCCATTATACTGAGCATGCAGAGTTAATGCGGATAAGAATATTGAAAGGATAAGTAATGACTTTTTCATATGTCTTATTTGATTATTTATTGATCAGTTTCTTGTAAGCGTGAACGTGCCTTTATCCGAACCCGGTGAATAATAAGGGGGTTGGCTGTTATCGTTATCCCGAAGCTCATCGAATTTTCCGCTGATGATGCCTGTGTTGATATCCCAGGTGCCGGTCAGTGTATGGGTGAAGGGGAACTTATCGGCAATGATCGTGATCTTGTTACCCGACAGGGTCCATGTGCCCATGGTGGGGCCGTTGAATTCATATTTCTGGTGTTTGAATACCAGCGTACCATTCTTTTTGAAATCGAACCATAAAGAATCAACACTCACGGCGCCGGTCAATTGCGTGAGACGGGTACCCCGCCATCTGGCGGCGATCACATCCGATAATGTGATCAGCTTCGGGTTCGCCGTTGGTCGGTTGATGAGGTGTTTGGGAAGAGGAGGCTGGGGTTGTGCATTTGCACCCAGGGATAATAGCAGCACACAAAGGAGCAGTTGAATTTTCATGCAGGAATTTTCACTGAAATTACCGGCCTGTCTGCTCCTGAGAAATAGGCAATTCGTACTATACGGGAACTTGCAACCTAACCGCTTTGTGGGACATCATATCCGTTTCCCGTATACTTTATTGATGGCTTCCGTCTTGTTCTGCACGTGGAGTTTCTCGTAGATCTTGCCGATATGCTGGCGGACGGTATGGAAACTGATGCCCAGTTGTTCCGCGATCTCCTTATATAAAAGGCCTTTGGCGATGAGTTCCAGTACTTCTTTTTCACGGGGGGTCAGCACCGATGCGGCTTCACCGGTCGCGGGGCCATGCTGATCATAAAAAAGGGTGACGAGTTTCCTGGCGATCGAAGCGCTCATGGGCGATCCGCCCTGTTGTAATTCCTTCACCGCTTCTATGATCTGCAGGGGAGGGGTCTTTTTCAGCAAATAGCCGCTGGCACCCGCTTTCAGGGCTTCAAATACCTGATCATTGTTCTCATAAACGGTGAACATCATGAACTGTATGGAAGGGGAGGTTTGTTTAACCGTTCGTACGCATTCAATACCCGTCTTTCCGGGAAGATTGATATCCATGATCACGATGTCGGGTTGCAGGATCGGCAGTTCCAGTTCAGCCGCTTCCGCGGTCCGGTAAGTGCCGCAGATCTCCAGGGCTTCATCCTGTGAAATGAATGCACAAAGTCCTTCCATCACTTCCGGCAGATCCTCAACAATAACAATCCTGATCTTTTCCATATTGCGAAGTTAAAGCTGTGGTCAGCTGCTTGTATAGGTATTTTGTCGGATGCCCGGATTTACGCGGACCGTGATACAGGTTCCCGGGTTCGTTTCGAAGCTGATCGTACCTCCGATATCTTCGATCCGCTTCTTCATATTGGACAAACCATTAGAGAATGGGCGTACATGTTCAGGATCAAAGCCGGTTCCGTCATCACGGATGATCATTTGCAGATCACCATCAAAGCGGATATCCAGCCAGATCTGAGTGGCGCCGGCATGCTGAACGATATTATGGAGCGCTTCTTTCATCACCAGGAAGATGTTCCGCCGGATCTCGCCGTTCAACTGCATCTCCGGAATGGTCGTTTCATGGAAATGAAGCTGGATGGGTTTGTCGGCCAGGTATTCGGAGGCATAAGCCCGGCAAAAACTGAGCAAATCCCCGGTAGAATCATATCGCTTGTTCAGTGCCCATACGATCTCACCCATCTTCTCGGCCATTTCATCACTGTAAACGGAGATCTTTTCCAGGTCCTTATGATTGCTTTCCGCATCCGGATTCCCGATCTGCAATTTTTCACTCAGGAATTTGATCCTGGATAAAGAAGCTCCGAAATCATCATGCATATCCGTCGCGATCCTGGTCCTTTCTTTCTCAATGGCCTGCTTGCGTTCCAGATCCGTTCTTTCCTTGTCCAGTTTACGCTGGTAATAGGTTTTGATGATGAACCATACGAGTAAAGAAACAACCGCGATCAGCAGTAACCGGAACCAGATCTGCTTGTACCAGGGGGTCAGGATCGTGAACCGGAACGGCATTTTCATTTCATTCCATTCATTCTCCCCTTTATGCCTGGCCCTTACCATGAATGTATAATCACCGGGAGCCAGATTGGCGTAAGATGCTGTTGTGATGTTCTCATTATAGATCCAGTCCGCATCCGCACCACTCAGCAGGTAACTGTATTCAACCTCTTTGCCATTATTGAGATCCACTCCGGTGAACCTGAACTGTAATGTATTTGCAGTGGGCATGAAAGTGGCGGTCTCTTCCGGGGACCCTTCGATTTTTTTCCCGTTCACTGTTACTTCATCTATATAGATCGGGAAGACCTTCTTCTGTACTGCCAGCAGCGAATCCGGATTGAATCGCATCAGGCTATTGATACTCCCGACCCAGAGGTAATTGCTGCTGCTGTCGTAATAGGTACATCTTTCATTGAAAAAGTCCTCCGGCAAGCCATCGTCACGGGTGAAATTGATGAATTTATTCTCCTCAGGAATGTAACAAGACAGGCCTTTGGGGGTTCCGATCCAGAGCCTGTTTCTGCCATCGGTCTGCAGGGACCCGATGTAATTCGTTGGCAAACCATTTCCGATCCCGAAATGCGTGATAGATCTGTTCTGAATGTTATATCGGAATAAGCCCCCGCCATCAAAGCCCGCCCAGAGATTGTCATGCCCGTCCATGATCAATTCGTTGATTCCGGTCATGGTCAGGCCGCTCATTCCGGGTAATTTGAAAAGGTTGAACTCCTCGAACCGGTCCTCTTTCAGGATCCAGTGTACCAGCGTTTCCGACTTATTCACTCCGAACCAGAGATCTCCGTTCTTATCTTCCGCATAGCAGGCATAATAACTGATCTTGAATTTTCCTCTCGGCCCGTCTTTCTTATAGCTGTGGATCGAACCATCCCGTGCATCTACCCTGACGAATCCTCCTCCATTATTACCACTGTACCATAGGTCGCCATTGCTGTGTTTGAAAGCAAGGATCACGATCTCGGATACCGGGAAATATTTTTTCAGAAAATCGGACTGACGGTAGGTATTCCGGACGGGATCATAAAAGGTGATCGTCGTGCTGCTGCCTGTGAAGAGGATCTCATTCCCTACATTAGTGCTGCACCACATATACGGCATTTTCGATTCATCCAATTGACTCATTTGGCCGTTAGCCGAATTGATGCGGGTCACTTTTTTCAGGCTGAATGCGGTAAGGTACATGTTCCGGTCACTTCCCTTTTCTATGTTCAGAAGTAAGGTCTCATTGGCGCTAGTATTATTGATATCGCTGCGCCAGACCCTGATAATGGAATTGGTACTGTTCAGTTTGCAAACGCCCCCGCTGGTCCCTACCCAGGTATTGTTGCTCCGGTCAGTATACACAGAGGTTACAGCATTTTCAATGATTGAAGCCGGGTCCTCTTTGTTATGTTTGATCCTTGTAAATATCCCGGTCTTTGTATTCAGCAGATAGAGACCATAGCCATAAGTCGAGATCCATAATGTACTGTCAGATCTCCGGGCGATCATGCTGATCCCTCCATCTTCTATTTGTTCCGGGGCTTTCCCGCGTGACCAGTTGTGGAGCATTTTTCCCTGGAGATTGTATTCATACAGGCCTCCATAAAAATTTGACATATAGATTATATGTCTTTGTAAATCAAAATAATGAAACGTCAGTAATCTTTGTCTTTCCGGCATATCATCCTCACGGAGGAAGATGCTGAATTGTTTCTTTGCCACATGATAAAGGAAGTATTCACGGTTGCTGCCGACCAGATACATATCATCACTGATATAGTCACAGGTGACCAGTTCGCCGGCATTTACAAACGGCGGTGCGAGGCTGTCTATGATATTCAGTTCTTTATCGAGCAGATAACAGAAACCTGCCTCGCTCATCGCATATCCCTTCTGCCCGATTTTTGTGATCTTCAGGCAAGGTTTCCCTTTTAAGGACGACGGCAAGTAGAATTGCAGCGTGATCGTATTCATGCAGACCGGAGCTCGGTCGCTCTGGAAAAAAAGGTGTCCGGGTTTGTACTCCTGAAAGTGTCCATTGGAATTGCCGGGTAGTTTGTTTCCATAGTTCTGATGGCTGTAAAAGGTACGGAACGTATTCCCGTCATACCGGTTAATGCCTTCCCGGGTACCGAACCACATGAACCCGCGACTGTCCTCAAAAATGCTCTGCACGAAATTATCGGACAAACCATTGGCCCTTGTATAAGAAGTAAAAGTGAAACCAGGTGTCTGTGCATGGCTCTGTATACTGAAAATGAACAGTAAAATGAATAAGGCTGAACGGTGCATCCTTAAAAATAATGTTATTCAAAATACACCTGCAGTAAAATTTCCCATGAGCCATTCATATTATATATTGATGTCCGGAAACATGCTTAATACACTGGTTTTGAGGCCACCGAAACCCCTGAAAATATCAGGTGGCGGCCTCCGGCTTTTTGGCTACCTTGCGGCCGTTTCAGAACCCAATTATTATTATAAAAATCAAGTATGCAACAGGTAAAGTCCGGCGATAAAGTGAAAGTTCATTATCATGGTAAACTCACCAACGGTGAGACCTTCGATTCTTCCGAAGGCCGTCAGCCCCTCGCTTTCGAAGTAGGAAGCGGAATGGTGATCAAAGGATTCGATGACGGCGTGACCGGTATGACCGTTGGCGAAAAGAAGACCATTCACATCCCGTTCGGCGAAGCGTATGGCCCCCGCAACCCCGAAATGGTGATCGAAATGCCGAAAGACCGTTTCCCGAAAGATATGGAGATCGAAGTGGGTATGCCCCTCGCAATGAATGATGGCCAGGGACAGCAGTTCCAGGTGGTGATCCAGGAGATCAAAGAAGCCGTCGTGATGCTGGATGCCAACCATCCGCTCGCCGGCCAGGACCTGATCTTCGATATCGAACTCGTGGAGATCGAAGGCGCAAGCCCGCTGATCATTATGCCATAAAGAGAACACCTTATACATGAAAGGGGCAGTCGTGGAAATGACTACCCCTTTTTTATTTTGTTTCCGGCTATCGTTACGCCTTTGTTGGTCTTATGACCAACAAACATCTTGAAAAGACTTTCGTTTTTTTTGTGAGGGTCTCCGATGTTCGTGCTGTTGGTGATAACCTGCCTTTGCCGGCAGGCAGGCACCAACAGCGGCGTGAGCAGCTCCGCGTTCAATACTTTGATCTCAATCAGCTTGCTTCTTTTATAATGATAAGTTCAGGCGGAACGTCATCACTATCAGCTAAAAGCTATCAACTATCAGCTACTTCTTCCCCAGCCACCAAGCCAGCCAAGCCCCGCAAAGCGTCCATGATACCAGGCAATCGATCAGATCACCTTTGATCGCACTAAGCGGCATATGCATCCATACGTGGTTATTGTAAGGGCCGTATAAAAACAACAGGAGTCCCAATGTTACCGAACCGGCAAAGATCCTTCTGCCAGTGGGCCATCCTCCCCTTGATAACATGTAGATCAGGCAGATCACAAGAAAGAAATCGATCAGGTACCCGCGGATCATGATCCTGGTGAGATCGTTCTCAAAACTGGGGTGATAAATGATGGTTGCCCAGGGATTCCCTTTCATCTTTTCCATCATCTCTTTGTGCGCTGATTGACTTGCATCAGGTTTTACAGTCGGTAAGAGGTAAGAACCCTCTTCTTTGAATTGGGTGGACAGATAACTCATGATACTGTCCTGCGCGGGATGATACTTGGTCGCATCATTATGCAATTGCAGGACCATCCAGGATGTGCCTTGCCAGGCAAACAGGATGATAGCGCCGACAAGAGCGCCGATAAGCCATTTTTTCATTTCGTTGGTTTTTGGTTCAATTTAAGGTAGGGCGATTTCCGGGGAAATGCAAGATTTTCCCCGGCAAATCAAATCATCGTACATTCGGTGTCCTTAAATTGAAAAGGATATGACTGATCATTACGGTTTTACAGCAGCGGAACGTTTCATGCGTTATGTGCAGATCGATACCCAGAGTGATCCGCAATCGAACACGCACCCGACCACCGAAAAGCAAAAAGACCTTTCCCGTATACTGGCAGATGAACTGAAAGCCATGGGTGTGGAAGATGCGCACATGGACCAGTGGGGCTATGTGTATGCCACCATCCCCTCCAACAGCCGCAAGCAAAACATCCCCGTGATCTGTTATTGCGCGCACGTGGATACAGCACCTGATTGCAGCGGTACCGGTGTGAAGCCCATACTTCATAAAAATTATCAGGGTCAGGATATCGTATTGCCCGATGATCCCACACAGATCCTGAAGCTGGATGAATATCCTTATCTGAAAACACAGTTCGGGAATGATATCATCACTGCATCCGGGACCACATTACTGGGTGCGGATGATAAAGCAGGCGTGGCCGCGATCATGGACTTCGCGCATTTCCTCATGAATAATCCATCCGTGGAACATGGCACCATCAAGATACTGTTCACGCCCGATGAAGAAGTAGGGAAGGGGACCGCCAAAGTGGACATGCAGAAACTCGGCGCCGACTTCGGTTACACCCTTGATGGCGGTGATGCCGGCAGCCTGGAAGATGAAACCTTCAGCGCCGATGGTGTGCAGGTCGTCATCCATGGCGTTATCGCGCATCCCGGTTATGCAAAAGGTAAAATGATCAACGCGATGAAGATCGCGGGTGAGATACTGGCGGCATTGCCGCAAGACCGTTTATCACCCGAATCAACGGATGGTAAACGCGGTTTCATACACCCGGTACGCGTTGAAGGCATCGCTGAAAAATGTACCATCGACTTCATCATCCGTGATTTCGAGACCGAAGGCCTTGGTAAAAAAGAAGATTATCTCCGTACACAGATCGAAGAAAGGATGCGCACTTATCCCCGTGCATCCTTTGAATTCACCGTTACGGAACAATACCGTAATATGAAAGAAGTGCTCGACCGCCATCCCGATGTGGTCGCGCATGCCAAAGAAGCCATCTCCCGCGCCGGACTGCCCCTTAAGATCGAAAGCATCCGCGGTGGAACCGATGGCTCACGCCTTTCTTTCATGGGCTTGCCCTGTCCGAATCTTTTTGCAGGTGAGCAAGGCATCCATTCCAAACTGGAACACGTCAGTGTACAGGACCTGAACAAGGCCGTTGAAACGCTGGTACACCTGAGTTCGATCTGGTGTGAAAAGGCTAATGCATAAGCTTTTACAAGTCAGGCATTTGTATTAACTTTACCGGTGTATCACTCCGTCACTTGCATGAAACACACCGGTTTATACCTTATCCTGATGCTTGGGGTCTTTTCGGCCCATGGGCAGGACCTGCTCGTCAACGGCGGCCTGGAAGAGGAGAATATCTGCACCGAATACAAGATCAATTGCGCCCCGGAGGGCTGGATCAGCAATACAGCCGGTTTTTCCAATTACTTCAAAGATGCGGGCCGCGCCTGGGACGGCACCCACTGTATGGCCATTGAAGCGGGCCACAGCAGCAAACCTTTTCAGCGCACATTCGTACGTACGCAGTTCCTCTGCGCTTTGAAAAAAGGGCATCAGTACCGACTGGAATTCTATATCAAATCACCGTTCCGTATCCTCGACAGTATCGGGGTTTGTTTTGGATCCACCGATCCGTTGCTGGATAAGTCGCCCGTCTATAAGTTCAAACCCACCGCTTATCTCTGCGATAATAAAAGCAATGTGTTCCCGCCCGACAGCAACTGGCAGCAGGCGGTGATCATCTATACAGCACACGGCGGTGAAACCTTCCTGACCGTTTCCAATTATTCAAAGCGTGATATCACCGGTCCCACCGGATTGAAAATGGAAAGTCATTTCCTGGTCTACATCGATAATTTCTCCATGTATCCGCTCGATCCCCGTGAAAGGATCTGTTCCAACTGGAAACAGACCAAGGCGGATATCTACGAGCAGAATGAACGGCACGACATGCTGCAGAAATGGATCCGCATCCACAATGGCGAACCTGAAACGGTCGTGCTGCAATCCACCACTACGGCCCGTACCGATACCATCATCCTTTCCGATCTTTTATTCGAGACCGCAAAAGCCAACCTGCAACCGGAAGGAACGAAACTGCTCGACAGTGTGCTCCGTTATCTCTCCCGCAAGCAAATGGATTCCGTTGTAGTGGAAGGGCATACGGATGACCGCGGAACCTTTTTGTACAACCAGCAATTGTCGGTCGACCGTGCCAACACGACCGGTACCTACCTCGTGGAACATGGTAGTCTGAACCCATTCTCTGTCATCACCCGTGGCTTCGGCGCTACGCATCCGGTGCGCGAAAACAGCACGCCGGATGGCCGGCGACTGAACCGGCGGGTGGAGGTTTTTCTGTATATCCGGGAATAGGGAAACATCGTAACTTGTGTAAAATCTTATAGTATGGATCTTGCCAAATTCCTCGCCACCAACTGGTGGATCTTCATTGCACTCATCATTTTCTTCGGATCACTTTTCTCCATCAATCAGGGTTATATCGGCGTCATCACGATGTTCGGTAAATACCGCCGCGTAGCCCGCCCGGGTCTGAATATGAAGATCCCGATCCTGGAGACCGTATTCCGCAAGGTGTCGATCCAGAACCGTTCCGTAGAATTGGAATTCCAGGCCGTAACCAACGACCAGGCCAATGTATATTTCAAAAGCATGCTGCTCTATTCCGTGCAGAATGCGGATGAAGAGACCGTGAAGAAAGTAGCGTTCAAATTCTTTGCGGACAAGGACCTCATGCAGGCCCTGATCCGTACCATCGAGGGTAATATCCGTTCCTTCGTGGCCATCAAGAAGCAGGCGGAGATCCTCGGACTGCGCAAAGAGATCGTGGAATATGTGAAAGCGGAGATCGATCATACACTGGAAACATGGGGTTATCATCTGCAGGATCTGCAGATCAACGATATCACTTTCGATAAGGTCATCCTGGATTCCATGAGCAAAGTGGTGGCTTCAAATAACCTGAAGGCCGCGGCGGAGAATGAAGGACAGGCCCTGCTGATCACCAAGACCAAGGCTGCGGAAGCGGAGGGTAATGCCATCAAGATCTCAGCGGAAGCGGAGAAAGAGGCGGCCAGGCTGCGTGGACAGGGTGTAGCACTCTTCCGTCAGGAAGTGGCCAAGGGTATGACCGAAGCCGCCGAACAAATGAAACAGGCCAATCTCGATACCAATGTGATCCTTTTCAGTATGTGGACAGAAGCCATCAAGAACTTCGCGGAGTACGGAAAAGGCAATGTCATCTTCCTGGATGGCAGCTCTGACGGCATGCAGGCCACGATGAAGCAGATCCAGGCGCTCATGGTGCGGCCGTTAGGGCAGCATGATGCCAAATAACGGACTTGTTAAATAACTCTAAAACCTCGATGCCACGTACAACGTGGCATCATTTTTCCCGTTCATGCCATTGTTATTCAGGACTGTTGAAAACCGGGGGATGGTAATTTCCCCGCAAGCCATACTTTTACACCTAAAGACGAATCATTATGTTTGAATTGTTACAGATCGTTGACACCCTGAACAAGACGGCCCAATCCGCACCCGGCAGCACATCTCCCTCCGGTATTTTCGAGCTCGTGAAATTGGGAGGCTGGATCATGATCCCACTCGGTATCATGCTGCTCATGGCCGTTTATGTTTTCGCGGAGCGCCTCATCGCCATCCGCAATGCCTCACGCATTGACGACAATTTCATGAATATCGTACGCGATCATATCGTGAGCGGCAATGTGACCGCCGCACGCAGTTTCGCGAAGAATACCAATAACCCGGTGGCCCGGATCATCGACAAGGGTATACAGCGTATCGGCAAACCGATCGACCTGATCGAGAAGAGCATGAACAATGTGGGTCAGCTGGAAATGTACCACCTGGAAAAGAACATGGGTGTATTGTCCGTTGTTTCCAAAGCCGCGCCGATCTTCGGTTTCGTGGGTACCCTGGTGGGTCTGATGCAATTGTTCAGCCGTATCAACAGCTCCAATGAATTTGAAGTGGGCACCATCGCCGGTGGTATCTATACCAAACTGATCACCTCCATCACCGGACTTGTGATCGGTCTGATCGCCTACCTGGCATACAGCTACCTGAACACACAGATCGATAAGACATCCAATAAAATGGAAGCAGCTTCTTCCGATTTCCTGGACGTATTGCAGGAACCCACGCGCTAAACTGTTGTAATGAAATTCAGAAAAAAGCATAGTCACGAATCGGAGGTGTTCACGGACTCCCTGAACGATATCCTGTTCATCCTGCTCATGTTCTTCCTGATCGTGGCCACCCTCGCGAATCCGAACATCGTGAAAGTAGGTTTGCCCAAAGGCACCAAGGATACGAAGGCCAAACAGAATATCATGGTCTCCATCGATAAGGACCAGCACTATTATATCGGTTCCACCGCTATTCAGGACGGCCTGATCGATTCCATGCTCACGCATGAGATCATCCGCTACCGTGCAACAGTTGATACACCCACTGTGGTGATCAATGCCGACACTACCGCTTACTATG
Source organism: Bacteroidota bacterium (assembly GCA_029555415.1). Classification (GTDB taxonomy): domain Bacteria; phylum Bacteroidota; class Bacteroidia; order Chitinophagales; family Chitinophagaceae; genus JAKPSI01. Next base: position 34,054 of record JAKPSI010000077.1, on the reverse strand, counting down.
GAGAGGTTTTCCGGGTGATGAGATTGGCGAAGAAATCCGGTGCTAAAGTTGTTGCGAATGTGAAATGATCATTTTTCTTGTCACATAGGACTCATAGAAATACACACAAAGAAAATCAGAAGATTCAAGCTTCGCCGTGGCTGGTGTTTTTCACCGGCCACTTTCGTTAGTATTATGCTCCTTGCGTGCGGTTGGTGAAAAACCTGCCTTTGCCGGCAGGCAGGCACCAAACCGCGGCGTGCTTTTTTCAGTCTGGCACTTCAAAGCAACATCACCAAAAACTATGTGTTCAGGTCTATGTGTTCTATGTGCCTATGTGACAAAAAAAACTCACTTAAGTCTTGCAAGCACCATCCGGTCTTTGCCTTGCATATCCTTTTTCAATTCAGTTTGATATCCTTCCTTCAAAAAAAGATCCAGGCATTGCTGACCAAGATTTTCATGTATCTCCATAAAAATACTTCCATCTTCTCTCAGATTTGATTTTCCAAAAGCCGCCAGCGCTTTATAAAAAACCAACGCATCATTATCCGCCACGAATAACGCGGTGTGCGGTTCATGATCCAGCACATTGGGATGCATGGTGGCTTTGTCTTTCTCGGGGATATAGGGCGGATTACTGACGATGATATCTGAAACGGGGAGTGAGGCCCAGGTGGTGGGATCCAGAAAGTCGGCTTGTTTGAAATTTACCTCTACACCCAATGTTGTGGCATTGCGTTGCGCTACATTTATGGCCCCAGGGCTCACGTCTATACCCATCACGTCCGCCTTGCGCAGCTTGCGTTTCAGGCTGATGGCGATGCAGCCACTGCCGGTGCCGATATCAGTGATCGTGAGATCGCCCAGCGGGAATTTGCAATTGGCAATGATCCATTCCACCAATTCTTCAGTTTCAGGACGTGGGATGAGTACGTTTTCGTCCACATAGAATTTATAACCGCAGAACCAGGATTCCTGCAGCACGTATTGCAAGGGTTCGTTTTGGAGCAGACGTTGTGTGACGGTATCCAGTTTCGCCACCTGTACCTCATTCAGCAGCAATTCTTTTTTTGGATGTCTTTCGCCCGTAACGGACTCCATGACCCATACCGCCATAGCTTCGGATTCTCCGGGTTCATGAATAGTTAACAAACGATCCACTAATTGTTTTTGGGCTGCCGCACAGGTCATGGAACAAACTTAATTCATTTACATTTGCCGCTGCATGAACCCTGAACGTTTTATGGCACGCTGCATCGAACTGGCCCTCCGCGGGGCGGGGCATGTTGCGCCTAATCCCATGGTGGGCGCGGTGCTGGTGCATGAAGGCAGCATCATCGGCGAAGGCTGGCACCGGCAATACGGTCATGCACATGCGGAAGTGAACTGCATCCGTCAGGCCATCGATTTCGGAGAAGAGGATAAGATATCTTCCTCCACTTTATATGTATCCCTGGAGCCCTGCGCGCATACCGGCAAAACTCCGCCCTGCACCGATCTGATCATTCAGCACCGGATACCCGAAGTGGTGATCGGCTGCACGGATACTTTCGATGCGGTCAATGGTAAGGGGGTCGAAAAACTCAATTCTGCCGGAGTAAAGACCACCGTAGGTATACTGGAAAAAGAATGCCGCGAACTGAACAAAAGATTTTTCACTTTTCATGAAAAGAAAAGACCGTATATCATCCTGAAATGGGCGGAAACGGCCGATGGCATGATCGGATCCGGTGTGGAAGACCGGTTACTGATCACTACGGAAGCGACCAATCACCTTGTGCACCGCTGGCGGAGTGAGGAAGCCGCCATCATGGTGGGCACCAATACCGCTGCCTGGGATGACCCGGCCCTGACCACCCGTTTGTGGGAAGGACCTTCCGCATTGCGTGTGGTCCTGGACCTGAACCTGCGCTTGCCCGCCGCCTTGAAATTATTCGACGGACAATTCCCGACCGTTGTACTCACCAACCGGAAAGCCATTGATCAGCCCAATCTTCGTTATGTGCAGTTGCCGGAAGAGCAGGACCTGGTCACAGCGGTTTGCGACGCACTCCATAAACTCAACATACAATCAGTGCTGATCGAAGGTGGCGCGCAGCTGCTGCGTTCCTTCATTGATGCGCGTTGCTGGGATGAAGCCCGCATCTTCCGCTCCTCGACCGTCTTTGCCGGCATGGGATTGCTGGCACCCGAACTCAAACACGGGGAGCTGACCGAGACCGATGAGATCCATACCGATACCCTTCACATTTATAAACCAACGAAACATTGAGCGCTGATTATTTCAATACGATCGATACGGTCATGCAAGCCGAGTACCGCGACCGGGGCAGTAAATTCACTGCCTTCGCTTTTCCGGTAGGGTCGATCGATGAATTCAAAGAGAAACTCGCTTATCTCAAAAAAGAGCATCCCAAGGCCACACACCATTGCTTTGCGTACCGGATCGGTCCGGATGGTGAAACTTTCCGTGTGAGTGACGCGGGCGAACCTTCCGGAACGGCCGGCCGCCCCATTCTCGGGCAGATCGACAGCAAAGGACTGACCAATGTGCTGGTGGTGGTGGTGCGTTATTTCGGCGGCACCTTACTTGGTGTACCCGGACTGATCAATGCCTACAAGACCGCGGCCTCCCTCGTGTTGCAGACCACACCGGTTGTGCGCAAACCTGTCATGGTAAAATGCAAACTCCATTTCGATTATACCCGCATGAATGAAGTGATGCGGCTCATCAAACAGCAGAACTGCGAAGTGCTGAAGCAGGAATCGATGCTGTTCTGTGATATGGAGATCGCGGTGCCGAAGATCAATTGGGAGCAGATGGAGATCAGGCTGGGGGAAGCTTCCGGAGTGGAGTATGTAGTCGTTAGTCTTTAGTCTTTAGTCGGTAGTCCGTGCTAAGGATGATTATTGATTATTTGATCACTGGGTTTCTTTTCAGATGTTGCGGGCTTGCCCGCCGGAGCGCAGCGGAGGAGGGTTGCGGGTTACGCCCGCCCGGACGACCCGGTCGGACGGGGGTTGTAACCCGAAAGCAGCACGCCGTTGTTGGTGCCTGCCTGCCGGCAAAGGCAGGTTATCACCAACAACACGAAACTCGGAGATCGCAACTTTCATATTCTCAATCGAAAGGTCACCTAAAGTTGTTTGTTGTTCATAAGACCAACAAAGGCGTAAGAGAAAGTATCTGTTCCTAGATGGTGAAAAATCTGCGTGATCTGCGCTTCATCTGCGCAATCTGCGAGAAACTACGCCAGTTGTCGTTTGTAAAGCTGAATAGTATTCTCGAGCCCCAGATACACCGCATCACAGACCAACGCATGCCCGATGCTCACTTCATCCATCCAGGGGATATGTTGTTTGAGGAATTTCAGATTATGCATATCCAGGTCATGGCCGGCATTGATGCCCAAACCCAATTCCCGCGCGCGTTTGGCGGCAGTTACGTATGGTGCAACGGCTTTGTCATGCAGCCCCGCCGCGTATTCACGTGCATAGGCTTCGGTATATAATTCAATACGGTCCGTGCCTGTTGCAGACGCTCCTTCCACCATTTCCACTACCGGGTCCACAAAGATCGAAACACGGATGCCGGCTTTTTTGAAAATGGCGATCGTTTCCGTCAGATAATCTTTATGCTTCACCGTATCCCAGCCATGATCGGAAGTGAGTTGTCCTTCCGCATCGGGTACGAGTGTGACCTGGTCCGGTTGGATTTCCAGTACGAGATCGATGAATTTCTGTTCGCGGCAATTGCCTTCGATGTTGAATTCAGTGCTGATGATGGGTTTGATCGCCCGCACATCCGCGTAACGGATATGCCTTTCATCCGGACGCGGGTGTACCGTCACCCCATCCGCGCCGAAACGCTGTACATCCTTTGCTACCTGCAGTACATTGGGGTTGTCGCCGCCGCGTGAATTGCGCAGCGTGGCTATCTTATTGATGTTGACCGATAATTTCGTCATGCTTATTCCGATACTTTGAGCAAAATTACCCCATGCGGAGAAACTTTCGTACTGAATTCAGTGCCGGAAGGACCGAGGTCTTTCTGACGCCAGAGATCGCGGATATTGTTCTTGCCGTTCAGACCGAGATCCGCCCATTTCACCGTGATGTTATTATAGCTGTCCGTCAGGTTGAAAATGCCCACCGCTTTGGAACCATCTTCCAGCTCTTTCATCCAGATCTGATAATCGTCCGTCTTCAACACCTGCTTCGCTTGTTTGCCCAGCGGGTCCTGATCCAGCGCGATCACTTCATCATTGCTCAGCAGGTTCAGGGTGAAATCATCCAGTTTACTGATATCGCATCCGATCAGCAGAGGAGAAGAGAGCAGGCACCAGAGACTGATATGCGTGTATTGTTCATCAGGTGTGAGTCGTGTCGGATGCAGGGATTCGCCCCAGCCTACCTGTCCAACGATCAGCATGTCGGGGTCATTCCAGCGACCGGGCTTCGCGTAAGGATATTGCACGGTTTGGCTGAAACCGATGCCGTATAAACTGTTCCACGTATCGGTGATATCACCTGTCGTGCGCCAGCAGTTACCATCCACATCGGCGCCCCATTTCCAGACGTCCTTCATGCCGTACTGGCAAAGACTGTACACGATATCCCTTTTCTGTTCACGCAGGAAGCCCTGCATCATTTTATAGGGTTTCATGTAACCCGCCAATGATGTGTCTTTCGCAACAGGCAGGTCACCGTAACTGCACCAGTCGTACTTCAGATAATCGATGCCCCAGTTGGCATAACTCACCGCATCCTGTTTCTCATGTTGCCACGAACCGAGGAAGCCGCCGCAAGTGCGCGGGCCGGGTGAGGAGTAGATACCGAATTTCAGTCCGTTCTTATGCAGCCAATCGCCCAGTCCTTTCATATCCGGGAACTTGCTGTTGGTAACGATCTGTCCCTGCGCATTCCTTTTATCTGCTTCCCATCCGTCATCGATATTGATATAGGTCCAGCCATGATCGGCCAGTCCTTTATCGATCATCGCCTGCGCACTGCTCTTCACTTTTTCATCACTCACGCTCAAACCCCAGCAGTTCCAGCTGTTCCAGCCCATCGGTGGTGTGAGGGCCAGTTCCTTGCCCGCTTTGATCGTGAAGGCACGTGTATCTGTTCCTTTATCATTCTTCACCGTGATGTTCATGTTGAATACACCGGTTGCGGCGATCGTACCGCTGATGATGCCGGTTGCAGCATCCAGTTTCAATCCGGCCGGTAACTGATCCACGGCATATTGCAAAGGTTTATCGCCGGTGGCCGCGATCTTATACAGGAACGGTGATCCGGGTCTGACGCCGGCCACTTTCGCGCCATTGATCCGCGGGGTAGCGGCAACAGGTGGTGTGAGGATATAAGGCATGATCTTCAAAGCGGTGATCATTTTTCCGGATTGCTCTTCGATGAATTCACCATAGATCTCCTGCCTTTTGTTATTGGGTAATCCGAGTTCCGCGACGAGATTCTTGCTTACACTGATCGTGACCTTCTTCGTTTGATTATAGGTCACTTTACCTGTTTCGGTTTCTGTTACCCGCAGTGTAAGGATGCCTGTAACCGGCATCGTGAAACGATTGGTGACCACGACGGGCGTATTGATCTTATTATCCGGCCTTACTTCCGTATCCCGGAAACGGATGCTGACGCCATCGATCAGGTCCATCATGCTGATGAAGGGAACGGTATTGAAAATGCCACCGGCGCCACCGCCATCATACACACGCACAGCGATCACATTCTCCTGATCCCAATGGATGAGCGGATCCGCGGTGCTGAGATGGATCTCCCGATCGGCTTCCCAGTTTGATTGATAGCCTCCGGGGTCGGAAGGGAATTTGCCGTTCTTACTGATCAGTTTACCGTTCAGGAACACCTCATCTGCGTCGTCGATCCTGGCAAGATTGATCCGCAATGAATCCTTCCAGACGGATTTGATCTTAATGCTCTGCGGGATGTTTACATGGAAACGGTACCAGCCGAAACCATCATAGCCATTGTAGCCAACCGTTTCCCAGTTGCGTCCCGCCTCGATCGTTTTCCAGCCTGCATCCGCGAATTCGGGTTTGCTCCACTCGGTTTTGTCACCCGTGGTAAATGAAGCCGAGGAAAGTTTGATGGGCTGTCCGTTCGCAAGGCCGCATTGGAGAAGGGCCAGAAGCAGGAAGTAACGCATGGCGTAAAATTTTGACCAAGCTACTGAAAAAACAGGCAGCTGCATCCGTTTACAAGCTGTTAAAACCGTTCCCGTTTCGCGGGAAATGAATAATTTCAGGGATGCAAATGAAAAAAATACTGTCCATGCTGCTCCTCATCTGCAGCATGATCGCTTTCTCCGGATCCGCACAAGCGCAATCCGCGTCATCGATCCTTCAGGCCGCTGAGAAAAAAGCCGCCGCCGAGAACAAGCATGTGCTTGTGATCTTTCATGCTTCCTGGTGCTATTGGTGCCATAAGATGGATACAGCGATGAACGATCCTGTTTGTAAGGATTATTTTCAGAAGAATTATGTGATCACCCATCTGACCGTTGCAGAGAATGATACGGTCAAACATCCCAATACGCCCGGTGCGCAGGAACTGATGGACCGTTATTACGGCGCAGGTCTTGGTATCCCTTACTGGCTCATCTTCGACAAGGACGGGAATATGGTAGCCGATTCAAAGATCCGCACCCCTGATCAGGCCGAAGCACAGGGTGATAACATCGGATGTCCTGCATCCGAAGTGGAAGTGGATGCATTCATTGTAAAACTGAAGAAGACTTCGGTATTATCCAATGACCAGGCTGAAGCGATCCGCAAGCGGTTCCGGCAGAATGAACAGCATTAACGGATGAGGGTAACGACCCCTTTACTGAAATATGGAAGTCCTTTGTAGTCCACTGCTTTGATCAGCCAGACATAAGTGCCGGTGGCCTGATCGGTGCCGCTGAAACGCCCGTCCCATCCGGCTCCTGTTGTGGAACTGCTGTAGATCATTTGACCCCAGCGGTTGAAGATCCTGAAGTATTCAATGCTTTGAATGCCCGCTGCGATAGGACGCAGTACATCATTCTTACCGTCATGATTAGGTGTGAAAGCGGTCGGCATGTAGATCGAAGGTCCTGCTTTGAATACACGTATCGTGATGAATGCGGAATCACTGCAGCCCGCATCCGTTCTTGCCGTTAATTTATACCTGAATCCATTCACCGGTTCTGAGAACAATGCTACCGGGTCCGCGATGTTCGCGTTGTTCAGGAAGATACCCGGCGTCCAGGTATAGGACTGGCCGCCGCTTCCCTGCAGATGAATGGGCTGACCCACCACCAGTGAAGTATCACGTCCTGCAAATACACTCATCTTCGGTTGCACGGTTACCACTACGGTATCGGTACCCGGTTTCGGACATCCTTTCGTATCAAAACCTTTCAGGATATAGGTGGTCGTGCGTGGCGGATACGCGAGCGGATGCAGTATGTTCGCGTCGGTCAGACTGCCAGCGTGTGTCCAGACCTGTATCGTTCCGTCATTGCTTCCCTGTAACAAGGCGGGAGTATTGTAGCAGATCGCCGTGTCGCGGCCCGCATTCACTTTGGGATACGGCGCGGTGCCGATGGTGACCTGTCCGGTGGTGCTGCATCCCCCCACTGTTGCCGTTACAATATAAGTGGTGGTTTGGGTCGGTGTGGCCAACGGGTTCTGCAGGGTCGCATCATTCAGTGATGCCGCCGGTGTCCACAGGAATTTTAATCCGTCCGACTGAATATGTAATTGCGCGGGATCGGTGAGACAGATCATGGAGTCGCTCATCATCTGCAAACTAACGCGGTCGACTACCCGCACTTTAACTGAATCATGTCCGATGCATCCGTTCTGATCAAGGGTTACATAATATGTGGTTGTGGTCTGGGGCGTAACGGTGGGGCTGGATGTATTCGGGTTGATCATGCCCGCGGCTGGTGTCCATACGAAAGTGCCGATGGCATTCGATGTCAGGCGTATGATATCATTCCTGCAGATCAGTGTATCGCTGAATTTCAGTTTGAGTGGTGGTTCATTGAAGATGTCAACCTCTTTCAGGACCGTATCCCTGCAGCCTTTACTGGTGGAAGCGATGAGCCTGACCGTCCGGGTGCCCAATGAGGGATAACTATAGGTCGGGTTTTGTTGTATGGAAACATCAGAGAAGGTGGAGAGGTCACCGAAATCCCAGAGCCAGCTGCTGACCACTCCATAGACCGTTGTACTGCGATCGGTGAATTGGGTATTGACAGCGGCACACACACCTGAAACACTGAAGTCGGGTCTGAATCCCGGATACACCTTTACAGATGCGGTGGAGGAGTCAGAACATTGTTGTCCTTTATTCACGACCAGTTTCACGCGATAGGTGCCGGTATCAGGGAAAGTAAAATTGAGCAGGGGGTTACTGATCGTATGTATGATGTTGCCTGCGGGGTCGAAGACGGTCCAGTCCCAGGAAACGATCAGCGGACTGGTCGACTGATTCGCGATCGTGATGCTGCGTGTGTCACGGCACAGCATGTAGACGGGTGATAATGTTGCGGCAGCGATATTACAATCGGCGATATTGATCTGGATATCCTTCCGCTGGGTGGCGATGATCTGTCCGTTCCGGATCTCATTCACACACACGGTGACAACATAGATGCCTGCGGCCGGCGCTACGCCGGTGATCTGGCCGGTGGCATTGTTGATACTCACGAGTGGCCCGAGTGGCGCGTCGCTGTTGAAGTCGGGTAAAAGATAGGGGACCGAAGGGTAGGGCGGATTGATGGGCGTGACTTGTTGCGCATTCACATTCACGCCGCTGCCATAGGCACTGCAGAAAGAATATTGCAATTGATCGCCATCGGGATCTTCGGCGCTGAAACTATAACTCATCGTATTGTTGGCGCATACCACTACCAGGTCACTGGCGGTGAAGACGGCACTGTTATTCTCCATGCCATTCGCAACAGCGCCGGTGCCAGGTATCTCCGCGGTATAAGTGGCGCCGACCTGGCTGGCATTGGATTCGATATTGCTGATGCCATTGATCCTGAAATTGACCGATGCGGAAAGGATATATCCGTCCGCTGATGCAGGCAGCGTGATATCGAACTGGTAGGTGGCTGTTTCGTAACAAACATTGGGCGGGTTGGAGATGCAGGGATCGCTGTTGACAAGTTGGATCGTGTTCGTATTGCCGAGCGGCACCTGCATATCCGTGATACGATCGTAACTCCCTTTGTCAAAAATGGAAACGATGATCGGGTTGGGGAATACACGCCCACTATTACATCGCATGAATAATTTCAACTCGACATTGTATTGATAGCCGGCTGCGGTCTGGCCGATATAGGTATAGTGCATTTCCCCGCCTGTAATATGGTTGGCACGGACCCTGCCGGTGAAGCAGGTCAGAAAGATCAGCAGGCAAAGGGTTTTGCGCATATGGTCAGGTGAACCTGGCACAGGGCCGGGTACCCGGATAATCGGGTGAAGCAACGGTCGCGTTGCCCAGCGCGTCATCCCAACGGGCTCTATTTTTTAACATTCCCGGATTTTGCCCGGGCCCCTGAAAACGTTTAATTTTAAAACATAACTGAGCGGCGTATGAAATACCTCTTATTTGCCTTTTTGATGTTGCCTGTACTGATACAGGCGCAGGATTGCAAACTGATCCGTGACAAGGATGTTTATACCAAGGAGCTCAAGCTGAGTTCCGGCTTCATCCAGTTGGATGGTGCTTCCCTTACCATTGATGCAACGAAGCCGGAGATCGATATGCTGTTCAGTATCGAAGGCAATGATAAGTGCTATACGGATGCTTCCACGGCCAATATCTTCTTTGAAGGGACGAAAATGAAATTTACTCAACGCAATGGCGGTACGATGAATTGTGAAGGACTGTTCCATTTCATTTTCCGGAACGGGAATACGTATCCGGTGGTGCTGCAGAAATTCGCGACACTGAAAATAGAGAAGATCGTCTTTATCGGGAACGATAAGAAAGAAACCACCGTTACCCTGACCCCTCCCCAACAGCAGATGGTCATGGCTTTAACTGCCTGTGTGCTGAAAGAAGCCCCGTCACTGCTGGCCCAATAGCTTGGCGGGTTAGCCCGGAGTTGGTACATTGAGGGATAATCGATCATCATGCGAACATCAATCTGGCTGATTTCCCTTTCACTGCTGTGTTCCTGCAGCGCATCCCGCAAGATCATGTACGATACAGAGAATGAGATACAACAGGTCATTTCCGCACAGCCCGGTGTGTATGGAGTGGCGTATATGGACCTGCAGACCGGTAAACAGATCCTCATCAACGCGCATGAACCCTTTCATGCGGCCAGTACGATGAAGACACCGGTCATGGTGGAATTGTACAAACAGGCAGCCGCCGGTAAATTCAGTATGACCGATTCTGTGGTACTGAAAAATTCTTTTAAAAGCATCGTGGATGGTTCAGCGTTCGAACTGGATCCTGCGGATGACAGTGAAACGGAATTGTACAAACATTTAGGTGAAAAGAGAACCATCGCGTTCCTGCTGGATCAGATGATCGTGGTGAGCAGTAACCTGGCCACGAATATGCTGATCGAACTGGTGGATGCGAAGAACGTTACGGCTTCCATGCGCGGGATCGGGGCGAAGGATATTCAGGTACTGCGCGGGGTAGAAGACAATAAAGCGTTTGAAAAAGGACTCAATAATTCCACAACGGCCTACGACCTCATGCTGATCTTTGAACATATCGCGAAGGAGCAATTTGTGAATAAAGCCGCGTCGGATGAAATGATCATAGTCCTGCTGGGTCAGCATTTCAATGAGATCATTCCGGCCGGTTTACCGCCGGGTATCAAAGTGGCGCACAAGACGGGTTCCATCACCAAAGTGGAACATGATTCCGGTATCGTTTATCTGCCGGATGGCCGGAAATATGTGCTGATATTATTGTCGAAGCAATGGGAGAAGCAGGAAAATGCCGTGCGGACCATGGCCAATATTTCGGCACTCATCTATAACCATATTTACGCGGGGCATTGACCGGCCCTGACGGACATTAAAAAACCCCGGGTGTTGAACGCCGGGGTTTTTACTTTCAGTAAGCTATTAATAACGGTAGTGTTCAGGTTTGAAAGGACCGGCTTTCGGAATACCGAGGTATTCAGATTGCTCGGAGGTCAGTTCATCCAGTACCACACCGATCTTAGCGAGGTGCAGACGGGCCACTTTCTCATCCAGATGTTTCGGCAGCACATATACTTTATTCTCGTATTTGCTGTTATTGAGCCACAGCTCAAGCTGTGCGAGGGTCTGGTTAGTGAAGGAGTTACTCATCACGAACGAGGGGTGACCGGTAGCGCAGCCCAGATTCACGAGGCGGCCTTCAGCCAGGATGATGATGTCTTTGCCATCCACGTTGTAAATATCAACCTGCGGTTTGATCGTGTCTTTGGTATGTCCGAAGTTGGTATTGAGCCATGCGATATCGATCTCGATATCGAAGTGACCGATATTACAAACGATGGTTTTATCCTTCATCAGTTTGAAGTGAGCGCCGGTGATCAGGTCGCGGCAACCGGAAGCGGTCACAACGATATCGGCTTCAGCAACAGCATCGATCATCTTCTTCACTTCAAAACCGTCCATAGCGGCCTGGAGGGCGCAAATGGGGTCGATCTCGGTAACGATCACGCGGCAACCGGCACCTGCCAGGGAAGCGGCAGAGCCTTTACCTACGTCACCGTAACCACCTACAACGGCAACTTTACCTGCCAGCATCACGTCGGTAGCGCGGCGGATGGCGTCAACCAGACTTTCTTTACAACCGTATTTGTTGTCGAATTTGGATTTGGTAACGGAGTCGTTCACATTGATCGCGGGAATGGGCAGGGTGCCTTTTTCCATGCGCTCGTACAGGCGGTGAACACCGGTAGTGGTTTCTTCACTCAGGCCTTTGATATGCTGAACGAGTTCGGGGTATTTGTCGAATACGATGTTGGTAAGGTCACCACCGTCATCCAGGATCATGTTCAGGGGGCGGTCAGCACCACCGAAGAACAGGGTTTGTTCGATACACCAGTCAGCTTCTTCGAGCGACTGTCCTTTCCATGCATAAACACCGATACCGGCAGCGGCGATCGCGGCAGCGGCATGGTCCTGTGTGGAGAAGATATTGCAGGAGCTCCATTTCACTTCCGCGCCGAGTTCCACGAGGGTCTCGATCAGAACAGCGGTCTGGATGGTCATGTGCAGGCAACTTGCAACACGGGCTCCTTTAAGGGGTTTTTGTGCGCCATATTCGGCACGGAGGGCCATCAGACCTGGCATTTCTGCTTCGGCGAGACGGATCTCTTTACGGCCCCATTCAGCGAGGCTGATATCCTTTACTTTGTATTTCAGGTTAAAATCGATCTTACTGTTGGTCAGTGTTGACATATTTTTGATTTTTTGCTTTGCAAAACTACAATAATCCGTTATAATAGTTTAAAAAGGGAGGAACATATTATCCACTTGTTTAGTTTTGTGTAACGATATGAATGGTTTCACATACGATACTGTTACAGAAGCGATCAGGGGATTGAAGGAACGCGGGTTCACGATCGATTTCAATCTGACCCCGAATGCCATCGTTTGCAGTGAAGCAGGCTTCGGAGCCGACCAGTTCGAGATCATGGAAATATACCGGTTTGAAGGTAATTCGGACCCGGCAGATGAAGCGATCGTATATGCTATTCAATCGGTTACAGGGCTCAAGGGCGTATTGGTGAATGGTTATGGTGAAACGGCTGAAGCGCCCGGTGATGAACTGGCCCGGAAATTGAAGGTCCATAAATCTTAATAAATCGACGATGGTTAAGCGCTTGCCTTTACTGGCACTGATGATAATGCCCTTTTACGCACTGGCTCAGAATGACAGTATCAAACTCGTCTGCCCCCTCAATGATGCCACCCTGGTTCCTCCTCCAAAGAACGCGATCAAATTCGATCCGCCGGACCTCTGTATTTCCCTGACCAGCAGACCGGATACGATGGTGAAAGCCTGTATCGATGGCCGGGTGACCAATGTGGAACAGAATGAAGAAGGGGGATGGGATGTGGTGTTCTTCTACATTGACCGGAAAACGAAAAAGGAATATTATTTCTGGTATGCGGGTATGAAACGGGTCATCGTCAAACGTAACGACTTCCTCAAAGCCGGTCAGCCGATCGGTGTCATCGAACCCGGTAATAAAGTGGAGTTACTGATGTATCAGTTCGAAACGCAGCTGGATCCGACGAAGTATCTGGATTGTAAGAATGTCCTTAAAACGCAGTGAGCAGTCTTTAGTCGTTAGTCTGTAGTCGGTAGTCAGTTCTAAGTCTCTTCATTGGCTTTTTCATCAACTGATTTCATGTCAACAGTTGCGAGTTGCTAGTTGCGGGGTTGCACCCTAAAGCAGCACGCCGTTGTTGGTGCCTGCCTGCCGGCTTGGGTAGGTTATCGCCAACGAAGGCGTAGCGATCGAATTTTCAATGATACTGCTTAGAACCCCCTTGCAGCTTGTAGCTGGCAGCCAGCATCTTCTCTCTTGGTCATAAGACCAACAAAGGCGTAGCGATCGAATTTTCAATACTGTTACATAGAACACCCTTGCAGCTTGTAGCTTAAAGCTTGCAGCTTTCTCTTGACTTTCAGCAGCAATACTTTAAGAAATTTTCAACTCCAGGATATAATCGTCCATCACAAACCCATGCTCCAGCTCCAGCACCACTTCCTTCAGAACGCTGAAGCCGTATTTTAAATAGAAGTGGTAAGCCTTGTTCTGCTTGTTCACTTGTAATTGTAAACTTTTAGCACCGAGGGGGCGTATCGTTTTAATGATATGATCGATGACGAAACGGCCGGTGCCTTTTCCATGCTGCGTGCTTAGGATATAGAGTTTGTGGAGCTTCCAGACCGGCGGATCTATATCCTGATAAGATGCGAAGCCAACTGGTTTATCATCGTCAGACACGATGATGAAGCGGCAGCCTTTCTGCAGTTGTTCTTTCAGGGATGCGTCACTGTACATCAGGTCGAGCATGTAATCCAGCTGCTCTTTGGAAATGATGTCTGCGTAGGTCTCGGGCCAGACCGCATATGCGATCTGCTGAATGAGCGGGATATCTTCAACGCCGGCGTTCCGGATACTAAACATTCGGACTGTTATTTTGGGTGTCAAAATACGCTTTTGAATCCAATCGCTGCGCTTTGATCAGCTTGCGGCTGAGCACCAGCGCTACGATGAAGGAAACGATCGCGCCACCGACCAGTAAAGCTCCGCCTGTCTCTGTACTGACCACACCGGTTTGTCCGACGAACAGGAAGAAATCGAATGCGCCATGGAAGAAAATGGCACCGACCAGACCGATGATCATCAGCAGGGTCTTATTGGTTTTAGCGAATTTGGCCTTGCCCACGAAATACCCCATGATCACAGCGAAGCTGGCATGCGCAGGCACACTCAGGAACATGCGCTGGATCCCGATCTGCCAGCCCTGGCCCAGTTGGGCGTATTTCAGAACATACAGGACGTTCTCCAGTGTTGCGAATCCCATGCTGACCATCACACTGTACACGATGCCATCGAAAGGATCATCAAAACTCTTTCGGCTATAGGAGTATAACCGGAGGCCCAGGAACTTACCGCCTTCTTCACTGAATCCAACCACGAAAAAAGTATACAGGGCCACACCCATGACCGTACCGTCATTGGTGGCAGCGAAAAATGTTTCAAAGATGATGGCCGTGACCACGGATAATGCACCCAGGATGAAACTCAGCACCAGATTGAATTTGGGCTCACGATTGTAAATGTCCTTATAAAAGATGAACAGACAGATGGCAATGCCAGGGGCGGCGCCAAGGGCGATGTATTGCATGGGTTGGCAGTCCGGAGGTTTGGTGGGTTCCGTGAAAGGAAGATATAGAAAAGATATGAGGTGAGTATACCGGGGACAGGGTATTTAGGAAGTTGATAGCTGATAGCTGATAATTGATAATAATAAGAGGATGCATTCGACTTTGTTGGTTTTATGACCAACAAACATCTGTAACGACTTTCTTTTGATAATATAGATTGTAATTATCCTTTGCCCGGAATGAAGGTTATTGCCTGTGTTTGCAGGAATAATTCATTAGCGGGGTATGAAGTACCAGTAGTAACGGCTATGATTGCTTACCTCGTTTGTAATTTCTCCAGATCAGCCAAACGAAAATTATGGCCATGACGGAGAACGGTAAGAGTTCACCGAACGCGTAACCACTTTTGTATTTGGCGTTAGTAGTATCGCCGGTGAATGCAGTGGTATAGATGAAGATCACAATCAGGGCCAGCTTACTTTTCATGATACATCAAATTGTTTATTGAAAGCTTTTACTCACAACCAGCTCCTTGCTGCCCGGCGTGTACACATAGAAACCTTCTCCTGATTTCATGCCTTTCTTGCCGGCCATGACCATATTCACGAGCAGGGGACAGGGCGCGTATTTGGGGTTGCCGAAACCGTCGTGCAGTACTTTCAGGATGGCGAGACAAACATCGAGTCCGATGAAATCCGCCAGCTGCAAGGGACCCATGGGATGGGCCATGCCGAGTTTCATGACCGTATCGATCTCCTGCACACCGGCCACGCCTTCATACAAACTGCAGATCGCTTCATTGATCATCGGCATCAGGATGCGGTTGGCGATGAAGCCAGGATAATCATTCACCACGCAGGGAACCTTCTCCAGTTTTTTAGAAAGTTCCACGATCGTATCCGTGACTTCTTTCAGCGTAGCGTAACCATTGATGATCTCCACCAGTTTCATCACCGGTACGGGATTCATGAAGTGCATGCCAATGACCTTTTCAGGTCTTGAAGTGGCCGCCGCGATCTTCGTGATGGAAATAGAGGAGGTATTGGTAGCGAGGATCGCAGCACCCGGAGCGGCCTTGTCGATATCCGCGAAGATCTTCAGTTTGAGATCGCTGTTCTCCGTAGCCGCTTCCACCACCAGGTCGGCTTTCGCCACACCATCTGCAACGGATGTATTCGTCACGATGCGTCCCAGGGTCGCTTGTTTCTGTTCTTCCATCAGTGTTCCCTTCGCCACCTGCCGGTCCAGGTTCTTACTGATCTGCGCCAGCGCTTTATCCAGCTGTGGTTGTGAGATGTCTATAAGCGTGACCTGAAAACCATATTGTGCGAATACATGCGCGATGCCATTGCCCATGGTGCCGGCGCCGATAACGGAGACGTTGTGTATCATAAAAAGCTGTTTGTTTAGCAAGCGGGTGTGAAGATAGAAAAAAAGAGTCATGCTATAAGCCTCAAGCTACAAGCTGCAAGGGGGTAAACCAGCTTTTAACATTAACCTGAAAACCTGTCCCTTTTCAACATTTTTGTTCAGATGGCAAGATGATCGCATAAGTTGAGATATGATGATCCGCAGACAGTATCCATCAACAAGTAAACCAATTAAGTTGAAAAGAAAACAATTTCTGAAGAGAAACATCTGTTCATTAAAATCCTCTTGAAGCTTACAGCTTCACTAATGCTTATTCTTGAAATCCCCACGTTTCCACGCCTGAATAAAATCAGCCCAGGCAGCAGGATTGAAGATGTTCATGGGAGGGGTCTGGCCCTGGTACACCGCGCGGTTAGCGATCTTGTTGAACTGCATGCGCGTGGCTTCGCCGCCGTCACCGGGGGTGGTTTGCAATAATACACGGCGCTTGGCAGCATCAGTATTGCGGCGGGCGATCTCGATATTATCGTCGGGCACTTTGGTATTCACGAAATCACGCGCGAATTGTTCGGGGGTCGGGCGCGGACGGATGATCGTGGCCGGCAGATACACCGTATCCACCACCATCAGTTGCACGATGCTGTACTGATTGCCTTCGATATTGCGCGGGATCTGGATCGTTTTTGATTTGTACGTTACGTGCGTGAATTCCACTTCATCTCCTTTCAGTACCACGATGGAGAACACACCCTGATTGTTGGTGATCGTTCCCCGGTTCTGGCCTTTCACCACCACACTTACCGCGGGGATGCCCACGAGACTGTCAGCCGTCATGATCACACCATATAACTGGACCACGGAATCACGTGCTGTTTCGAACTGTGCTTTGGCTGCAGCAGGCAGGAGGAGAGCGGCGATGATGAAGTATTGTACAATTTTTCTCACAGCTCCAAAAATAAAGACAAGTTGCTTATTTCGATAAACAAATTGAGTCCCGGAAGGGTTAACTTTGCCGTTCCCTGACCTTTTTAACAAATACTTGGAAAATGACCACTGAAAAAATACTTGCGGCCCTCAGTAATGTGCAGGAACCGGACCTCGGGAAAGACCTCGTTACCCTCAACATGGTGAAGGATATCGCCATCGATGGGAATAATGTTTCATTCACTGTGGTGCTCACCACACCAGCTTGTCCGATGAAGGACATGATCCAGAACGCCTGCATCAACGCCGTGAAACTGCTCGTAAATAAAGAAGCGATCGTGAAGGTCAACTTCACTTCCAATACCACTACCAAACGGGAAGATACCGGCGAAGTATTGCCGAATGTGAAGAACATCATCACGGTTGCCAGTGGTAAGGGTGGGGTAGGTAAGAGTACCGTTTCCGCCAACCTCGCACTCGCGCTCGCGAAAGGCGGTGCCAAAGTAGGTTTGATGGATGCGGATATCTACGGACCGAGTGTTCCCATCATGTTCGGTGTGCGCGGGGAACGTCCGCTGATGATCGAGATCAACGGCAAGGGCATGATCGCTCCGATCGAAAAATATGGCATCAAACTGATGAGTATCGGTTTACTGGTGGATGAAAAGAATGCGGTGGTGTGGCGTGGTCCTATGGCCAGCAGCGCCATCCGTCAGTTCGTGACCGATATCTACTGGGGTGAACTGGATTATCTGGTGGTGGATATGCCGCCTGGTACCGGTGATATCCATCTTACTTTATTGCAGTTGGTGCCCGTGACCGGCGCGGTGATCGTTACTACGCCACAGGATGTGGCACTGGCCGATGCCAAGAAAGGCATCGCGATGTTCGGGCAGTCACAAATGAATGTGCCCATCATCGGACTGGTGGAAAATATGAGCTACTTCACACCGGCCGAACTGCCGGATAATAAATATTACATCTTCGGTAAAGATGGTGGTAAACGCCTCGCCGATGAATATGATATCCCCTTCCTGGGCCAGATCCCGCTGGTACAAAGCATCCGCGAAGGTGGTGACCAGGGTGTGCCTGTTATGATCGCCAATGACCCCATTACCCAGAAGGCTTTTGAACAATTCGCCGGTCAGGTGGTGCGCAGTATTGCCATGCGTAACGCGAATATGAGTGCCGAGAAGGTTGCTAAAACCGTTTAATCTTTATAAATTCGGTTAGATGTACAACTACCCGCAATATAAAGAGAACGATCGCGCTCAGGTGATCAGCTTCATGAAAGAATATCCTTTCGTTACACTTATCGGTGTGGATGCGCATGGACGTTCTGCAGTCACGCAGGTCCCTTTGTTGGTAGAAGAACGGGGCGATAAGCTTTTCCTGCTCGGACATGTCGCCAATAAATCAGATCACCAGAAAGCATACAAAGAGAATCCGCAGGTACTTGCACTGTTCACCGGCCCGCATACTTATGTCAGCGGTTCCTGGTATTCCGGAAATCCGCATCAGGCTTCCACCTGGAACTATGTTTCCGTACATGCCCGCGGACCGCTCCGTTTTGTGGATGATGCTGGATTGGTGGAACTGCTGAAAAAACTCAGCCTGCATTTTGAAAACGATGATCATGCCTCCACAACCGTATACGAAAACCTGCCTGAAGATTATCTTTCCAAACTCAGGCACGCGATCGTTGCTTTTGAGATCGAAGTAGTGGAACTGGAGAATGTCGTTAAACTGAGTCAGAACCGTGACGAGAAAAGTTATGACAACATCATCGTCGAACTGCAGCACCTCGACCCGGATGCGAAGAAAGTGGCCGAGTGGATGAAAAAACGCAAAGACAGCATCTTCCCCAAATGAAAAGATATTTCCTCCTCCTTTCCTGTCTGATCGCGGCCTGCAAAGCACCGCGGCAGGCACAAACAAGTACTATGCCCGCAACATTCGATAAACAGGGCCACCGCGGATGCCGCGGCCTGATGCCGGAGAATACCATCCCCGCCATGCTGCATGCACTCGATCTGGGCGTGACCACACTCGAAATGGATGTGGTCATCACCAAGGATAAGAAAGTGGTGCTGTCACATGATCAGTGGTTCTCGCAGGACATCACCACCAAACCCGACGGTACTTTCATGGGTGAAAGGGAAGAAAGGAAATTCAATATTTACTGGATGACCTATGATCAGGTAAAGACCTTTGATGTAGGTCTTAAGCCCCATCCGCGTTTCCCGCAACAGCAAAAGATGAAAGCGGTGAAGCCTTTATTGTCGGACCTCGTCGATTCCGTGCAACAATACATGATGACCCGCAAACGTCCTTTTCCTTTTTATAATATCGAAACCAAAACGAATCCTGATTTCGATGGTGTATTCCATCCCGCCGTTCCCGAATTCGTGGAATTGCTGATGGGGGTCATCAATGTCAAAGGCATACGTGATCAGGTCATCATCCAGTCGTTCGACTTCCGCACCCTGCAATACCTCCATGAACACTATCCGGATGTTAAGACGGCCATGCTGATCGAAGCATTCGACAAGCGCGGACTGGACGATCAACTTAAAGCGCTGGGTTTTACACCCACTATCTACAGTCCTGCTTTCCAGCTGGTGGACGCCAAACTCATCAAAGCATGCCATGCGAAGCATATCCAGGTAGTGCCCTGGACGGTGAATGAGGTGCAACAGATGAAACAGCTGAAGACAATGGGGGTGGACGGACTGATCTCCGATTATCCCGACCGCTATGCGGAATTGTAAGACGGGTCATTGTCTTGACTATCTTTACAGCACAATCTTCACTTATGGAACTCTCCCTCAAAGGAAAAACAGCATTGGTCTGTGGCAGTTCACAGGGTATCGGACTTGCCATTGCACAGGAACTCGCCTTATTAGGCGCACGTTGCATCCTGCTGGCGCGGAATGAAGCCACACTGAAGGATGCGATCGGTTCATTGTCGCATGCAGCCGGCCAGCAACACAGTTATGCATTCGCTGATTTCGCGGATAATGCTGCTGTGAAGAAAGCGGCAGCGATGATCGTCGCCCATGGTCCTGTACATATCCTGATCAACAACACTGGCGGTCCCGCGCCGGGTCTGCTGTTTGAAGAAGCGTCCGATAAACTGGAAATGGCTTTTCAGCAGCATATCGTCAACTATCAGATCCTGGCACAGGCGGTGATCCCCGGCATGAAAGAAGAGGGGTATGGCCGGATCATCAACATCGTCTCCACTTCCGTGAAAGTGCCGATCCCCGGTTTGGGTGTGTCGAATACGATCCGTGCGGCAACGGCTGCCTGGGCCAAGACCTTGTCACTCGAACTGGCGAAGTCCGGCATTACCGTCAATAATGTTCTGCCTGGTTATACTGATACCAAACGTTTGGCCAGTCTGATCGAAGTGAACAGCACGAAGCAGGGCATTTCCAAAGAAGAACTGATCGAGAAAATGAAAGCTGGTATTCCCGCACATCGTTTTGCGAAAGCGGAAGAAGTGGCGGCCCTGGCTGCATTCCTTTCTTCACCTGCCGCAGCATATATCAATGGTACCAGCATTCCTGTCGATGGCGGCAGTACCGGTGCTTTTTAAAACCTGAATATGGAATTCAATCCCTCACGTGAACTTGCTTTGAAACTGGATGCGGAAGATCCGCTGCGCCCGTTCCGGGATGCATTCATCATGCCGGAAAGGGATGGGAAGCAACAGACTTATTTCCTCGGCAATTCACTCGGAATGCAGCCGAAGAAAACGAATGCGTATTTGCAAAAGATACTGCAGGACTGGTCTTCACTCGGCGTCGAATCCTTCTTTCACGCGAAGGAACCCTGGATGGATTATCATGACCGGCTCACCGGCCCGTTAGCAACGATACTGGGTGCGAAGCAACAGGAGATCGTGGTGATGAATTCACTGACGGTGAACCTGCATCTGATGCTGGTGAGTTTTTACAGGCCTGCGGCAAAAAGATACAAGATCATATGTGAGGCACGTGCTTTCCCCAGCGATCAGTACAGTTTTGAAACGCATGTGAAGCATCATGGATTCGATCCTGAAAAGACCGTGATCGAAGTGCATCCCCGCGAAGGAGAGAATACACTGAGAACCGAAGATATCATTGCAACGATCCGGGAACATGGGGATGAAACAGCACTCGTATTATTCGGGGGTATCAATTATTACAGCGGACAATTATTCGATATCGCGGCCATTACCAAAGCTGCGCATGATGCTGGTGCTTATGCCGGTTTCGATCTGGCGCATGCGGCGGGGAATGTGGCGTTGCAATTGCACGACTGGTATGTGGATTTCGCGTGCTGGTGCAATTATAAATATCTGAATGGCGGTCCGGGTGCTATTGGTGGTGCTTTCATTCACCAGAATCACCATGGCAAACACCTGCCGCGTTTCGCGGGTTGGTGGGGATATGATAAGGCCACCAGGTTCAAAATGGAGAAAGGCTTCAAACCTATGGCGGGGGCGGAAGGATGGCAGTCCAGTACGCCTTCTATTTTATTATATGCATCACTGCGCGCATCACTGGAAATATTTGCGGAAGCGGGCTGGGAGAACATTCAGTCCAAGCGCGAAAAACTGAATGATTACTTGTGGTACCGCCTCCGGTCAGTGCAGGAAGCAAAACCTGATCTGTTCTCTATCATAACGCCCGGCGATCCTGATGCCCGGGGCTGTCAGGTTTCATTACTGGTGCAACAGAACGGTAAAGCGTTGTATGATGAGCTGATGCAAAAAGGGTTCATTGTTGACTGGAGAGAACCGAATGTGATACGGTTGGCGCCCGTACCGTTGTATAATAGCTACTTAGAAATTTGGGGTTTAACTCAGGTGCTCATAGGTGAGTAGTTTTGGGTTTTGAGTTGTTTAAAACAGAATGTTCACTACAGGAGTGGCCTGCGGCCCGCTAACACTTAGTTCACATAGATAATTTGAGCCACATAGGAAGGGCACTGAGAATAGTACGCCGCTGTTGGTGCCTGCCTGCCGGCAAAGGCAGGTTATCACCAACAGCACGAACATTGGAGGCTGGCACTCCGGTATCTCCCGAAAAGTCGTTTAAAGTAGTTTGTTGGTCATAAGACCAACAAAGGCGTAAGCTATCCTTCCAAAGTGAGCTCCGACCTTGAACAATTCTAAATGTCTTTAAGTAAACTAAGTGTACTAAGTGTTGGCCCGCCGCAGGCGTTTGGAGTTCCAACCTCATCTGAAATCTAAAACTTACAAACGATCCGCCCCCTAACCAAAACCCAAAACCATTTATCTTTAACTTTGCATCATGACCCGCTCACAATTAGTTGATCAAATATTTGATAAGCGTTCTTACCTCACCGTCGGTCTTGATACCGATCTGGAAAAGATCCCGCCCCATTTGTTATCGGAGCCCGATCCCGCATTCGCGTTCAACAAAGCCATCATCGACGCCACGCGTGATCATTGCGTGAGTTATAAGATCAATACGGCATTCTATGAAGCGATGGGAGTGAAAGGGTGGGAGACGCTGGAGAAAACGGTGCGCTATATCGGTACGGATCATTTCACCATTGCGGATGCCAAGCGCGGTGATATCGGTAATACCTCCACGCAATACGCTAAAGCATTTTTTGAAGCATTGCCTTTTGATTCCATCACCGTTGCGCCTTATATGGGTGAGGACAGTGTGAAGCCTTTCCTGCAATATCCCGGCAAATGGGCCATCGTACTCGGACTTACCTCCAATGCCGGCGCGCGTGATTTTGAATTACAACCCAGCGGTGATCAGTTATTATATGAACGCGTATTGGAAAAAGTATCTAAGTGGGGTACTCCGGAGAACCTGATGTTCGTGGTGGGTGCTACACAGAGTGATGCCTTCATCAATATCCGCGAAATATGCCCTGACCATTTCTTCCTCGTACCCGGTGTGGGTGCGCAGGGCGGCAGTCTGAAAGAAATTTCTGAGAAAGCGATGACGAAGGACTGCGGCCTGCTCGTCAATGCCAGTCGTGCGGTGATCTATGCTTCATCCGGAACCGACTTCGCCATCAAAGCGAAGGAAGCGGCGAAAGCTTATAGTGATGAAATGGCAATTTATCTTCCCTAATTCGCCATATCTGGTTTGCCCGGCTTGAAACTTCCGATCGGGCTTGCCCACCAGGAATGTATCTCATAGATCAGCCTGCCTGCTTTGATCGCAGGGTCGGTCTGCAATAAAGCTTCCACTTCTTTACGCTCGGCATCGAAAATGAAAATGCCCTGCCATTCACCATCTTCACCAAAAGGACCTGCTACTTTAAGCTTACCATCTTTATACATACGCATCATGTTATTCAGGTGACCCGCCTGGATCTTTGCAGCAGAAGCGGAATCCTGTGAACGGTTGGGGCCGGATTTCAATAATACGAACCAAAACTCTTTGAGCTGCATTTCCGGAGCTTTTGCTTTGAGGGTATCCTGCGCAGATACCGAACTGAAGGAAAGACAAATGAAAGCGAAGACAAGGAATGGTTTGATGTACATAACGGGAATTTCAGCTTAAAATACAGTTTCTGGCTCCAAGGCACAACAATCATTGGATGAGCGGTTAAACGGTTATTTCCCGATCTCCTTTCAGATCACCTGAAGCAGCAACTTCCTTACCTTTGTCCCATAATAAAACGCTTGCACATGGCTGCCCGTACAGACCTTTTTGTTAGTCCCGATTATTTCCAGGTGGATGAACTCCTTACCGATGAGCATAAGCTCATTCGCGATACCGTTCGCAGTTATGTAAAGAAGGAAATTTCCCCCATCATTGAAGATTACGCGCAACGCGCCGAATTCCCGCAGCATATCGTGAAGCAACTGGGTGAGCTCGGTTGTTTCGGTCCCACTGTGCCCGTAGAATACGGCGGCGGCGGACTTGATTATATCAGCTATGGTCTGATGATGCAGGAGCTGGAAAGAGGCGATAGCGGCGTTCGTTCCACTGCATCCGTGCAAGGCTCGCTCGTCATGTATCCCATCTATGCTTATGGTAATGAAGAACAACGTCATAAATATCTTCCCAAACTGGCCAGCGGTGAATGGCTCGGTTGCTTCGGTCTGACCGAACCCAACCACGGAAGTGATCCCTCCAGCATGCTCACCACCATCAAGGATGCCGGTGATCATGTGATCCTCAACGGTGCAAAGATGTGGATCAGCAATGCTCCCTTCGCGCAGGTAGCAGTGGTTTGGGCCAAAGATGATAACGGTGAGATCCGTGGTGTGATCGTGGAAAGAGGCATGGAAGGTTTTACCACACCCACCACACATGGTAAATGGAGCCTTCGTGCATCCGCTACCGGTGAACTGGTATTCGATAATGTAAAAGTGCCGAAAGAAAATATTCTTCCTAATGTGAAAGGACTGAAAGGTCCGCTGGGTTGCCTGACCAAAGCACGCTATGGTATTGCCTGGGGCGTGGTCGGTGCGGCGATGGATTGCTATGATACCGCATTGCGTTATTCTCAGGAGCGTATGCAGTTCGGCAAACCCATTGGCGCATTCCAGTTGCAGCAAAAGAAACTGGCAGAGATGGTCACTGAGATCACCAAAGCACAGTTGCTGAACTGGCGACTGGGTGTACTGATGAGTGAAGGTCGCGTGACACCGCAACAAGTGAGTATGGCCAAACGCAATTCATGCGCCATGGCCACGGACATTTGCCGGGATGCGCGCCAGATGCTGGGCGGTATGGGCATTACAGGCGAATACCCGGTGATGCGCCACATGATGAACCTCGAAAGTGTGATCACGTATGAGGGCACGCATGATATCCACCTGCTCATTACAGGTATGGATGTGACCGGCTTCAATGCATTCAAATAAAAAACGATCGCGCGATGAAGATATACCTGACAGGTTTCATGGGATCGGGAAAATCATACTGGGGGCGGCTCCTGAGCCAGCAACTGGGTCTGCCTTTCTTCGATCTGGATGAACAGGTAGAAGGGAGTGAAGGTGTGCCGATCACGGAGATCTTCGCATCGAAAGGCGAGGAATATTTCCGTCAGCTGGAAAAAGAAACCCTTCATATCATTTCTGAAAGTCATGATTCATTCGTCATGGCCGTTGGTGGCGGTACCCCCTGTTATTTCAACAACATCGGTTACATGAAGGAGCAGGGCGAAACGGTCTGGATCAATACGCCACTGGATACTTTGTACAAACGGCTGGTGAATGAAAAAGATAAGCGGCCGTTGCTGCGTGATCTCTCTGATGAACAATTGCGCGCTTTTATCAGCAAAAAATTCTCCGACCGCCGCATTTATTATGAACAGGCCGGCATCCATATCGATGACGAGCCGCTGCAGCCGGAAAAACTGATCGAATTATTATTCCATGCATAGAAACTTCCTCATCCTCGCAGCTTTCTTCGGCGCTTCAGGCGTGGCTTTAGGCGCATTCGGCGCACACGGGCTGCAACAGCTGACCGCTGATGAAAAGATCCTTCACGGTTATCAGACCGCGGTTCAATACCAGATGTACCATGCATTGGCTTTGCTGGCCGTTGGAATGCTCTATGAAAAGGGGAATAAAAAGTGGATACGTGTTTCAGGTAATCTGCTGATCGCAGGCACCATCCTTTTTTCAGGCTCATTGTACCTGCTGACCATCCTCAAATTGAATGGAAGTGACGCGATCCGTTTCGTGGGGCCCGTTACCCCATTGGGTGGTGTTTGCTTCATCACAGGCTGGATCTGCCTGATGATCGGAGTGATGCGTAAATGATCAGAGCTGGTAAAGCGGAAGTCTCAATTCCGTGATCGTTCCATGTTCATTCCGGATGCTGAACGTGCCACCGATGCTTTCCATGCGGTGTGCGATATTTTTCAAACCATTCCCGAACTGACGCAGGTTCTGCATATCGATCCCTGCACCGTTATCCGCGATGCGCACCAATAACTGGTCGCTGATCTCTAAGGTGATCTGTACATGAGAACCTTTTGAGTGCTTCATGACATTATTCAGCGACTCTTTCACACTTAGGAATACATTTCGCCTTTTGTCGCCCGTCAGCTGATGATCCGGTATCGTTTCAGGAGTGATGACCTTGCATTCGATCGGTGTGTTCTCGAAATATTCCAGCGCGTAAGAACGGATATAGGAGATGAGGTTGTCCAGACTGTCATTCCCACTGTTCATACTCCAGATGATCGCGTTCATTTTATTAAGCACGTCATTGGCGGAATGAGAGATCTTCTCGATCTCGACCGGTGTATTCTCCTTCATCTTGTTCCGCGCGATCTCACTCATCAGGCGTATGGCCGTCATACCCGAACCCAGCTCATCATGCATATCTGCTGAGATCCGTTCCCTTTCATTCTGCTGCGCCTTGTACACGGCGATCTCTTTTTCGTATTCCTTCAGCTGATTATCCGCTTTCAGTCTTTCCCTTTCCTTCGTTTGCGCGATGATATTCGATTTGTTCTTCTGATTCAGGGCTGCCAGAAAGAATACGAGTTCAAGGAATAGTCCGGCTTCATAATAGAAAAGCGAATTCCGGAAGATACCGGTCAGGCCAAAGAGGTTGGAATTCAGTGTCAGCGCGAGGGACAGTACAGAGAACAGGAAAAAGAAAAGATTGCCCCAGAAAAGGTAGCGCAGCAATCGGTCCTGCCAGCGGCTTGAACTGTAAACCAGAAAAATGATGACCATCAGTAAAAGCAGGAATTTGGTGATGTTCTCGACCAGATTCTCCGCAGGAAAATTATTCGTGAAGTAATGGAAGTAGGTGTAGAGGAAGCTTGAAATGACCAGCAGGATCACACCATAACTGTATAATTTATCGAGGAAACGGTATTGGGTCTTTGCGTCCAGAAAGCGGCGCATGAAGATCATGTAAAAGATGATTCCCGCATTCTGCATGATAAAATCCAGATAGGACTCGATGAAGAAAGAGGTCTCGGTCGCATGGAAATTATAGATCGCCTTCATAAAAAGCATCATTCCCAGGAAGAAGGCATACCCGGAATAATACAGGAATTCATTATTGGCACCCTGGAAGAAGTTGGCGAGGGAGTAGAGCACCATCATCAGCAGCAATCCGCACAATACGAAAGTGATCAGGTCACTCAGGTTATGTGAATCATGCAGATCGGCCATGAAGGAATCCTCAAAATCAGAATTGAGCAATCTTGGCCTGACCGTATTGATATAGGTCTTCAGGAAACTCAGCTCCGCGATGATGACCGCTGAATCATGCGGTGCGAGAGTGAACTCACGGAAACCGATGCTGTCTTCGTTCTGTGACAATACACGCGGTAACAGTGTTACGCCGTTAGCTGTTCTGCGGAACAAACGGATATCCCGGTAACAAAAACCAGGGAAGAATAAAGCACTGACCGCAGTATCTGCTGAATTGAAGGCATGGAACTCCAGCAGACATTTTTTCGTGACCACTTCATTGGGTAAAGCCTTTTTATGAATGACCCCATCCGTAAAGTGAACGATCTCCGGGTGATGCTCCCACTCGCTGTCAGGCGAAGCATAAGCATTACGCACCTGATTCATGATTGGCGCCGCAAAGCGGATATGATTGATGTCGATCCAGCTGTCAGGCGTTTTCCCCTGAGCGGACGCGAAGAGGCCCGGCAAAATGAATGCCGGCAGCAGGATAACCAGGAGCCAGATTTTTCTATTCATACAGCAGTGAGGGGGAGTCCTTCAAATGTAAGGCTTCGCCGCTGTTTTTTCTGATGTTTTCCATACTACTTTCCGGTATTTTTGAGCCCGGTGCCCGTTGAGGGTCAGGGCGAACAGCCCTCCGTGGAAAATCAAACATTATTATCTTTGCAGACATGGCTAACAAGCTGAAAAAGAAATCAAAAACCAGTCCTTCGGAAAAACCTGCCCCCGCATCCCGTTCATTCAAGGCAGAGAAAGAGGAAAGCATCGATTGGAAGGCATTGGCACGTGACGAGCGGACCTGGAAGATCACAGGCGCGGTATTCCTGTTGCTGGCCATTTTCCTGTTCATTGCTTTCATTTCCTATTTCTTCACCTGGAAGGAAGACCAGCAAAAGGTCTTCAGCAGCGGACTCTCCATCCTATTCGAGAACAGTGTGCATGTATCCAACCTGCTGGGCCGTTTGGGTGCACTCGTTTCGCATTTCTTCATCTATAAAGGATTCGGGGTGGCGTCCCTGCTCATCTGTACCTTCTTCTTCGTGGTCGGTACCAATCTTTTATTTACCCGCCGGGTATTCTCGATCTGGCGTAATCTGAAATATGTAACGGTCGGACTGGTCGTGCTGTCCGCCTCCTTATCCTTCATTTTTGCCAGCAGCGATTTCCGCTTCGGCGGTGGTGTGGGGAATATGATCAGTGATATGATGACCGGAGCGGTCGGTAATTTCGGAACAGCTGCCATCCTGTTACTACTTGCACTGGGTTATTTCATCTGGCAATTCAATCCCGCGTTCAATCTGCCCCAGCGTGCTGCCGCTCCTGCTATAACAGAGGAAGCCGCTACTGAGGAGGAGAAAGGAGAGGACGAAAAAGATAAAACGGTGATCGCCGGTGCCACTATCAATGATCTGTACGATGCCGGTAAGACCAATACGCTGAAAGATAAAGGCCGCGCGCTGGTGAATCCGGTGAAGGAAGAAGCCGTTCCGGAATTCCAGCTCATCGAAAAAGAAGAAACTCCGGAAGAGGCAGTGGAAGCGATAGAGGCGGAAGAAACCACACCTGAAAAAGAAGTGGTGAATGAGATCATCCATGCGCATGATCTGCCCATAGAACCCGTAGTTCCTGTAAAGCCCGTACAGAAAGCACCGGAACCCGTTGTGTCCGGTGATGATCTGGAACTGGAGATCAAATCCGTTCCTGATCCCATCGCGGAACAACAGGAGACCGTTATTGAGAACCTGCCTCCTTATGAGCCGACGCTCGATCTGCGTGATTATAAATATCCGACCCTGAACCTGCTGGAAACTTATGCGGCAGAGAAGATCGTACAGGACGCAAGTGAACTGGAGAATCATAAGAACCAGATCATCTCCACCCTGCGCAACTATTCCATCGAGATACAGAAGATCAGTGCCACGGTAGGCCCGACCGTTACATTATACGAGATCGTACCGGCGGCGGGTATCCGCATCTCCAGGATCAAGAACCTGGAAGATGATATCGCCCTGAGCCTTGCTGCCCTCGGTATCCGAATCATCGCGCCCATACCCGGTAAAGGCACCATCGGTATAGAGGTACCCAATGTGAAGAAGAGTATCGTGGGCATGAAAACCCTGCTGGCTTCCGAGAAATTCCAGCATAACAGTTACAGTCTGCCCATCGCCATCGGTAAACGGATCGATAATGAGAATTTCATCGTTGACCTG
The DNA here is from genome assembly GCA_029555415.1 of Bacteroidota bacterium. GTDB lineage: Bacteria > Bacteroidota > Bacteroidia > Chitinophagales > Chitinophagaceae > JAKPSI01. Next base: position 4,525 of record JAKPSI010000077.1, on the reverse strand, counting down.
GCCAGTATGCCTCACTTGCTCATGGCCGGTGCCACGGGTCAGGGTAAATCCGTTGGGGTGAACGCCATCCTTGTTTCCCTGCTGTACAAGAAACATCCGTCACAACTCAAGTTCGTACTGATCGATCCGAAGAAAGTGGAGCTGAGTCTGTACCGTGTGATCGAAAAACATTTCCTGGCCAAGTTGCCGGGCGAGGATGAAGCCATCATCACCGATACCAAGAAAGTGATCAATACGCTGAACGCATTGTGTATCGAGATGGATAACCGTTATGACCTGCTGAAAGAAGCGGGTGCGCGGAACATCAAAGAGTACAATGATAAGTTCATCAAACGCAGACTGAATCCCGAGAAAGGGCATCAGTACCTGCCGTTCATCGTACTGGTGATCGATGAGTTTGCGGACCTGATCATGACCGCCGGTAAGGAGATCGAGATGCCGATCGCGCGTTTGGCCCAGCTGGCACGTGCCGTAGGTATTCACCTGATCATCGCCACCCAGCGTCCTTCGGTGAACATCATCACAGGTACCATCAAGGCCAACTTCCCTTCACGTATCGCGTTCAAGGTATCTTCCAAGATCGACTCCCGTACCATCCTTGATGCGGGTGGTGCCGATCAGCTGATCGGAAAAGGAGATATGCTGATCTCGCACCATGGTGAAGTAACTCGTCTGCAATGCGTATTCGTGGATACACCGGAAGTGGAGAATGTCGTTGAATTCATCGGGAAGCAGCGCGGTTATCCGCAGGCCTTTCTGCTGCCGGAATATATCGACGAGAAGGATATGGAAGGGAAGGACTTCGACCTGTCTGACCGCGACTCCCTTTTCGAAGATGCCGCACGCCTCATCGTTCAGAACCAGATCGGTTCCACCTCCCTGTTACAGCGCCGGATGAAACTGGGTTATAACCGGGCGGGGCGACTGATGGATCAGCTGGAATCGGCGGGTATCGTGGGTCCCAACCAGGGCAGCAAAGCCCGTGAAGTGCTCATCAAAACGGAAATGGACCTGCAGCAGCATCTGGATGCGCTGGGATGATCATATCGTCATAAAACTGTTAAGATCAGGTTACTTGCAACCCTGTAACCGGCCTCATCATCCTTTTTAAGGAAATCGGTTATCTTTGCCCGCCGGTCATCAAACCGGCCACCACCATAAAGTACCATCATGAAGAAATTTTTTACCGCGACGTTGCTGATCGCTTTGAGTTGGACGGCTTTTTCACAGACCACCAATGATCCCGCTGCCAAAGCGATCCTTGACGGGGTCAGCGCCAAATTCAAAACGTTCAAGTCCGTTAAAGCCAGTTTCGCGTACAAAGCGGAGAATGCCGCCGGCAAACAACTGGCCGCTAAATCCGGTACCCTGCTGATGAAAGGCACCAAATACCGGGTGAGTTTCGGCGGACAGGAGATCTTCTGCAACGGGGCTACGGTTTGGAACTACGACAAAGCCGCCAACGAAGTAACCATCAGTAATCTTGATGCCTCCAGTGGTATGATCACGCCCCAGAAATTGTTCACTAATTTTTACGATAAGGATTTCCTGTACATGCTGAACGGTGAAAAGAAAGTTGGCAACAAAGTGGTGCAGGAGATCGAAATGACCCCGGTAGATAAAAGCAAGCCCTTCCATAAAGTGTACCTGCTGATCGATAAGGCCAATAAATCCATCTACAGTACCAAGGTGCTGGAAAAAGCGGGTAACCGTTACAGTTATACGGTGAGCAGCATGAACACCAGTACCGTGATAGCGGATACGGAGTTTTCATTCGATAAGAAGAAATATCCCGGTGTGGAAGAAGTGGACCTCCGGTAACATAAAATACTGCAATGAAAAAAGGCAGACCATAGGGTCTGCCTTTTTATTTTATACTACTGCTTTGCGCAGCTTCACTAATTGTTCCAGCAGGGGCTCCAGCAGATCGAGGCGCAGCATATTCGCGCCATCACTTTTCGCTACTGACGGGTTCGGGTGTGTTTCAATGAAAAGCCCGTCCGCACCCGCCGCGATGGCAGCTTTGGCGATCGTGCCGATCAGTTGCGGATTGCCGCCCGTGATGCCGGAGCTCAGGTTGGGTTGTTGCAGGGAATGTGTTACATCCATCACCACCGGTACACCATGAGCCTGCATAGCGGGGATGTTGCGGTAATCGACCACCAGGTCCTGGTAACCGAATGTGGTGCCGCGTTCCGTCAGCATGATCTTTTGATTGCCCGCGTTGCGGATCTTCTCCACCGCGAATTTCATGGCTTCACCACTCACGAATTGACCTTTCTTCACATTCACGATCCTTCCGGTTTCAGCAGCGGCGATCAGCAGGTCGGTCTGCCTGCACAGGAAGGCCGGGATCTGCAGTACATCCGCATAAGGAGCAGCCATGGCAGCTTCCGGAGCAGAGTGGATATCGGTCACCACAGGCAGGTCATATTTCCTGCCCGTCTTTTGCAACAACTGTAATGCGGTCTCATCACCCAGTCCGGTAAAAGAGCTGCCGCTTGTGCGGTTCGCTTTACGGTAGGAGGATTTGAAGATATAGGGGATGCCGAGGTTGCGGCAAACGGTCGATACTTTTTGTGCCACTTCATCCAGCAATTCTTCGCTTTCCACGACGCAGGGTCCGGCGAGCAGGAAGAAATGGGCCGGGTCGTACGACTGGCGGGCGAACAGGTCCTTCAGAAAATTATCCATGCCGCAAAATTAGCGGTAAGTTTTTAGTTTTCCTTTCCGGGCTTTTGTAAGATGAGATTTGGAATTTGAGGGCCGGTCATTCATCTTTGCTGCTCAATCGCTTGCTATGGTCAAAGAAAAGATACTGGTCATTGGCGCCTCTGGCCAGATCGGGGTGGAGCTCACCCTGGCACTCCGTAAAATTTATGGCAATGCCAATGTGGTGGCATCCGACCTGAGGGAACAGAACCCTCTGCTGGAAGGAACAGGCCCCTATGTTTCACTGGATGTGATGAACAAAGAGATGTTGCATGTGCAGGTGATCCGCCAGAACATCACACAGATCTATCTGCTGGCTGCGATCCTGTCCGCCACCGGTGAAAAGAATCCCGGACTGGCCTGGAACCTGAACATGCAGGGCCTGCTGAATGTACTGGACATCGCCCGCGAGGAAAAATTACATAAAGTATACTGGCCGAGTTCGATCGCGGTATTTGGTCCCACATCGCCTCGTCAAAATTGCCCGCAGCAAACGATCATCGAACCGATCACGGTCTATGGGATCAGCAAATACGCCGGTGAATTCTGGTGCCATTATTTCCATCAGCGTTATGGGGTGGATGTAAGAAGCATCCGTTATCCCGGACTGATCTCCTATAAATCAGAACCGGGTGGAGGCACGACCGATTACGCTGTGGAGATATTCCATCAGGCTTTGGAGGAAAAGAAATACAATTGCTTCCTGCAGGAAGATACCTACCTGCCGATGATGTATATGGATGATGCGATCCGTGCCACCATTGAACTGATGGAAGCACCCGCCTCGAAGATCAAGATCCGCACTTCCTATAATGTTTCCTCCATGAGTTTCTCTCCCAAAGAGATCGCAGCGGAGATCAAGAAACATATCCCGGAATTCACGATCAGTTATAAGCCGGACTACCGCCAGCAGATCGCCGACAGCTGGCCGCAAAGCATTGATGATGCAGTGGCAAGGAAGGATTGGGGTTGGAAGGAGGAGTATGATCTGGAAAGGATGACCGGTGATATGCTAAAAAATCTTGAAAAAGGTAATAGTTAAGAGGTAAGAGGTGTAAGGTAATAGTTAAGAGGTAAGAGGTAATAGGTGCGTTCTGACAAGAGCTGATATTAAAGCTGCTGGTGTTTTCATCAGTGGCTTTTTTTGTGATCATTTTTGATACAATTTCAGGAGTAGCGGGCCCCGGAACTTTTAGTTCCGGGGTTTTATTTTATCGCTTGCAGCGAGTGCAATAAAGTTATTATGCATGTTGTTCGAAACTTGCAGTTTCAAATAACAATGTTTCAGGTTTTAATTCAGGCGTTTATATTGAATAGTATTATTAATCATTAATAATTGCCGTCTTGCCAGCGGCTGTATAGTCGTCAGTGAAGCCAGAGGCTTCGAAGAACAGAGGGGTCATTATAAAATAGTCGCTAAAGGCGGTAGATTAGGTGGTCTGAGCGTTAATTTGAAACTGAAGATTTTAATAAAACAAGTTCGCCTGTTAGAAAGGTCTTAATACGATCTGCCTAATACTGCTTTCACATTAATTTATACTGAATTTCCCGATCTCTTCAAGTGGCCGTTCTGTCACATGCACCTGATCCACCATCGCCCGCGCAGGGCCCCTGCGGCACCAGGCGATCAGTTCATCCAGTTGTATATCAGTGCCGGTTGCGGTGATGGAAACGGAGCCATCCCGTTCATTCTGCACATGGCCGGTGATGCCGAGTGCGATTGCTTTTTCTTTGGTGGACTGGCGGTAATACACCCCCTGTACTTTTCCGGTTACATGTATGGAGATCGTTCGTTTCAAGGATCAGAAGGAGA
>JAKPSI010000070.1 GCA_029555415.1 Bacteroidota bacterium | reverse complement strand
TGGACTTTGATTTATTGAACACATTCCGCCCTTTATCGATTCCTTTTCTTTTTTCCTTTTGCTCATCGGGAGACAAATGGATGAAGCTCTGACAATCGGCACTGCAGCAATTCTCGTATTGCTTCTTACAATCCTCACACTGAATGAAAAGCAGGTGGCAAGCGTCATTCACGCAGTTGGTATGTGTATCGGCGGGCTTACCGCACTGATGGCAATGCGCAATGATCTCATCGGTGATGCGTTCGCCCAGACGCTGATCGAAAACGAAATTCTTACCGTGGAATTTATTGGGTAATCCTTTTTGCTTGACCTGATTCGTATAATTGATGATGCCGCCTTCCAGATGGAACACATTCCTGAAACCTTTATGCAGCATGAAGGCCGAAGCCTTTTCGCAACGGATGCCACCGGTACAATACATGATGATCGTCCGGTCCTTATCCGCTTCCATCATCTCCGCTGCCATGGGTAATTGCTCCCGGAAGGTATCACTCGGCACTTCGATCGCTTTTTCAAAATGGCCCACTTCGAATTCATAATGGTTGCGCATGTCGATCACGACCGTATCCGGACTTTCCGTAAACTGGTTGAAGGTTTCCGCATCCACATACCGTCCGCGGTTGTTCATGTCAAATGAAGGATCCGAGATCCCATCTGCCACGATCTGTTTGCGCACTTTGATATCAAGCACATAAAAAGACCTGCCATCATCATCCACCGCGATGTTCAGACGCAATCCTTTCAAAGCTTCATAACTATCCAGGTATTCCCTGAATGCGCTGAGGTTCGCGGTAGGTAAACTGATCTGTGCATTGATCCCTTCTTCGGCAACATAGATGCGGCCCAGTACACCCAGCTCATTGAATTTGCGGTACAGTTCATTCCTGAACTTAGGTGGTTCCGTGACAGGGAAATAACAATAGAAGGAAATGGTCGTCCGGGGTGTGGGATCGTTCTGTATACGTTCCTTCAGCTCGCGCCGGGAAACACGGTTGTGCAGTACTGCCATATAAAAGATTTTTGTTCGTCAGGAACCCCAATTGCAGGTTGGGCAAAATCCCTAAAGCAGGGCAAAGATATGAAATTGTCTGAAAGCTGTTCTCAGCGCGACTTTACCGTAGCCCGCAGGTAGCTCCCGCTCATCGCGGCAAAGCCAGCTACCAGTCCGCCGATCAAACCTGTAACGCCGATCAGCAGCATGCTGTTCCCGCCCAGTGGCAGCAGATTCGCGATCCTTTTGGAAAGAATGCCGTCATTCTGAAGATCGATCCAGAAGGACAATCCCGCCCACAGCAGGAATACACCCAGGAATCCGGCCAGAAAAGCCTTCGCGGCTTTCTGATGGATCAGCGCGGCCACTACAAAAGCGGCAATGGCAACGGACCACCAGGGCAAATAAATTCCGGCGATATAAGCAAGCAGTCCGGTCAGTATCAGTGCAGCTAAGAATTTCATATCAGTATTTTTTCAGTACGTTGATCGTTTTTTATCAGCCCTTGCTGAAGGTCATGGTCCATTTCACTTGTTTGTCGGTCCTGTCCGCGTCATGCATGAACCAGAGTTTATTGTAGCGTCCTTCGACCCAATCATCCAGATAATTATCATAGAACCGGCTGCCGGGGTTACCGCTTTGTCCGCCCGGATACACTCCATACGCTTCCGTAGGCGTACTCAGTTGTACGATCATTCGCCAACTGGGTCCGTGACTGTGTGTCACTGCATTGATGATATTACCATGTCCACCGATATGGAGGTTCTGTCTTGCAA
>JAKPSI010000069.1 GCA_029555415.1 Bacteroidota bacterium | reverse complement strand
GGCATTTGTAACCCTGGATCACTTTGTATTCTTCGAAATAAGCGAAAGTGACAGAATCATATTTCCTGTTCGACTGCTTCCATTCCGCCTGTGTCATGCTGATCATATACTTCTGTTCACCATAATCCTTCAGGATAGTGATGGCGCCGCTTTTCCCGTCTATGATGGTCGATTGTGTACCCAGCGAACTGATCATTTCGGAACGGCTGGAATTGCCTTTCAGGTAGATCACACTCGTTGCGCCATCCAGCAGATCCACCGCCTGCGGCGAAGCATTTCCGGTATTGATCATGATATCATAAGAGATCGTCGCTTCGGTCAGCTTACGCTGCGCGTGAGCGGAAGTGGTAACGACCAGTGCGGCGATGAGGACCAGAATTGCGTTTAACTTTTTCATACTGTTCAGTTCTCCTTTAACTGTATAAAAGACGTGCCAATTTAACCAATAAGTTGCGTACTGAAAAAATACAGGCCGCCTGAGGGGCGGCCTGTGAAGGTATTTTTAACGTTTCTTATTTCTTGTTCTTCTGCTGCGCATCTTTCATGCGCTTCTGCTGTTCCTGCATCTGCTCCATGCGCTCCGCCCACTTCGACTTGGCCTTGGGCTTCTTCCGGTTCTCCGCGATCTGCACAAGGATCTTGTCATGATCGATGATATAGTTCTGGATCACGAACTGCAGTGCCAGGGTGATCAGGTTGGATACCGTATAATACCAGGTCAGGGCCGATGGCAGCCGGTTGAAGATGAAAAGCATGAATACCGGGAAGATGTACGGCATGTACTTCAGCATCGGATTGTTCTGGTCAGGCGTCATGCTCATGCTGTACAGGGAGATCAGGAAGCTGGTGATCACCGCAGTGATGGTGAACATGCTCAGGTGATGGCCCAGCAGGAAGCTCAGTACCGGCACATCGCCCCATTTGATCACTTCATCGAAGGCGGACAGGTCGTTCGCCCACAGGAAACTGGCACCCCGTAATCCGATCTGCGAGTTGAAGAAACTATACAAGGCAAAGAAGATCGGGATCTGTAACAGCGCGGGGATACATCCGCCCAGCGGATTCACACCGGCCTCCCTGAATAATTTCATCTGCTCCATGCTCATCGCCTGCTGATCCTCACCGAACTTAGCTTTGAGCGTAGCGATCTCCGGACGCAGGGCCTTCATTTTGGCACCGCTGAGATAGCTGGAATAGGTTAACGGCGATATCAGCAAACGGATGAATAAGGTCAGTAATAAGATCGCGATACCATAACTGCCTCCGATACTCTTCATGAAATCAAAGATGGGCAGGATCACAAAGCGGTTCAGCGGACGTACAAAAGCGTACATACCCTGACCCAGGTTCACGAGTTTATCGAGCTGGAGGTCGTATTTACGGAGCAGGTGATAGTCGGACGGACCATAATAAAGGCTGAACGACTGTGTAGCGGAAGAAGCAACGGGGAACTGTACACGTAAATTGGTGGTGGATTCAACGATCGTCTTCATACTGTCCGCAGGGACCGTCCAGTCCATTTTGCCGGAAGCGAAATTATCCTTCGCAACGATGAGGCTGAAGAAGAAGCGCTGACGCACCCCTACCCATTTCACATTCTTATCGAAGGTCTTGCTGCTGCGGCGACCGATGGTATGGTAATCGAATTCACCGTCTTCCACGTAACCGATCTGTGTATTCTGTTTTTCGAATGAAACATCCGATTCCTGCTGTGCAGCGGCATATTGCCAGTTCAGGTTCATGATACCCTGTGTCAGCAGTTTATCGGCACCATTCATTTTCACATCCAGTCCGATCATATAATCGTCCGGCTTGATGGTATAGCTGTGTGTGATGGCCGTACCGGCGCTGGCACTGTCGGACGACTGCAGCGTGAAGGAGATCGTCTTGCTCTTATCTGCATTGGTGACTGAATCTATCTTGCTGAAGAACAGATCACCTGTTTGCGCGCTGCGGTTGGCCGCGGTATTGATCGTGTAACTGAGTTTATTGAAATTGGAACCGGCCAGTTTCACGAGGCTGCTGTCGGGACCTTTGTATTTCTTCAGTTCCACCATTTTAGGCTGTCCGCCTTTGGTCGTGAAAGTGACGCGGATCAGGTCGTTCTCCAAAGTCACCAGCTGTTCCGTACCACCGGCAGACTGCTGGAATGTTCCGGCATTGATCGCTCGGGTGGCGGAGTCGGATGTCAGTGAATCCCGGCGGATGGCCAGGGTATCTTTTTTAGGACCATTTACCCGGGCAATGGAATCCTTTACGAACTGCTCGCGGGCCCGGGCCTTGTTCAGGGCCATCTGTTCCTGATTGGTGTAATAGAAATATCCGAAGAACAGAGCGCCCAATATGACCAGGCCCAATATCGTATTACGGTCGAACTTCATACTTGCTTTTTTGGAGGGGGCAAAGATAGGAGTTTAGTTATTAGTCGGTAGTCTTTAGTGGTTAGTCGGTAGCCATTAGTCGGTAGTCTGTAGCCGGCAACCGGTATAAAGGGGGAAAAGTCTGCCGAAAACAAATGAGGATTCCCGGAATAATTCTACAGCCCCATAGTACGGACTAAAGACTAACGACTGCTTAAGCCGATTCGCCTTGAAGCACCGGACTCTTCACGTCATCTTTCCGCTCCGCATACTCCCTGGCGGCTTTTACAAAATGTACGAAAACCGGTTGTGGGTTCTCAACGGTACTTTTCAGTTCCGGGTGATATTGCACCCCGATGAAGAAGGGGTGATTGGGCAGTTCGACGATCTCCACCAGATTCGTGCCCGGGTTCTTTCCCGATGCCATCATACCGGCTTTTTCGAACTGTTCGAGGTAACTGTTATTGAATTCCCAGCGGTGACGGTGACGTTCCGTAATGGATGTTTTTCCGTAGATGGAATGTGCCAGTGTTCCTTCCTTGATCTCGCAGGGATAAGAACCCAGTCGCATGGTACCACCTTTCGCTGTGATCTTTTTCTGTTCATCCATCAGGTCGATCACAGGATTCTTCGTATCCGGATTCATTTCGGTGGAATGTGCATCTTTCAGTCCGAGTACGTTCCGGGCGAATTCGATGACGGCCATCTGCATACCGAGACAGATACCGAAGAATGGCATTTTATTCTCACGGGCGTATTTCACGGCAACGATCTTTCCTTCCACACCACGGTGTCCGAAACCGGGTGCTACCAGCAGACCGTCGAGTCCGGCCAGCTTTTCTGACACGTTCTCATCCGTGATGAATTCACTGTGCACATTGATGATCTGTACCTGACATTCATTCATCGCACCGGCGTGTACGAATGATTCGAGGATGGATTTATATGCATCCTGCAGTTCGATATATTTACCGATCAGACCGATCGCTACTTTATCCTTGGGATATTTCAGCTTATCGAGGAATTCTTTCCAGCGCGCGAGTTCCGGCTCTCTGTATTCGGTGATGTTGAGTTTCTTCAGACTGATAATGTCCAGCTGTTCCCGCATCATGGCCAGGGGCACTTCGTAGATCGTCGGAGCATCGGCGGCTTCGATCACGGCTTCCATTTTCACATTGCAGAACAACGCGATCTTGCGGCGTAATTCGGGAGTCAGTGTCCTTTCGGTACGGCAAACGATGATATCGGGGTGCACACCTTCCTGGCTCAGCATCCTAACGCTGTGCTGTGTGGGCTTGGTTTTCAGCTCTTTTGCAGCTTTGAGATAAGGGATCAGGGTCAGATGCACTACGAGTGTGTCTTCTTCCGGTAATTCCCATTGTAATTGGCGCACGGCTTCCACGAAGGGAAGACTTTCAATGTCACCGACCGTACCACCGATCTCGGTGATGACGATATCGAATTCACCGGTCTGACCCAGATGCAGCATCCGGCGCTTGATCTCATCGGTGATATGCGGAACGACCTGAACGGTCTTACCGAGGTAAGCCCCTTCCCTTTCTTTATTGATGACGGTCTGATAGATCCTGCCGGTGGTAACGTTATTGGCCTGCGAGGTGAAGATGTTCAGGAAGCGTTCGTAGTGACCGAGGTCAAGATCGGTCTCGGCACCATCTTCCGTTACGAAACATTCTCCGTGCTCATAGGGATTAAGTGTGCCGGGGTCCACGTTGATGTAGGGATCGAATTTCTGGATGGTCACTTTCAGGCCACGCGCCTGCAGCAGTTTTGCGAGCGAAGCCGCGATAATGCCTTTACCTAAAGAAGAAGTTACACCACCCGTAACAAAAATATACTTAGCCATTGCAGGTCATTTTTTAATAATAGTTGATCGGGGGAAAAACAAAATGACTGCCGGGTCCTGTATAATCGGAAACACAATTTTACAAGAACAAGAAACAACCCTAAATAAGCAGAAATGGATCCCACCCAATGACCAGCGGATACTTCGAAGGAAAAAAGATAAGGTAGAAATTCCGTGAGGTCATGTAAAGGTAAAAGAAATATTCGGGTCTGTAAAATCCGAGATAAAGGATGTGGATAAAGACAGCAATTCAGTGAGAAAACAAATGATCTGCAGCAAAGGGATCCGTGCCTGAAATTGCAAAACGTATACCTGACCACCCTGCTGGTTAAGTGGCAGAGCGGTTGGTATACGTTTTTGCTATTGAAAAGGGTAAGGCTTGAAAAAGTTCGTTATCGGTTATCGCCTGAAAAGTTTGGCGGTAACGGTATTGACGGCGTCTTTGTACCAGCCTTTTTCAGTGGTACCGGCGCTTTGGGCCCACGACTGGAATTTCAGGAACACGGCATTGATCGTTTTACCTTCTGCCGGATAGTCGAAATTCTCTGAGAAATCGATACCCCAGGGCAATTGGGCTGCTGTTTTATAGTACCGCCCCTGTGAAGGGATGGAATTATCGGCACCCATGCCGAAATACCGGGTATCCATCTTGCTGGTTGGTGTATATCCGGCCATATGTGCTTCCCGGCCACGGATATGATCGATGATGATGAAAGGATTAAAGGGTGCACTTCCGAATTCCTGCAGCGTGAGCGCCCTTGTGAATTTGATATCCATACTGATCGTATCCCGGGTCAGTACAGGCAAACCCGGATAGGTATTGATGAAGTTGCCGGAGGCATTCATGGCTTTGTATGCATCATCGAACGGAATGATGACCGCTTTGGACTGACCGCTTTCACAGCCATTCGTACCTATCGTCACTACATTATTATTGGTAACGAGACTTCCTGCAACGGACCTTACCAGATTGGATGCGAAGGGGAACTCCACACCGAAACCATTTTTGAAAGACGCACCGGATGCACGGAGTACATATTTGGCATTCATTTCAAGGGGCTGGTTCAGGGCATTGGAGATAACCTGATAACGGTAATTCACGACCAGGTCATTCATGTCATAGTCGCCCAGATAAGGCCAGTTATCCTCGAATGAATGGGTACCCATACCGGTTGCAGAAGGATAATATGTCACATAAGCACGGGTCGGATCATTCGGGAAATCATCGTAAGTATCATTCACGCCATCATGGTCGGTGTCGATCGGATGATCCATCGGGTTCACATTGGTCGTAGCGATCGCAGTAACGGGATTACTCTTGATATAGAATACACAGTCGTTGAAATCATGATCACAGTTTGAATAATCACGGATGATATCTTCAAAGCCGACCAGGAAAAGACCCAACTGATTATCATGTAGCAATACGGTCTGGCGTTTATTTGAAGCGGTTGCGCCCTGATTAAGCGCATCATTGCTGAAGACTTTATGCAAACCATTTCCCACTGCAGTACCGTTCCAGCCATTCGCGATCAGCACGAACCCTACGGATACGCCTGCCGGAAAACGGCCCAGATAGATTTTATTACCGGGATTCAATTGTCCGCCACTACCGGATAAACTGGCATTGGGAAGGATGACCTTAATGGTATCGATCGCGGCTGCAGATGCAGGTGGATTGCCGGTAGGATAAGTATAATAACCGATACTGTTCATATAACCAGCACCTTCAGTAACGAATGTGAACCATACATCACTGAGTTCGGTCACATTCAGATTCGTTTCCGCGTTGCTGGAAAGATAATCCGGATGATAGGTCATTACAGGTTTTGATTCAGGAAGGGAAGCATTGATATCCGCCAGGAAAGATGCACTGATCGTCTCATTGACCGGTTCAAGATAAGAGGGCTTACCCTGATTATTATAGGCACCCATATAACTGTAAACCGTCCCCTCGACCTTCTGATTCATTTCGATCTTTCCGGTAAATGCTTTACCGGTGATACCGGTCAGCGGAACTACATTACCTGAATAGCCATTCGAACCACCGATCCGGCAAACGATCTTAGCGTTCACGATCTTTACCGTCACATTACGCATCACGCCCAGATAGCGGGGATCCACCACCACTTCTGTATAATCCGCAGGGAGCTTAACCGTACCGGTCATTCTTCCTGAATGATCTGTAAGTGCTTTGAATAATTCCACACCACCATCTTCAGATGATCTGGTCAGGATACGGACAGGAAGATTGGCAACAGGCGTATTATCCGGTGCCAGGATCGTTACATCCACCTGAGTGCTGACAGAAGTTGCATAGTTGAATGCAGCGGGGATGTTCGCATTGATGAGCTGCTGAACATCCGCATTGGCAGTTGTTGTGGTATTGCCCGTGTTGGTTGTACCACCTGAAAGATCCCGTTTAATACAGGAATGAAGCAATACTGAAGTTAAAATCAGCAGGAAACTCAATTTGATCTTGTTTGTCGACATTGCTTTGTTTTTAGTTTTGGAGCCTGTGTTTTCATCACTGCGAACCTGCAGTGTTGATTTCTGTTCTCCCTCACTGAAGCTGGCTGGAACAGAAGTGTTTCGCTGTAAGAAAACACCGTACCAAAATATAAAACAATGATAAACAGATAATTTTACATGTATTTAATACAATATATATTCCATAATATGGAAAATATCCATTTTTTAGAATAATTACGTAATGTAGAATAGTCCCGCAGCCTGAAATACTGCGAAAGAGGAGTGGCTGAAATGGAAGATCATACCGCCAGATCAGTCACGCTTGATCTTATTGTAGCTGGCGACCAGTCCGCGGATCAGCGAAGAACTGAACCCCTGGTGCTCCATCTCGTTCAAACCCGCGATGGTACAGCCTTTCGGGGTGGTTACCTTATCGATCTCCTGCTCCGGGTGCGTACCTTTCTGCAGCAATAATTCCGCCGCGCCTTTGACGGTCTGTGCCGCGATCAGCGAGGCAGTGGCCGCATCAAAGCCGATCTCGATACCGCCCTGGATATTGGCCCGGATATACCGCATAGCATAAGCTGTTCCGCAGGCACCCAGAATAGTAGCAGCATCCATGAGTTTCTCATCCACCATGACCGATTTCCCCAGCACGCCGAATAATTGCTGGATATAACTCAGTTGTGTGGCATTGGCTCCTTCGTGCGAAAGACAGGTCATGCTTTCCTGGATCGCGATAGCGGTATTGGGCATCGCGCGTACAATGGCAAGCGGTTTGCCAACTGCTTTTTGCAGATCGCTGATCCAGACACCAGTGATAACGGATACCAGCAGGTGCTTTTTGGGATTGAGCAGGGGTTTGATCTCGCGGATGACCTCCGCGTAGTTATATGGTTTCACGGCAAGGATGATGATCTCACAATCCTTCACCGCTTTCTTATTATCGGTGATCACCGTACAGCCTCTTTCTGCAAAACGACTGAGCGTTGCCAGGTTGCGGCGGGTGATGGTCAATTCCACAGGACGGCTGAATTCGCTCGCGATCAGTCCATCGGCGATCGCCGCACCCAAATTCCCTCCCCCGATGATCGCTATTCTCTTTGCCATATTATTCTTTTTATTACAATGAACTCAATGCAGCTCCCGCTTCTTCACTTGAAAGATATTTCTCGATGGAGGTATCGTAGTGCTCTTTCCACCAGTCGATCGAACCCCAGAATTCACCGTCGATCATCATTTCACCGGCGGTCACGACCCCGATCTCTGTGGCAGGATGATCACCCAGTGCCGCTTTGAATGCAGCCAGTTTATCTTTACTAACGGATACGACCACCCGTGATTGACCTTCCCCGAAAAGCCATGCGTCCTTGCGGACCCCTTCAGCGGAATTGACGGAGAAGCCCAGCTCGCGGTTGAAGCCGCTCTCGCAAAGTGTTACCCACAGCCCACCTTCACTGACATCATGCACGGAACGCACCAGGCCGGCAGTAATGAGCGCCGCCACTTTTTTCTGCAGCTGGAATTCATCTTCCAGATCGAAATGCGGTGCGGGCGAATATTCAACCTTCAGTACACTGCTCAGGTATTGAGAAGATCCCAGATCATCCGTTACATTACCCAGCAGGAAGATCACATCACCTTCTGCCTTGAAATCAAGGGTCATCTTCATATTCATGTTCTCCAGTAATCCCACCATGCCGATGGTTGGTGTCGGGAATACCGGACCATCCGGATTCTGATTATAGAAACTCACGTTACCACCGGTAACGGGTGTATCGAA